>QZIJ01000073.1 GCA_003598975.1 Anaerolineaceae bacterium | reverse complement strand
CCGCCGCGAAGGGACTTGCCTCGGGCATGCCGCTCTCTGGCGTGTTCAGCCGCCTCGACCTGATGAAAAAATGGGAGGTCGGCTCGCACGGCGGCACCTACGGCGGGAACGCAGTCGCGTGCGCGGCGGGCGTCGCATCCATTCAGGCGATACGCGAAGACAACATGCTCAAAAACGCCACCGAGCGCGGCGAGCAGTTGATGACAGGCTTGCGAAAATTGCAGGAAGAATATACCCAGATCGGCGATGTGCGCGGCAAAGGTCTGATGATCGGCACGGAGTTTCTGGTGGACGGGCGTCCCGAAAAGGCCAAGCCGCTCGTCAAGGAGATCGTCCACGCCGCCGAGGAACGGGACCTGCTCCTGCTTTCCTGCGGCACTTATGACAACACCATCCGCTGGATTCCTCCGTTGAACGTGACGAGCGAGCAGATTAACGACGGGCTCACTGCCTTTGAAGGCGCGCTGAAGACAACGATAAAATAAAACATAAATTGTAAAACGTAATGTGAATCATTTTACGCATTACGTTTTACGTTTCAATATCCTATGCCAACTCTCAACCGTTCCCATCTCGAATCCCTCCTCAAACAGGAGGAAGCCCTCTTCCACAAGAACCATCCTAAATCCTACGGACTCTACCAGCAGGCGCGCAAATCCCTGCATGGCGGCGTGCCGATGTTGTGGATGGTGCGCTGGGCTGGCTCTTTCCCCGTTTTCGTCAAGGAGGCCAAAGGCGCGCACTTCACCGACGTGGACGGCAACTCCTACATTGACTTCTGCCTCGGCGACACGGGCGCGATGACGGGTCACGGCCCCGAAGCGACCGTCAAAGCCATCACCGAGCAAATCCAAAAAGGCATCACACTCATGCTCCCCTACGAGGATGTGATTTGGGTCGGCGAGGAACTGCAACGCCGCTTCGGCCTTCCATATTGGCAGTTCGCCCTCACCGCCACCGACGCCAATCGTTTCGTCCTCCGCATGGCGCGCATGATCACCGAACGCCCGAAAATCCTCGTCTTCAATTATTGCTATCACGGCTCTGTGGACGAGACCTTCATCATCCTCGACGAGGAAGGCACACCGATCTCGCGTCCCAACAACATGGGACCGCAGATCGACCCGCGCGAGACGACCAAGGTCATTGAATTCAACGACATCGCCGCACTGGAGACCGCCCTCGCCTCGCGCGACGTCGCGGCTGTCCTCGCCGAACCCGCCATGACCAACATCGGCATCATCCATCCCGACGATGGCTACCACGACACGTTGCGCGAACTGACGCGCAAATACGGGACCTACCTCATCATTGACGAGACTCACACTATCTGCGCGGGTCCTGGCGGATACACCGCTTCACACTCCCTTCAACCTGATTTCCTGACCCTCGGCAAACCCCTCGCTGGAGGCGTCCCCGCCGCGATCTACGGCTTCACCGAGGAAGTCTCGCGCGCCTTCGCCGACAAAATGAACCTCGACGACGCAGACGTGGGCGGCATCGGCGGCACGCTGGCTGGCAACGCCCTGTCCATCGCGGCGATGAAAGCCACCCTGCAACACGTCCTCACCGACGAATTCTATGCTAAAGCCATCGCCTTGCAGGAAAAGTTCACCGCGGGCGTGGAAACGGTCATCGCGGAATTCAACCTCCCGTGGATCGTCAAACGTCTCGGCAACCGCTCCGAATACTGGTTCCGTCCGACTCCTCCTCGCAATGGTGGCGAAGCCGCCGCGGCCGTTGACCACGAACTGGATCGCTACATGCACATCTTCTCGCTCAACCGCGGCATCCTGATGACTCCCTTCCACAATATGGCGCTCATCTCCCCCGAAACCACGCAGGAGGATGTGGATTACCATACGAAGGTGTTTCGCGAGGCGGTACAATCTTTGCTTGATTAATTTTATCGAAGGTCAAAAATTTACTCGACCCTTGACTTTCGACTTTTGACTCTTGGAGAAATGATGGCTGATTTCAAATCCCGAATCTGGCGCGTCAACGCCCGCACGCATGAAGTGACAACGGAATCCGTTCCCGCTTCATGGACACGATTGGGCGGGCGCGGCCTCATCGCGCGTATCCTGCTGGATGAGGTGGACGCGACGAGCGATCCCCTTGGCGCGGGCAACAAACTCATCTTCGCGCCAGGCCTGCTCGTTGGCCACATGCTCTCGTCCACGGACAGAATCTCCATCGGCGGCAAGTCCCCGCTGACGGGCGGAATCAAAGAAGCCAACGCGGGCGGCCGCACGGGACTCCACATGACACACATGGGCATCCACGCGCTCATCGTTGAAGATAAACCATCTGATGATTCGTTTTGGGTTTTGCATCTTTCGTTGAACGGCTCGAAATGGGAAAAGGCTGACGATCTCGCGGGTTTGGGTGTATACGAGACCGCGCCGAAGTTGCTCGAAAAATACGGTGACAAAGTTGCCATCGCGCTGATTGGTCCAGGCGGCGAGATGCTGATGAAGTCGGCAGGGATTCAGAATCTCGATAAAGACAAAATCCCGTCGCGCATCGCGGCGCGCGGCGGACTCGGCGCGGTGATGGGCTCGAAGCGCATCAAGGCTATCGTGTTCGATAACGCGGGTGGGCAGAAGCCGCCCATTGTCCACGCGGAGGCGTTCAAAGTCGCACAGAAGGATTACACCAAGTCTGTCATGGAGCATCCGCAATCCGTCACATATCGCGATTACGGCACGGCCGCCATGACGCAGTTGACGCAACGCTTCGCGGGCATCCCCGTCCACAACTTTTCGCGCGGCACGTTCGATGAAGTGGAAAAAATCAGCGGTGAGGCCCTGCGCGAATTCACATTGACGCGCGGTCATCCATCCGACCCGTCTCACGCTTGCATGGCGGGATGTACCATCAAATGCTCAAACGTCTTCGGCGGGGAGGATGGCAAGATCATCGTCTCGCCGCTTGAGTATGAAACGATTGGTCTGATGGGCACAAACCTTGATATTGATTCTCTCAACGCGATTGGACGGTTGAACTGGCACGTCAACGATCTCGGACTCGACTCCATTGAAGTCGGCGCGGCGCTCGGCGTCGCGGCAGAGGCGGGACTGATGCAATGGGGTAGCGAAGTCGACGCGCAGAAATTGCTCGACGAAATCCGTGCAGGAACAGAACTTGGCAAAACGCTCGGCGACGGCGCGGCGGCGACTGGCAAAAAATACGATATCGAACGCGTGCCAGTCGTGAAGGGGCAGGCCATGTCGGCCTATGAGCCGCGCTCCATCAAAGGCACGGGCGTGACGTACGCGACCACCCCGCAAGGCGCCGACCACACTTGTGGACTCACCATCCGCGCGCAAATTAATCATCTTGACCCGAACGCGCAGATCGAAGTCTCACGCAACGCGCAATTCAACATGGCAGGTTACGACACCCTCGGCGCGTGCATCTTCGCGGGCTTCGGTTACGCCGCCACTCCCGACGGCGTGGTCAAACGTCTGCTCGCCGCGCGCTATGGCTGGAACGACCTGCCCGATAATATTTTGCAAGCGCTCGGAAAAGAGACCATCAAAATGGAACGCGAATTCAACCGCCGCGCAGGCTTCACAAAGGAAGATGACCGCCTCCCGAAGTGGATGACCGAGGAGGCCCTCCCTGAAAACGGTTCAGTATTTGATGTGCCTGAAGACCAGCTCGATTCGATTTTCGATGGGATTTAAGAGAGGACTCCGAGATTTTGGAAATCTCGGAGTCCTGCCTTGAGCCACCGATGAGATTTGAACTCATGACCTGCCGATTACGAATCGGCTGCACTGCCAACTGTGCTACGGTGGCAAGTACCGCAAAACTTATTTTGCGAGCGGCGGGATTATAAAGGATTACACTTAATCCCGCAAGTTTTCTACCTCCCGCCTCGTCCAACAATTACCACTTATGAACATCGCCATGCTCTCCTACCACACCTGCCCGCTCGCCACCCTCGGCGGCAAAGACACGGGCGGAATGAACGTCTACGTGCGCGACCTGACGTGTGCCCTCGGCATGCGCGGCATCCACGTGGACGTGTTCACGCGTTCGCAGGATGAGCACGTCCCGCACGTCCTCCACGACCTCGGCTACGGCAACCGCGTCGTCCACGTGCCTGCGGGGCCTGAGCATCCCATCCCCAGAAAGGAACTCGCGGATTACATCCCGCAATTTGTGGACGGCATCCGCGCCTTCGCGGACGAGAAGGGGATTCGCTACAATCTGATCCACAGCCACTACTGGATGTCAGGACTCGCGGCCGCGTCGCTCTCAGACCTGTGGGGGGGCGCGCCGATCCTGCACATGTTCCACACGTTGGGCGAGATGAAGAACCGCATCGCACGCAGTGACGCGGAACGCGAAGGCCCGTATCGCGTCGAGGGCGAGAAACGCGTCCTGAAACGCGCGGACCGCATCATCGTCGCGACCGAAGCGGAGAAGGCGCAGTTGCAGTGGCTGTATAAGGGCGATGTCCGCAAAATGGAGGTCGTCCCGCCCGGCGTGGATGTCAGTCATTTCTATCCAATCCCCACGGACGAGGCGCGGCAGTTCATCGGGCTTTCTCCGCATCAGCAAATGGTTTTGTTCGTTGGGCGGATCGAACCGCTCAAAGGCGTGGACACGCTCATCCGCGCCATGTCGTGCTTGAAATTCCAGAGTGTGGGGCATCCCGTATATCTTGCTGTTATCGGCGGCGAACCTGATGTTAGTCCCGACCAGATGACAGCCGAGATGGCGCGCCTGCAAACCCTTTGCGATGACCTGTGCATGGGGCAAACGGTGGTGTTCCTCGGCAAGCGCGCACAGGACACGTTGCCCTATTACTACTCCGCGGCGGACGTGCTGGTGATGCCGTCGTTCTACGAATCGTTTGGGATGGTGGCGCTGGAAGCCATGGCCTGCGGAACGCCCGTGATCGCATCGCAAGTGGGTGGACTGGCCTTCCTCGTCCGCGACGGTGAGACGGGCTTCACTGTCCCCGAAGGTGACCCGTCCGCGCTGTGCGATAAGTTGACGCTATTACTCAGCGACTCCGAATTGCGGACGCGCATGGGCAAGCGCGCCGCCGAACACGCGCAGGATTATGCCTGGGAGAAGATCGCAGGGCGAATTGTGGATGTGTATGAGGGATTGGTTGATAGTGCAAGGGTTTTTCTGTAAATGAACGTCCCAAATACCGTGTAAAATACCCCCATGCCTGCCGAATTCGACTTCCTTAAAGAAGCCTGCCAAATCACCAACGCCGATTGGGCCGCCCTGTTGGACCGCGAAACGGGACGCTGGCAGGTGCGCGCCGCACATCAACTAGGCAGACCGTTACGCGATTCGCTGCTGGAGCAACTCTCCCGTCCCGCGGTGGACGCGTGGCTGTGCGGCGCGGTCAACGCAGGCAGGCCGCGCTCGCGTCCCGCGCCTGAAATCCAACTGCTCGAAAAAGTCACGCTTTTTGTATATCCGATTTCCAATACCAATTCCGTTATCGTTGTCGCCGCAAAGAAAATGGAGCCGCGCTTCCAGGCGGTTTGGAAGCTCACCGCATCCATGCTCGCCCGCGCCGAAAGCGGAAAGAACGTTTCACTCCTGCAATCGGAACTGCTCCTCCCCAACCTGCAATCCGAAGCGCCATATGACCAGACGCGCATCCTGGGGCGCATCCTGCGCATGTTCACGGCGCGCATCAAGGCCCAGGGCGGCTGGCTGGCGATCCGCCGCGCCGACATACTGGACGTGCTGGCGCAGTGGAACAGCCCCCAGTCCGCGGGTGCGGCGATGCCCATTGACGATGATCCGCTTTGGCGGCGCGTCAACAAGACCCTGAAACCACTGCTGGTGGATGCAAGTCAGGCAGATTGGGAGCGGGTCCCGCGCGAAGCCACGCGCGGCGGCTCGAAAGCCTGGGCCTGCTTCCCCCTCATCATCGGCCAGCGCATGATCGGCGCGGTCACGCTTTGGCGGCAGAAAGCATTGACCGAAGAACAGACCCTCGCGCTGGATAATCTCTCCGCGCAGGTCGCGCCCGTCATCGAGATCATCATTACCTTCGCCGCTATGGCCGAACACCTGCGGCGACTCGCCGTTCTCAACGATTTCGCGCTGACCGTCTCCTCCGCGCAGAACCTCGACCAGATCGCGCGCCGCGTCTTCGCCCTGCTGGCGCGCGTCTTCGGGACGGAGCGCATTGCTCTGCACCTGCTCTCGGTGGATGGAAGCATCCTGCGTGAATACCACAACCGCGAAGGAAAGGTCGCCCCGCTCAACACAGAATGGAAGGGGCACCCTCTCGCGCCCCTGCTCAAAAGCGGCAGGACGCTTCGCCTCGCCGACGCCCCCGCGGCGGGATTCTCCCCCACGCAGGCTGATTCTGTCTCGGTCCTTTTCATGCCGCTCCGCTACCGCGGACACACCATCGGCGCGCTGACGCTCGAAAGCGCCCGCCAGGATGCATTCAGCATCTACGATGAACACCTGCTGGGCGTCATCACCAGCCACCTCGCGGGGTTGGTGGAATATAGCCGCTTGCGCGAAGAAGCCGAAGGCCGCGCCCGCAACCTCGGCCTCATCCACGAGGTGGTGCAGGAGGTGGTCGGACTCACTGACAAGAACGAGATCGCCCAAAACACCGCCGACCTGCTGACCCAATATTT
Organism: Anaerolineaceae bacterium; assembly: GCA_003598975.1. GTDB lineage: Bacteria > Chloroflexota > Anaerolineae > Anaerolineales > Villigracilaceae > Denitrolinea. The sequence continues at coordinate 12,516 of QZIJ01000073.1, read as the reverse complement.
TTCCTACGAACTCGCCACTGTCCTTTTACTGGACGAAGCGCAGAATCCTGCCATCCGCGCCTTTGGTGGGCGGAGCGCATCCAACGCGGAACGCAACTTCGGGAAGAGCGAAAAACTGGTTTTGGATGGCGTGCTGGGCCGCACGCTTCGCACAGGCAGGAGCGCTCTGGTCAACGACGCCAGTACGGAGACGGACGTCCATCCTGCTTCGGGCAGCGCGGCAGGGTCGCTCATGTGCGTAGCCCTGCGGGATGGCGATCAGACACTCGGCGTGGTGAGCGTGGAACGCCGCGACAAAAACACCTTCACCCAAAACGATTTACTCGACCTTGAATCTCTGACGGGAATCCTTGCAAGCGTGGTCGCCAGTGCCGACCAATACCAGCGGCTCCAGGAATCCATCCGACAGTTGCGCGCCGCGCAGGAAGAATTGAAGAGCCGCATCGAAGCGCAGCGTTCCGCCGAGAGCCGCCTCATCCAGGCCGCCAAACTGGCCGCCGTCGGCGAAATGGCATCGGGCGTGGCGCATGAATTGAACAATCCCCTCACCACCGTCACAGGATTCGCTGAATTGATCCTCGAGGAACTTCCTGCAGGGGCCGCCTCCCGCGCGGACCTCGAGATGATTCTGAGAGAAGCGCGCCGCGCCCGCGACGTGGTCCGCCGCCTGCTCGACTTCGCCCGCCAGACCGAATCCACGCGCACCCGCACCAACCTCAACGAGGTGCTCGAAGATATCATCGAATTGACGCGCCACCTCATGAAAACCAGCGGTGTGCTGTTCACCCAGGAACTCGCGCTCGATCTGCCTTGGGTCTCCATTGACCGCAACCAGATGAAACAGGTTTTCCTCAACTTATTCCACAACGCCCTGCAGGCCATGCCCACAGGCGGCGAACTGAAATTGCAGACGCGAAAAGCCATCCGCGATGGGCGCGCCTGGGTCATTGCCTCCGTCCGCGATAGCGGCCAGGGCATTCCGCTCGAACACCGCGAGCGCGTCTTCGAGCCATTCTTCACCACCAAGTCGGACAAGGGCGGCACAGGACTTGGATTATCCGTCACCTATGGAATCGTCACCGATCACGGCGGTCGGATCGAAGTGGAAAGCCAGCCTGGTGACGGCTCCGTTTTTACAGTCTGGTTGCCCATAGATGGATAAACCCCTCGTTCTTGTCCTCGACGATGAGCCTGGCATCACACTCCTGTGCAAGCGCATCCTGACACGTGCCGGCTATGACGTGTTGGCCCTCACCGAACCGCGCAAAGCCCTGGACGAACTGACACAGCGCCGCTTCGATCTCCTGCTGGTGGACATTCGCATGCCCGACGTGGATGGCTTCGGCGTCATCGCCCACGCCCAACAGGCCCAGCCCGATATCGCCGTGCTGGTGATGACCGGCTTCGGCACCGTCGAGACCGCCATCCGCGCCCTGCGCCAGGGCGTGGACGGCCTGCTCCTCAAACCCTTCGAGAAATCCGAGGAACTGCTTTCCGCGGTGCGGCAGGCGCTGGCCGATAAACAAAAAAAACTGGACGCGTCGCGCATCCAAACCCTGCGGCCGCTTTTCTCGGTGACCGAGTCCCTGCTGAGCGAGACGGACCCGCATCGTCTCCTGGACCTGATCCTGTCCGCCATTTCTGGACATTTATCCTGCGCCCAGGCCGCGTACTATCAACCCGGCTCCACCAATGGAAAACCGACCCTGCTGGCCGGGCGCGGCATCCCTCTCTTTGATGCGGACGAGGATCCGCCATCCGCGATGTCGGTGATGGCCGCGGGACTGGAAAGCCCGGTCGTGGTCAACGCGCAGGGACCCGGCGAACCCGCCCTCCAGTCTGAATTGACGCGGCGCGGGCTGGCCGCGGCCATGTTCGTGCCGGTCAATCTTCCGAGTACGCGCAGTCTGCTCTACGCGGGACGCGAATCGGGCCAGGCTCCTTTTCGCGAGGCCGACCTGGAGATGTTCCAGATTTTGGCGCGGCAGGCGGTGATTGCCATGGAAAATGCGCGGCTATATGCCGAACTGCGCGATTATGTGCGCCGCGTGGAGGATTCCCAACAGGCGTTATTACAGGCTGAAAAAATGGCTTCCGCAGGCAGGCTGACTGCCTCCATCGCGCACGAAATCAACAACCCCTTGCAGGCGGTGCAGAATTGCATCCACCTCGCGGGACGCGAAGATTTGCCAATGGAAAAACGCGCGGAATACTTCGACCTGGCGCGCTCGGAGTTGGATCGCCTGCGCGTCACTGTCCAGCGCATGTTGGATTTTTACCGTCCGAATGCGGTTGCACCGCAACCGTTAAATCTGGCCGACTTGTTGACGCACGTGCTTGGTTTGATGGCGAAACAACTGGAAGAGCGTTCCATTCGTGTGCGGAAGGAGGTCCCCGCCGACCTGCCAACAGTGAACGCGGTCAACAGCCAGATCCAGCAGGTGTTCATCAACCTGATTCTCAACGCCTATGACGCAATGCCGATCGGCGGCGAACTGCGAATTGCCGCCCGAGTCGTGCAGGACGGGGTGGAGATCCTATTTCAGGACAGCGGCCCCGGCGTCCCGTTGAGCGAGAGCCGAAATATTTTCGAGCCGTTTGTAAGCACAAAAGAGGGCGGCACAGGGTTGGGCCTGACGGTCAGTTATAATATCGTCACCGCGCACGGCGGCGTGTTGGAATTGCTTCATGAGCGCGAACCAGGCGCCTGTTTTCGGGTGTATATTCCCTCTGGAGGTGTCAAGTGAAATCCATCATTTTGGTGGTGGACGATGAGCCGGTTGCCCGCCAATCCCTTTCCGATATTCTGCGCCTGGAGGGATATGGGGTGAGCGCCGTTCCAAACGGACAGGCCGCAGTAGAGTATGTCCGTACTCACGCAGTGGACCTAATGGTGGTGGACCTGCGTATGCCGGGCATGGATGGACTGGAGGTTATCCAGGTGGTGAATCAGACCTCGCCTGATACCGAGGTGATCCTTTTAACCGCATACGGTTCTACGGAGACCGCCATTCAGGCATTGCGCTTGCGCGTCCACGATTACTTGTTGAAACCAGCACTCCCTGCGCAGATTGTCGCCAGTGTAAAAAAGGGGCTGGCGCGACGAGAAGCGAGAATTAAGGGACGCGGCGGATCGGGACTGACACCCAGCGAAGAGCCTGTTTCCGAATTTCGGCTTAAAGATGGCACGGTTGCAGACCTCTCGCGGCGATTGATTCGAAAGCATAAAAAAGTGGCGCACCTCACCCCGGCAGAGGGACGATTATTTCGCGTGCTGTTGGAAAATCCCGGCAAGGTGTTTTCTCACCGCGATCTGGTCCTGCTTGTGCAGGGTTACGATACATCCCCTCAGGAGGCGCCGGAAGTATTGCGCCCACTGGTCAGTCGTTTACGGCACAAACTGGAGGAGTTTCCCAATCTGATGAACCGCATTTCCTCCGTGCGCGGCACGGGGTATGTATACGAGGAAAATGGGGATTAATCGTGCGGCCCCCATGGGATATCAGGGGGGATATTCGGGGGTCGAATCCAGCTAAGCCAGCCGCTTGTGTGGCCTTTGGATGAGGGAGGTGTGGGATCGCTCCGCACTAGGAACAGGCTGATCGCCAATCCTGCCGCTCCCAGCCACTGAACGAAGGTGAGGCTTTCTCCCAACCAGATGTGGCTGAAAACGACGGCAACCAACAATTCACTTAACCCCAACAGGGCGGTTTGCATACCGCCAATATGCTTCACCCCTAAAAACAGCGCCAAACGTGCAAAAAAGGTTACAAAGGCCAATCCAACAACCGGCCACCATGATACGTTGCTGGCAGGAAGTTGGGGATCGAAGATGAGAAAAGCCGGGATAACCACCGCGCTCATGGCAAGGAGCGTATACAACGTAACAGTGGGCGCGGGCACTTCGTACAGCACGCGCTGATTAATGGGAAGGTGAAGCGCGTAAAAGAGCGCGCCGACCAGCATCATCCCCACCCCCACCCAATCTATACTAGCAGAGGTGCCACCAGTCAGCAGCATCACGGCCAATGTCGCGAGCGAAACGCGAAAGACGGTCATACGATTGAGAGGATGACGGTCAAGCAACATCCACAAAGCCAAAAAAAACGGATAAAGGGAATAGAGTAGCTGGCCGATGGAGGCGGGCAGGCGCGCCAGCGCCATGTAGTAAAAGATGGAACCAAAACCGTTGATGGCCCCCGCCAACATGCACCCTGCAAACCCCACCGGGTAAATATACAAAAATGGACGCTTGAATATCGCGACGATCAGAAAGAGCAAAGCGGCCGCAAAGCCAGTCCGCAGGGCCACCACCGCCAGGGGAGAAAAGCCAGACAGAATGGCCTGCCGCCCCAGCACGGGCGCCAATCCAAGCAGGAAAGCCGAAACCAACGCGGCCTGAATGCCTTTGGTGCGCTCCGTTTTCATTTAACACACCACCTCTAACGAATCAGCGACCGAACCTCATCAAGAAACTCATCATTCAGAAAATCTCCTTTCTGCATTAACGCCTGGATCTGGCCGGCCAGGCGGTTTTTTTCTTCCGGGGTCAACTCTTTTGCCGATGCAACAATGACCGGGATTTCGGCAGTCTCTGGCCTGGCTTTCAAGACATCCAGCACCGCAAACCCATCCATTTCAGGCATCATCAGGTCGAGGATGATCAGGTCGGGAGGTTCCTTCTGAATGAGTTCCAATCCTGTCTTTCCATCGGGCGCTTCCTGAATTTGGAAATCGCCTTGCGATTGCAAAATACGGCGAATCAAGCGCCGCGACTCGGGACTATCGTCCACAATGACGACGCGCGAGAAACGATCTGGTGCGACACTGGAGAGCGCGGCCAGCAAACCATCCTGCGGTTTGTCCTCCGCGCGAGACGGAAGTACCACATTGCGCGACCAGTTATCGCCAAGGATGTACGGCTCGGCAGGCATGGTATGTCCTGTGCAATTGACTACCACAACATCGGTCGGTTTGATGACGCCCGCACGTACCAATTTGAACAGGCCTGCGAAAGCCACTCCCGCGGCAGGTTCCACAGAAACGCCTTCCATTTTTGCCAATACGTGCATGGCGCGGTACGTCTCTTCATCTGTTGCGCTCTCGAACACGCCGCTCGTCTCATTGACCTGCTTTCGGAGCAGAGTGTAAGCGCGTCCGGGGTTACCGGTGGCAAGTGTTTCAATGTGGGTGCGCGGCGTGTTCACAGGCTCGGCTTGCTCCAAACCCTTTTTCCACGAGGTAACCATTGGAGCGCAGCCTTCCGCCTGAATGGGCGCGATGGCGGGAATACGGTCCACCAGCCCCATTTGACGCAACTCGCGGAATCCCTTGTAAACGCCCAAAGGACCCATCCCCCCACTGACGGCCTGAACATACCAGTCGGGCGTGCGCCAGCGTTGAGGCGCTCCATTTGCAGGCGGCCCAAGCAGGATGGTTAGTTGTTCACTGATCTCAAAGGCAATCGTTTTCATGGCTTCGATCGAGGTAATCGTGCGGGCACCGATATCGAGGTACAGGTTTCGTTGTCGGGCAAATTCCGCCGCCAGTTGTTTGGCCTGGTCATAGGAGGCCGTCACCTTGATAACCTGACTGCCATAGAGTGCAATCTCACGCATCTTGACCGCGGGGACGAGGCTGGTGACGAACGCCCAGAGTTTGATCCCCGCCCGCGCCGCGTATGCGGAATAAGCGATGGCGACATTTCCCGTGGAGGCGGCCACCATCTCAGTGATGCCAGCCTCCTTGAGCGCGGCAATCGTGACCGCGGCCTGTCTGTCCTTAAACGAGCCGGTCGGCCCCTGACGCTCGTCCTTGATGAATAGGTTGGGAATTCCCAGCATCATGCCGAGGTTGACGGCGCGGATCAGCGGGGAACCGCCCTCGCCAAGGCTGAGGGAAGGATTCGGGTTGCGAATCGGCAAAAGTTCGCGATACCGCCACAAGTCAAAGGGGCGGGCGGATAGTTGATCAGGAATGAAATCCTCAAGAGTCGAATATTCATACTCTGCCTCACGCCATTGGCTGTTGCAACGCGGGCAATTGACAGAGGAGGGAAAATAAGGCGCGGCATGACCGCAATCCAGGCAGCGGACGACAAAAGACATTCAATGTTCCTAAATTTATTTTTTGGCGCGTTCCAGCATGCGTTCCAGCGCGGCCACAAGTTGCTTCTGAGTGAGCGCATGTTTCATAATCATACGCTGACCAAACTCCTGCAACTGTTTCTGTTGCTCCGGAGTCAGGTCACCACCGCTGACAACAATCACCGGTATCTCGCGTAGGGCGTCGGATGCACGCAGTTTTTCGAGGAGAGTAAACCCGTCGAAATCAGGCATGAACAGGTCAAGGATGATCGCGTGCGGAGTGCGCGCCTGGATGGATTCCCAGCCATTACGGCCGCCTTCGGCAAGCGTTGGATGATAGCGTCCATGCTCCGATAACATTCGGCCAATCAGCCGCAGATCGTTCGGATCGTCATCCACGATGAGGATTTCGCGCAGAGTGCCATCGCTATTCAGGTGGTCGAGGGCGTTCAGAATCTCATCTTCGAGAATCGGCTTGAGGAGGTAGTCCGCCGCGCCCAGGCTGAATCCTTTTTCCTGTTCCTCGACAATGCTGCACACAATGACCGGCACGTTCCGCGTCTCGGCATTGGATTTAAGATCGTTGAGTACATGCCAGCCGTCATAACCGGGCATCATGATATCCAGCGTAACGGCAAACGGTTTCAATTGACTGACACGCTCGACCGCCCGCGATGGGTCGCTGAGGGGGACAACCTGATACCCTTGCGGCTGGAGGTAGCGTTCGTACAGGCTGATCACTTGCGGATCGTCATCAATGGCAAGGACAATGCGCTTGCCCTGGGCTGTATCGGATTCTGGTTTACCACGAAACGCAGGCAGTGTGAAATAGAAAGTGCTTCCCTTTTCGGGCGCACTTTGCACACCAATGCGCCCGCCATGCATCTGGACGAGATGGCTCGATATGGACAGACCAAGCCCCGATCCGCCGCTTTTGCGCGTGGGGGATGCATCCACTTGAGAGAAGGGCTGGAAGAGTTTCTTTTGGTCTTCCTGCGAAATGCCTGGCCCAGTGTCGGTCACGCTGACGGTAATCTCCGGGTGGCCGCTGGGGCTGTCCGCAATGTTGGCCCGCACGGTGATGGAACCATCGTCGGTGAATTTCGCGGCGTTGGAAAGCAGGTTAAGGAGAACCTGGCGAATGCGCATGGCGTCAGCGCGAACGGTGGGCAGGTCTTCGGGCAACTCGCGATGCAGGGTGATGGACTTGTCTTTGACCAGCCCGGTCACGGTGGACATGACGCTTGTGATCAGTTCCGACAGGTTGACCTCATCGAAGGTCAGTTCCATCTTTCCTGCTTCGATGCGCGAGAGGTCGAGAATGTCGTTGATCAATCCAAGCAGGTGCTGTCCTGAGTTGTGGATGGCGAGCAAATCCTGCTGCTGCAGGTCGGTGATCGGACCGTCAATGCCTTTGAGAATGACGCGCGAGAATCCGATAATGGAATTGAGCGGCGTGCGCAGTTCATGACTCATGTTTGCCAGGAACTGGCTTTTGAGTTTGTCGGCTTCGCGCATCTCCTTGACGGCCTGCATGGAGAGTTCGTAGGAGCGGGCGTTGTCAATGGCGATGGCGACCTGGTCGGCGAGGGTTTGAAGCACGGCAATATCGTCGTCGCTGAAGGCGTTGGGCGTGGTGGATTGGATGTCCAACGCGCCAATGGTGCGCGCACCCACATGCAGGGGAATGGCGACTTCCGCGCGCGTCTCGGGCAGGAGCGGATTAAATTTATGTTTTTCGCTTGCAGTCGTGTCGTTGACAATGACCGCGCGTCCGCTTTCGGTCACTTCGCCCACCACCGATTTTGAGCCAACCTGCAGGCTGTGTTTCTGACGCAGCATTTCCGCCCCGGCTTCCCCGGTGGCGGCCTCCAGAACGGCGCGAAAACCCGTCTCTTCGGTGACGAAGATTCCAGCGTGGTAAAAGCCAAAGCGTTCGCGCACCAGGTTTACGGTCCGCGAGAAGAGCGTGGGCATATCCAGCGTGGAGGTGATGAGTTGTCCGATTTCCGCCGTCGCAGACAAATATTCATTGCGACGCAACAGGGCTTCTTCCTGTCGTTTGCGTTCGGTTATATCCAGCCAGATGCTGGCAAAGTGGGTGATCTCACCCTGCGTATTTCGAACCGGGGTGATCGTTTGCTGAACAACAAAAAGCTCGCCATTTTTATTTCGATTGGTCACCTCACCGTGCCACGCACTGCCGCCCAGAATGGTATCCCACATTTCTTTGTAGAATGCCTGATCGTGCAAACCCGATTTAAACAGCCGTGGAGTTTTTCCTACCGCATCCTCGAACCCATATCCAGTCTGCTCGGTGAAGGCAGGGTTGACCCAGGTAATTTTTCCATCCGTTTCTGCCAGCACGATGGCATTCGCCGCGGTATTCAATGCAGTGCTTTGCAGGCGCAGAGATTCTTCCGCGCGTTTACGCTCGGTGACATCATGATGTACGGCAAGGAAACCAAGGATGGCGCCATTCTCGTCCAGGATGGGACTGTTGGCGCCTTCAACGTAAACCAACCTGCCATCCTTGGCCTTGTTGACGATCTCGCCCGAGACGGTTTGTTTGTTCAGGAGTGCGCCCCAAAATTGCTCGTAGTTGCCTTGTGTCAGCAATCCCGATTTGATGATGCGCGGGTTCTGCCCGACGGCTTCAGACTGGGGGTAACCGTAAATTTTTTCAAACCCCGGGTTGGCATAAGTGATGATGCCGTTTGGATCGGTGATGAAGACGGCGTCTGTGGATTGGTCAATGCCCAATTTGAATTTGAGCAGATCCTCTTCCACTTTTTTACGGGTGGTAATATCGCGCGCCACCCAGAAAACCTCGTTTTCATTCAGGCGGGTGAGGCTTGCGAGGAACCAGTAATCCCGGCCATCAATCGCAAGCTTATACTCGATCTGGACTGCATCGCTTCCTTCCAAGGCCTGACGGATGGCATTGCGAAAAGGCTCATGCGTTTCGGGGGGCAGTATCTCGTCCATCCGTCGGCCAAGCAGTTCGTCTGGCGGACGGAACAGGCGGGACGGGTTGGTGGGCGCGATGCGGATATAGCGTGTGTCCCGATCCACAACCATCACGACATCCTGCATGGACGCGAACAGGGCGCGCAGGTCTGCCTCGGACCGTTGAGTGGATTCAAATAATCGGGCATTTTCAATGGCAAATCCGACCTGGATGCCGATGGAACGGGCCAGTTCAACGACACGAGGTTCGATTTGACGAGGTTCGTGATTAAACATGCACATTGTGCCGATAATGCGCCCTTTTGCCTCCAGAGGTGTGCCAAAGTATGAGAGAATGTTGTTTGTAATCAGACCGCTGACATCCACCGGGGCACCGTTGCGCAAGTCAGGGAAGGCCAGCACATCGTGCTTCAGATAGACCTGCTCACAAAGCGAGTTACCAAACCCGTTGACTCTGAGTGTCTCCAGAACAGGATTCGGGAGATCGTAATGAGTGATGAGTTTTAGGGTTTTCGCGTTTTCATCATACAGAGAGACCAGCCCGCCTTGAAATCCACTGATCTCCAGGGTCTGGCGCAGGGTGTTATTAAGCATGGTTTCCAGTTCAAGCACCTGGCTGGCCGAGGAAACAACGCGATTGAGTACGCCCAACTCTTCGGTGCGGCGTTGGGTCTCGCCAAACAGGCGCGCGTTCTGGATGGAAATGGCGGCCTGACCAGCAACGGCCATCAGCAGGTCGCGGTCATGTTCATCGTAAGCATTGGCCTCGGTGTAGGATTGTGCGGCCATCACGCCGATTACCTGCTCTCCGAGAAACAGAGGCACGCCCAGCCAGCATTTGGCCGGGTCACCCACCACTTCGATGCCCAACTTGTGCATTGCTTCCGTTACATTTTCGGGAATGAAGACCGGTCTGCGCTCGCGCAGAACATATCCCGTAAGTCCCTTGTCTGCAGGAATGGTGATAATGCTCTTGTCCACCACGGATTCGGACACATTGAGCGGGAAGGTGACTTCATTCCTTATCGGGTCATACAGGCCAATGTAAAAATTCGTCGCGTCGATCAATTCTTCCGCACCGCGGTAGATTTCCTGCAAGACTCCATCCACGTTTAACTGGGCAGACAACCTTTGATTCAACTGATTGAGGGCATCCAGCTCCTTGGTGCGCCGCTGGGTCTCTTCAAAAAGGCGGGCGTTTTGAATTGCAATGGCGGCCTGGCTGGAAATGGCGATCAGCAGGTCGCGATGGCGTTCGGTAAAAATATTTGGGGAATCCAGGTTTTGCACACCCACCGCGCCGAGCACAGTATCACCGACAAGAAGAGGGGCGCCCATCCAGCATTGCGCCAGACGGTTATTTCCAAATGTGACGACTTCGATTCCCAACTCTTTGACGCGCACCGTCAGGTTTTCGGGGATAAAGAGCGGCTTGCACGTGCGCAAAACAAAATCGGTCAGGCTGGTTCCCAATTTACGCGCGGGGACGTTGATTCGTTCGCGATTCGAGACAACATAGAATGGTGTGATTTCCTGCCTGGCCTCGTCGTACAATGCGATAAAAAAGTTGGTCGTGTCCATCAAACGGCTGGCGTACTTGTAAACGGTTTCCGCAATGGCATCGACGCTGAACAGTGTGGTCAGTTCGCGCCCCATTTCGTTGAGCACCGACAACTCCTCGGCGCGCGAACGGGTTTCCTGAAACAGGCGCGCGCTTTCGAGCGCCTCCGAAAGTTCATCCGCCACCTGCTTGACAAGCAACTGCTCGTCTGAACTCCACTCACGTGCGGCGGATTCATCCACCACCTGGAGCGTGGCCCAATTGCGATTGTCCATCTGGAAGGCCAGCGACAGGCTCGAAGGCGATCCCGCCCCGCCCCTTTGGGCGACGGCAACTGATTCTTCCATCGGCGGCAAAGCCTTGGTTTGGGTTACTGTCGCCCGCGGAAGAGGCCTGGTACTTACAGGCTGTGCCGCGCTTACGGGAGGCCTCTTTTCACTGGAGCGGATTGATGATTTCTTTTTCGCCTTGTCTGCTGGCTGGGCCTGCTCATCCTGCATGCCCTCGAAGAGTTTATCAAGCCGTTTGCTGGTTGGTTTCTTTGGCATATTCAATCAACTCCTCTGCCAGGACGCGATATTGTAACGAGCCTCGACTGGAGGGCATGTAACGCGTGATGGGTTGGCCCGCGATTGGGCTTTCGCGCAATTTAGTGTCCATTTCAATGACGGTCTCAAACATACCGTCACCAAACGTGGAAACCAACTGCTCATAAATACTGCGATGAGTGCGATTCCGCCGATCCAGCAACGTGACCAGGATTCGGTAAGCCAGATTGGGATTAGCCTCTTTACGGATGCGGCGGATGACTGTCATCATGTTACGCAGGGCATAGGCGGAGAAATATTCCGCCTGCGTGGGAATCAGCAGCAGATCCGACGCGGCCAGAGCGTTGAGCGTAATGGCCCCTAGGGAGGGAGGGCAATCCAACAGGATGTAATGATAAGTCAGGTTGGACGCCCCCTCCAACGCTGTGCGCAGGGTGGTCAGATAATTGGCGCGCACCGGCAGGAATTGCTCGGCGCTTTCGATGCGCGCATTGCATGGTACCAGGTCCAACCCTTCGAAATCGGTTTTGTGGATCGCATTTTGAAGCGGCGCGGATTCGATCAGTACGTTTGCCGAGGTCTTGGCTGACTCAGCGGGTTCAAACCCAAGTGCGAGCGTGAGGTTGGCCTGAGGATCCATATCAATCAACAAAACACGGTTACCCAGTTCGGCCAGTGCAGCGCCAAGCGAGAGGGTCGTGGTGGTTTTTGCAACGCCCCCCTTTTCATTCGAAACAGCAATAGTGTATTTCATGGGATAAACTCCTGCTAATTTGTCTCTCGCTCATCGCTTTCGCGTCCGGACAGGTGTGCTGATACCACCTGCGGAATGATCTCGACGCGGTTGACGCCCAGGACACGTTGCAGTTCCTCGATGGCGGTTCGGATCATGACCTGCGGGTCGTTGGTTTCCCGAATCCGAGACGTAATCTCGGCGACAGCGTGTTCGCGGGACGCGCGGTTGGATGTCTCTTCGAACATGCGGGCGTTTTCGAGTGCCAGCGCCAGACGTTCGGCAACGGCTTCCGCAATCGCGACCTCGTCCCGGGTCCAGACTCGACCGCTTTCATTCGCACGGATGTCCAGAACTCCGATCACCTGATTCTGCAAGCGGATCGGAATCGCGACGGCGGAATTCGCGTCGTCTGAGATGGTGGGCTTGCCCGTAGTGAGCGCTGTCTTGACTTCGTCCCACGCAATGGGTTTGTCGAGCAGGCTGCCCGACCCGGATGAATGCTGATATCCGACGATCGTGCTTGTATGAGGGTTGAGGTTGACCAGGAATTGTGTATAAGCTGTGGAACCTGTATTGATGCCTGTCCGGAAGTGTTCGAGTGGAATGATGATGATA
>QZIJ01000130.1 GCA_003598975.1 Anaerolineaceae bacterium | reverse complement strand
GGGTTTTGGAAGTTGGGCAGGACGTAGATGAACTTGGGACCTTTTCGCAGGGCGGATTCCAACTCGTCCATGAGCATGCCGTGTTCATCCATGGGGACGGAGATATATTGCGCGCCATACGCGTTCCAGGCCTGCAACGCGCCGAGGTAGGTGGGTGATTCCACCACGATGTAATCGCCGCGGTTGATGAACAGCCGCCCGATGAAGTCCAGGGCCTGTTGCGAACCCGAGGTGATGAGGATGTTGTCGGCAGTCACTTCGACGGCGTAGCGCGCGGTGTGACGGGCGATCATCTCGCGCAGTGGGCGGTAGCCCTCGGTGGTGCTGTATTGCAGGGCTTGCGCGCCGTGTTTTTCGAGGACGGTATTGCATGCCTGCTGGAATTCTTTCACCGGGAAAACGTCTGGTGCAGGCAGTCCCCCCGCGAAGGAAATAATGTCCGGTTGCTCGGTAAACTTGAGCAGTTCGCGTATTACGGAACTGCCCATCTTTTGCGTGCGGTGAGCATAGCGGTATTCCCAGGGTGTTTGCATTCAATCTCCTTTTGTTGTAGCGCGTAATGACATTTTGCGCCACAGAATTATAAAAGCCTGACCGGTGTACGATTCACCCGTCAGGCTTTTGCTGAGTATTGGCGTGGAATTGCCAAAAGGTCCAGGATAAGGAAGGTTATCCGTATCATAGGCAAACCAATCTTACCGTCTTTCGCGTCCAAGCGCAACCTTCAACCTCCTTACAGATGTCACATTCTTTTTTGAGCGATTGGGTGTGTTTACCAATAAAAAATCCCGACCTGGTAACAGGTCGGGATTTTGATGTGGCAGGGAAATTTAGTAGTCTCGGCGACGACCCCCGCCCCCGCCTCCGCGATTGCCGTACCCGCCGCGGTGACCGCCACGATTGCCGTAGCCACCACCACCGCCGCCACCCTCTTCGCGCGGGCGGGCAATGCTGACGCGTAGGTCGCGTCCACCGAGCATGTGACCGGTTAACATGCTGATGGCTTTCTGTGCTTCTTCGGCTGTGCTCATCTCAATGAAGGCAAAGCCCTTCGAGCGTCCCGTTTCGCGGTCTTTGATGACCGCGACCGAGGTCACAGTGCCTGCCTGTCCGAACAGCGCGGTCAATTCCTCTTCCGTGGCTGAATAGGGCAGGTTTCCAACGTACAACTTCGATTCCATATTTCTCCTCGCAGGCCTGTCTTGCAGGCTTTGAAAATGCAGGCGTTCGATGACCTCAAACGAGAATCAGCCAAACCCCTGGTGACGGTATGCAGAGTATATCACGCGATGGCCGAATTGGTTTGTCTTTTTCAGCCTGCCGCCTGCACAGGGTTGCTCAACAAGCCCAGACCGTCAATTTCCACCTCCACAGTATCGCCTGTCTTTAATTGGCTTACCCCCGCGGGTGTGCCGGTAAAGATCAAGTCACCTGGTTCCAGCGTCATCACCGAGGAGATGTAGGCGATCAACACGCCCACACTGAAAACCATATCGCGCGTGGAAGCCAGTTGGCGCATCTGCCCGTTGACGCGGCAGGTGATGAGCGCGTCGGCGGGGTTGAAGTCGGTATCTATCCATGGGCCGAAGGGGCAGAATGTATCGAAGCCCTTGGCGCGCGTCCACTGGCCGTCGGATTTTTGCAGGTCGCGGGCGGTGACATCGTTTCCGATGGTGTAGCCCAGCACATAGTCACGCGCGGACTCGGCAGTGACGTTCCGTCCGCGTTTTCCGACAACGGCTACCAGTTCCGCTTCATGCTCGACCTGGGCGGACTGCGGCGGAAGGAGGATGGTCCCCCCCGACGCGATGACCGAAGACGGCGGCTTGAGGAAGATGAGCGGCACTTTTGGCACTTCATTGCCCAACTCTTTGGCGTGTTCCACGTAATTGCGCCCCACGCAGACGATCTTGCTGGGCGTGGAAGGCGCCAGCAGGCGCACATCCTTGAGCGGGATTTCCGCCTTGAGCCGTTTGTATGCCCCGAACAGATCGCCTTCGATCTCTCCGATCTTGTTCTCGTGCAACCAGCCGAAGCGCGGGTTTTCCTCACCGCGTTGAAAACGTACGAATCGCATGGGTACTCCAGTCAAATGTCAAATGTCTCGGGCAAGTGTAACCTGCAACCTTCAACTTTTCAACCTTCAACTGTATAATAGCGGCACGGGCGCTTAGCTCAGTTGGTTAGAGCACCTCGTTTACACCGAGGGGGTCGGGGGTTCGAGTCCCTCAGCGCCCACAGAAGCCTCGCAATCCGCGAGGCTTTTTGCTGGCCGCGGCGGGGCGATTGACTGTTTACAATTCACACATTTTTTCTCCATAGTTTCTTCGCCCCTGTGAACAAAATTCGGGTATCCTGCCTGGAAACGATCAATCAGGCCCGTTAGGCAACTGTAAAGACTTGTTAGGAAGTTCTAAAGGCAGGCGGGGTCGTTTTAGTGTACAAGATCATTGACATTCCACTATTTGAAATTATGACATTCAGGAAAAGGAGAAATTCATGAAACACCCGATGCGCATTTTTCTGGCTTCTATTGCGATTACCGGCTTGCTCGCGGCCTGCACACTTGGGCCGCAGGTTGACCAGACCGACGCGATCAATACTGCCGTTGTTGGGACTCAGCAAGCGCAGGCGCTTGGGCAAGCCACGGTCAACGCGGCGGTGCTGACGTCCATGCCTGCCACGCCCACGCCCGGCCCGACGGTGGAATACGTCACGATGACCGAGGAGGAACTGGCTGCGCTGATTGATGAAGCGGTCACGGAGGCTGTTGCGGCCACCGAAGCCACAACCACCGCCGTGACCACCACCACATACGATGACGCGGTCACGACTGAGGAAGTGGCCTACATATACGAGTACTATTATTATGCCGATTATTACGTGGAGTATGCGGAAGAATTGCTCGCGCAGTACTACGCGCTCTATGGCGAACTTGCCTACGAGATGATCACCGAGATGACCGCCATACAGGCCGAACTCAGCCAGATGAACAGCACCTTGAGCTCGATTGACCAGTCTCTGCAGGAGATTAGCGTCACGCTCGCACAGGGACTGGCGCTCGCGGAGGAATCCATTGCCCAACTGGAGGCGGCCGCACAGCAGGCACAGACTAACGCGCAGGCGTTGAAGAATCAGGCGCAGGATATGATGGCCGTTCTTCAAACCGACCAGCAGAATCGCATGGACCAACTTGCCCAGATTCAGCCGAATAACATCCCCACCGACCGTCTGTCCGCGCTTCAGAGCGGGTTTGCCTTCATCGACGCGGCCCAAGCCGCTCTGGGCGATAACAAACTTTCACGCGATGAACTTTTGAATATTGCCCAACTCGGCGCGAACGCACAGGCGGGCTTCGCGAATTTTGGCGGACGCGGCGGGGCGGGACCGGGCGCGGATCTTGACCTGAGCCAGTTCAGCGGCAAATTCGGCGAGATTACAACCCAGTTTGCCCGTGGACAGGTTCCGCAGGGCCGCGCCAATCTCGATGGTTTCGAACGCTCGCTCGGCACGCGTCCCAGCGGCAGTGGCCTGCCCGGCGGAGGCTTGCCTGGCGGCGGAGGCGGCGCGCCTGGCCCGCGGCCATAAACGATGAAAAAAAACGGGTGAGGCGTCATCGCCTCACCCGTTCAGTTTTCATGCACCTCCTTTCATCCCGCGGAGGGGAAGTTACGGAGTGGTGGTCGGAACAGCCTGATCAACTGGGGGCTGACCCATGCCGCCATGTCCGCCGCGACCATGACCGAATCCGATTCCAAACATGGGGCCGTCGAGGTAGCCTTTGTCGAGACCTTCGAGCAGCCAGTCAGCCTTGTCCTGCGTCATCGTGCCATCAGTGACAGCCTGCTCGATCTGGGCGCGCATCTCTTCGCGATGGACAACCTGAATGGCTTCCTGCACGTCGGCGATGTCCACGCCTTTTTCGGTGGCGATCTCTTCGAGAGTCTGTCCGCTTTGCAGGGCGGTGGAGAGTTCGTCGGCGGTCATGCCGAGGACTTGCGCGGCGGCTTCGAGTTCCGCGTCGCCGAGGCCGCGACCGCCGTGTGGACCGCCGCGCCCGTCAAAGGTCCCGGCGGGAGGCGTGGAATCGTCCGCGTAGGCCACGCCCGCACCGATCGCTCCGACGACCACCAGTACGGCCAGGAATCCGCCAATCAGTAAGGGAAGTTTTCGTTTCAACATTTTGTCTCCTTTTGAGTGAGTTGGCTGGACTGCGTCCAACCTGCGCTCATCATAAAGAAGGCTGGTTTAGAGGGAATCAACAATCTGTAGAGAAATTGTGTGCATAAAAAATCCGCCCTGTGGGGCAGGGCGGATGGATGATGAATTGCG
The DNA here is from genome assembly GCA_003598975.1 of Anaerolineaceae bacterium. Lineage (GTDB taxonomy): Bacteria > Chloroflexota > Anaerolineae > Anaerolineales > Villigracilaceae > Denitrolinea. The sequence goes on along the minus strand of QZIJ01000130.1, from coordinate 15,103 downwards.
TTTTTCTTATTTTACGGTTTCGCCGAAGACCAGTTCCAGGAATTCCTGAATCAGGATCATCGGGTTTGGATCCAACTCAGGGGCGATGAGGCGCATCCCGTGCAAGTCAATCTCTCGATAGATGACCGTGCGATAGCCTTCTCCGCTGGCGCTGTTGCAGGTGGGATACGCTCCCACATCCCCCTCGGCGGTCAGGCACCAAACGGGAGTGGGAGAGAGTTCGGTCACCGTCGCGGAAAAGTCAATTCCAAGAAAACTGCCCGGGGATAGTGAAAGCGCGCCCACACACCCGCTTCCCGCCTCCTGGTTGTAGAGCAGGCATCCGTCGGGTGCGCCGTCCGCGCCGATGCTGGCGCCGATGGCGGCCATGCGGGTGGCGTCCACACCCGTCAGTCCCGATGCGGTGGCGAAGGCGGCTTTGGCATCCTTTGCCCAATCGGGGCCGCCTCCGCCGGCTTCGCTCTCGCCATAATCGCGGAAGTCAAAGGCGAAGACTGCCAGCGACGCGTCCGCGTTCATGGGCGGGAACCAGCTGGGGTCCAGCCAGGTTGCGGCGATGCTGGCAGGGAGTCCCGCGCCCGCGTTGGTGCAGCGCTCGGGTTTGACCGGGTTTTCATCGGCGCGGTTTTGCAGCCACGGAGCGATCTCGCACCAATCGGTCAAGTCGCCGCCTGCCCAGTGCATCAGGATGACAACCGGCGCGTCGGCGTATTTCGAGGGGTAGTAATAGCCGACGAGGTTCTTTCCATCCTCGGCCTGGAACTCAACCCGTTGCGGATTGGCATCCAGCCCGGAGAGGGGTTTGGATGGCGCGGCAGGCGGTTCGGTCGGGACTGGAGCGGGAGGTTCGGTGGCGGGCGGCTCGGTGACGAAGACCTCGGGCGGCTCCGTCGCCTCCTTTGTGACGGGAGGCGGGCTCCCTGTTCCGCAGGCGGCGATCAGCAGGGACAGCGCGAGCGTCAACGCCGCCACCTTGAACAACTGGCTGGTTCGATGTTTCATGAAATTATCTCCTTATGCAATCTGACACGATGGAAGACAACCAAACTCCAGCCACCACTAAAGCCTTACTCGAAATTTCCCCCATTCTAGCAAACCCAGAAATAGAAGGCAAGCAAATGCGCCCCACATTTCTGTGAGGCGCATTCTCAAACTGGCGTTATGCCTTTTCCACGGGGAATTGAATCTCGGTGACCGTTTCGGGGTCGGTCTGACTCCCATTCTTCGCGGGTTTCAGGTAGACCTCGCGGCACGCGCCGACGATGCGATAACCGTTGGCGTCCATCCACTTGCCAATGGCCGCGTAGGCCTCGTTGAGGGTGACGAACGGCCCGTTGTGGACGGCGCAGGCCATCGTCGCGGCAGGAAGCGAGCGCACCTTCACGCGTTTCGACTCGGTCAACTCGTCCGTGATCGGCTCGCAGACTTCGAGGTCCCAATCGCGCTCCTTGTATTCCTCGTCGTGGTAGAGCGTGAAGCAGGCCGCGTTCGAGCGGACGCGGTGCATCGCCAGGTAACCCTCCAGTTCGCCCCACAGCCCGCCCTGATCGGGCGGCGTCGGGACCACATCCCGCACCGAGGCGACTTTCACCGCCTCCACATTTTTGATGACAACATCGTACTTGGACATTTGATTCTCCTGTTCGATTTGACCCAGCCACGCCTCCACGCGTCGCAACCGCTCCGCCTCTTCCTGGACCCGTTGGCGGGCCTCCGTTTCGCGCAGTTTGAGCATGCCCCGCATCTCTTCCACGGAAAGCCCGTCGTCGAGGAGACGGCCGATCTCCTCGAGCGAGAAACCCAGTTCCTTGAGCGCCAGGATGCGGTGGAGAACCGCCAACTGGCTGTACTCGTAGAGACGATAACCCGTGAAGCGGTCCACGCTGACGGGTTTGAGCAGTCCCATCTCGTCGTAGTAGCGCAGCGTCTTTACCGAAACGCGGCTGAGTTTGGAAAAGTCTCCGATACGTATCATGGGGAAGCCTCCGATGGGTGTTATACACCTTCCAGTGGGGGGAGAGTCAAGGGGAACGTGTCATTTTTCACTTGACCAACCTCTCCTCCCGTCCTACAATTCAATTTAGTCTTTCGTTTGAAGTCGTCTAGTCTAATAGTCATCTCGATGGGCGGCTCCCGACTATTGGACGATGTGACTATCAGACAAATTGACTATCTGACTACCTGACTAGGAGACTAACATGTCCGACTTTCTTTTCCGCGGCAACCTCGCCAAACTCGACCCCGACGTTTTCGATCTGACTCAACTCGAAGCGGAGAGGCAGGCCCGCAAATTGATCCTGATCCCCAGCGAATCCACCGCGCCGATGGCGGTTCGTGAAGCATTGGCGTCTGCCTTCCAGAACATTTATGCTGAAGGCTACCCTGATGAAGAGTCGCGTTGGATGACCGAGGAAGAGATCCTCGATTACCCGGCGCGACTTGCTCAATATCGCCGCAACGGTGACCCGCGCTATTACAAGGGCGTGGAGTATGCCGATGTGGTCGAAGCCCTCGCCCGCAAACGCGCCGCTCAAGCCTTCGCCGCCAATGGATATTCCGCCGACCAGATTTACGTCAACGTGCAAGCCCTCTCTGGCGCGCCTGCGAATAACGCGGTGTATCAGGCGTTGATTCCCCTCGGCGAAACCATCATGGGACTCAACCTGTTGCACGGCGGTCATCTCTCGCACGGGTCATCGGTGAACCGCAGCGGCAAGTGGTTCAAGGCCGTTCACTACACAATTGATGCGAATGAAAAACTGGACTACGACGCGATCCGCGCGCTGGCGTTGGAGAACAAACCGAAACTCATCATCGCGGGCTACTCGTCCTACTCGTGGGTGCCCGATTGGAAGAAGTTCCGCGAGATCGCGGACGAGGTCGGCGCGTACTTTTTGGCGGACATCTCGCACATCGGCGGGCTGGTCGCGGCGGGAGTCGTCCCTTCGCCGATTGGCATTGCCCACGTGGTGATGTCTACCACGCACAAGAGTCTCGACGGCCCGCGCGGCGCAGTCTTGCTGACCACCGACGCGGCAATCGCCAAGAAGATCGACAAGGCCGTCTTCCCCGGCGAGCAGGGCGGACCTCACGTGAACGTGTTCGCGGCGCTGGCGTTGACTTTCAAACTGGCGCAGACGAAACAATTCAAGAATCTGCAAGCGCAGACGATCAAGAATGCCAAGGCGATGGCCGACCAATTCAAGAAACGCGGACTGCGCGTCCCGTTTGGCGGCACGGACTGTCACATGGTGAACGTGGACTGCACGTCTGTCAAAGGCGAAGATGGCACTGCTTTGAGCGGTGATCAGGCGGCGCGGATTCTCGACATCGTGGGAGTCGTTGTCAATCGCAACACCATCCCTGGCGATAAAAACTCTGCTGATCCTTCGGGCATTCGTTTGGGCACGCCGTGGATCACGCAGCGCGGCTTCGACGAGAAGAAGACGCGTGCGCTGGCAGACATCATGGCCGATGTGTTGCTGGCTTGCGCGCCGCACTCGGTGGACACCCCGCACAAGGGACGCGTCCGCCGCGCGAAACTCGATTTCAAGGTGTTGAACGACGCCAGGTTGAAAATCCGCAAGTTGGCCGAAGCGGCTGGTATTGATTTCAAGTACAAGAAGAGTGGCTATCCCCACTTCTATTTCATTGACGATGGCAAGAAAAAAGAAGGCAACGCGGTCTTCGAACTGAGCGGCAAGCGCGTGCGCCAGATGTTGGACTACGCGGTGTCGTCCGATCTCTCGGCCTTGAAGAGGGGAGGAAGTCAGGCAACAACCCTCGCCACACCGAAGGGAATGATCAGGGGCACGCTGGCCAAAGTGGACGATTTCACCTACCAGTTGCAGGTCCCTGCCGCGAAGGCGGGACTGGTCGGCACGTGGCTGCGCGATTTCTCGGATGGGTACATGTCGTTCCGACTCGATGGCGAGAAAGATTTCACAGCGGCGAGGATGCCAGGTCCGTTCGTGGTGACCGAGAGCAAGGCCAAGTTCAAGGCGGCGGACGGGAAACCTGTCAGCCAGGAAAAACCCTGGTTCATCGGCGACCTGCCCAAAGTCAGCGCTGAACCGCATCCCAGTTCGAGTAAAGATGCGAAGCCGCCGTTCGTCTGGAAGGAAGTCGAAGGCGAACTCCAGAAGACTCGGATGAATCAAGTCCATCGCGACCTGGGCGGCAGGATGGTCCCATTTGCGGGTTGGGAAATGCCCGTGGTGTACACATCCATTTATGAGGAGCATCTGGCCACACGTCAGGCGGCGGGACTGTTCGACGTTTCGCACATGGGCGTGTACGAAGTGAAGGGGCCTGATGCGGCCTCGTTCCTCGACACGATCTGCGCCAACGATTGCGGCGGGTTACAGCCTGGCGAGAGTTTGTACAGCCAGTTCCTGACCCCCGACGCGGATGTGATTGACGATACGCTGGTGTATCGCCGCGCGTGGGATAAGTTTTTGGTGGTGGTGAACGCCTCGAACGATGACAAGGATCGCACCTGGTTCGAGTCGGTGCGGGACGGCAAGGTGAAAATTGACAACGCCAAGCCGTGGGCGCGGACGTATGGGTATGAGGCGGTCATCCGCAACCTGCGCGACCCGAAAGCGGGGGACGACATGCGCATCGACATCGCCCTGCAAGGCCCGAAGAGCCGCGACATCCTGCTGGCGATGGGCGTGGACGATAAGACGCGCGCCCTCATTATGAAGTTGAAGCGCACCGAGTTGTGCGATGCCGTTGTCGGCGGGTTTGACCTGATCGTCTCGCGCACGGGTTACACCGGCGAAAAGATGGCCTTCGAGTTGTTCGTCCACCCCGACCGCGCTGTGGACTTTTGGAACGGAATCCTGAAAGCAGGCGAGGCGTTTGGCGTGAAGCCGATCGGTTTGGGCGCGCGCGACTCACTGCGCACGGAAGCGGGTCTGCCGCTCTACGGCGATGAGATGGGACTGCACTCGGGCAAGCACGGTCACCGCGACCTGGGCGTGGCCGAGGGCGGCTTCGGTTCGTACGTCAAGCCGTACAAGCCGTGGTTCATCGGGCGCGAGGCCTACGTGGCGCGCGAAAAGGAACGCAAAATGGTCGTGGCGCGCTTCCGCTTCGACGAGCAACGCGTGCGCCCCGCGCACAACAGCGACCCCGTGGTGGACGCCAACGGTAAGACCATCGGTTACGTGACCTCCTGCGCCATTGACGTTGACCGCTTCCTAACGGGTCAGGCGTTCATCGAGATCGCCTCCGCCAAGGAAGGCACGCCGATCGGGATCTATCAGGGAGGGGTGATGGATCGTCCCGCGACGGCGGCGAAGGTGGTGTCGAGGTTCCCGAAGTCGTAAACGGACTTTGGAACGGATTCGCGGATAACGGATGGGACGGCCTGAGGGGGCAGGCCGTCTTTTTTCTTTGCCGAGAAACAACACATAAATGCCCTTGACGCATAAGCATAATTATGCTATTATGCGGCGCATAAACAAAAAAAAGGAGCTCGAGCTATGGAAACAACAGGAAAACAATTTGTTGAGTTTTGGACGTGGGCCTCGCAAAAAGGATTGATGAATGAGAATACAGCATATTCTTTCTCATCCCCTGTCAAACAGATCATCAGCATAAATGACGGCTGGGAAGAAGTAGATGTGAGAAAACTCGATGTTGATGTGTTACTCAGTCAATTCCAGAATCTCAAAGGAAAAAACTTTAAACCCAATAGTTTAAATACATATTTTCGTCGCTTCAAACTGGCACTTGATATGTTTTTAGAATACGTCGACAATCCCACAGGATGGAAATACAAAGGGCAAATCGCTCAAAATCGGAAACCCAAAAATGCAAAAGCGGCAGAAAAAGGCACCCAAAAAGAATCTGGATTTGAAATGCCTGTTACCCAATCTGACGACGCGGTACAAATGGTAGACTATCCGTTTCCTTTGCGCGAGGGCTGTATTGTGAGGCTCAAGTTGCCTGTTGACTTGAAAGCTGCCGAGGTTGAGCGATTAACCAACTTCATGCGGTCAATCGTTTTGGAATAATAGAAGTTCACACAAAGGAAAAATAAAATGAAATCCAAAAAAGAAATCAATATGAGGTATCCAACAGCAAGACTCAAGGGTCTAAAAGAGTTCATGTCTTTTGTTCAAGAACCTGACTGGAAGCCAGAAATCATTGATGCGCAACTTCTTAAGAGGCTGGGAATGGCAAAAGGCAGGGAAGGCGAAACAGTTTTTGCTCTTCAATTTATTGGGGTTATTGACGAAGCGGGAATTCCCACAACTGAATTTGATAACTTGAAGAACGAGTATTCAACCACGTTGAGCAGACTCATCAAGGAAAATTATCGTGAATTATTTAAATTGCTCCCTGTACGAATGATGAATCAGGAAAAATTAGTTAACTTCTTTGGGGAGCCAATAGAGTCGGCGGAGTATAAAGCAAAGTTTTTTGTATGGCTTTGTGAGCAAGCGGGAATAAACCTTCCCAACGTTGAAACCAAGTTTCACAGAGCGCGCTTTGACAAAAAGAAAGATGAAGAATAAAAACCACACATTACCCATCTTTAATAACTAATGGATGAAAAATGAATTTGCAACAGTTTTCCGATAAATATGATCTTGTCTCAAAGAAAGAAATGGAAAAGGTCTCATATCTGGCCTTTTATCATCTTCAAGTAAATAATCAACCAGATTTCTTGGTTGGTGAAGTTTCAAGCTGGTTTGAGTCTCTCAACTTCCCTAAGCCGAACACGACTCGTCTGGAAAGAAATTTATCAGCCCAAAACGACTTCACAAGAGGTGGCAGAACAAAATCTTTCAAACTCCACGCAAAGAAGATAAAAGCGTTACGCGAAGCAATTCCAGATATACAAGAAAAATCAACTGAGGTTGAGTCTGATGGCAGTATTCTCCCCGACAGCTTGTTAGATGGTAAACGTCAATATATCCAATTGTTTGGAAGGCAAATTAACTCTGCTTATACAAATAACATTTTTGATGGATGTGCCGTATTGATGCGGCGTATGGTAGAGGTGTGCTTAATTCACACATACGAGAACTTAAACATTGATAATCAGATTAGCCTGTCACCAGGCAGGTTTAAAGATTTAAAAGAAATAATAAAGGATGCTATTTCAAATCCTGATATTAAGTTAACACCCGATTCAAAAGATTGCCTTGATGAGTTTAGAGTTTTAGGAAATCTGTCCGCTCATCAACTCTATTACAACTGCAAACCAGAAGAGATAAAGAGAGTAAAAGGCAAGTTCCGTTTGCTTATTGAAGAGTTGTTCAACAAGGCAGGAAAAAAGGTTGAAAAATAATAAGCAGAGTTAATGATTAATCTATAAGGAAGGCTAAATTTGTTTTTCGCGCCTGTCAGCACTTGTGGTGGCGGGGCGGGACCTCTCCCTGATAATCGTCCTAATCGGCGTGGTAAATTGGAAAACCTGGCATGTCTCATCCGCGCCGTGGCTGACCAAAGTCACCGTGCGGACGAAGATCATCATCATCAGGCTTTCGCGGACTATAGCGCCCGCCAGGGTGGACATGTCAGGTTTTTACTGGAATCGAGGAGACGGGAGAGGGGTGGATGTCCACTGTCCGCGCTTGGGGTGGAAAGGCCCCACCCCCCAAATGTGAGGGTATATCCAACTGGGCTTCCTCCGTTCATCCTTCGACCATCCTATAACGATCCTATACCCTGCCCGTGAAGTCCCTTATTGCCATATATGGGGGCATTCTGGGCATTCCAGCGGGCAAATTGTGGCATAATCCAGCGAGAGGAATCCATGCTCACCATTCGTCCCTATCAGGAAAGCGATGCGCAGAGTGTCGGCGTGTTGATCGCGGATACATACGGCAAATACAACCTGTCTGAATTTTCGGGTTCGCAACGGGATGAAATGCTCGGTCCGTTTTTGTATGCGCGTTCTGCGGAGCCGTCCCATCGACAGGCGATTGCGGAGGCCATCCACGCGCCGACGGTGCTGGTCGCGGAGATGGACGGCAGGATCGTCGGCGTCTTGCGTGGCGGCAGGGTGGATGCGTTAGGCAGGACGGTGTTGCAAAGCCTGTTCGTCAGCGGGGACTGTCACCGTCGGGGAATCGGACGTCAACTGGTGGAGCGCTTCGAGCAGGAGTACGTCGCCCGCGGCGTGAGGGTCTTCAAATTGCTGGCCACGCTGGAGGCGGTCCCGTTCTATTTGGAGATGGGCTATCGCAAGTCCACGGGGGTGAGGTCGATTCACAGTTTTGAGGGGCGCGGGTTCATGTCACAGCCGATGAAGAAGGTTTTGAAAAAATGAGCGACGGGGAAAGATGTGACCGCGTAGCGTAATCAGTTGTCACGGGTTATCGTTACAAATCAATATTAGAGGTGTAACCATGAAAATGCTTCGCTATGCAACTGTTTTAAGTGGGCTGGTCATTCTTTTGTTCGCCATCGGCTTTATCTTTCAAATCCAATTTGCCACCAACCTCTGGCCCTGGCAGGATGGGCGTTATTCATACCTGTTCATCGGCTCGATCCTGGCCGCCGTCAGCGCGGCCGCCATTTGGATCGGCTGGACGGGCGAATTCGGCGCACTTCCCGCAGGCTCGCTCAATATCTTCGTCATTGCGGTCACCGCCTCCGTTTACTTTTTTCAACTTGCCCGAAACGGCCGCCCGGAGTTGCTCCCCTTTGGGGTCGCGGGCCTGGTCTCGGCAGTCGTCAGCGGCGCGGCATTTTTGTGGAGCCGACGGCTGCCGCTCTCGGAGGCGCGTCCCACGCCCACGCTTGTGAAAGTCTCGTTCGGGATTTTCGTCGCCTCGCTGATCTTTGCGGGCGGCGCGTTGATTTTCCGCCTGCCGATCTTTCCCTGGAAATTGAACCCCGATTCATCCGTCATTTTTGGCTGTATCTTCCTCGGGGATGCCTTTTACTTCCTTTATGGGCTGTTCCGTCCCCGCTGGCACAATGCCCGCGGACAGTTATTGAGTTTTCTGGCATACGATCTGGTTTTGATCGTTCCATTTCTCGGACCGATCCCAACAGTAGAATCGGCGTCCCTGATCAGCCTGATTGTATATGTGGCAGTCCTTGTCTACAGTGGCGCGCTCGCGGTCTATTATTTGTTTATCAATCCACAAACCCGTTTCGGTTCATAAACCAAGTCTGACCGAATTGTCAGCAAGGTGGAAAATCTCGCTTTGAGTGCGGGAGAGGTTGATCTAGCGCGGGTCGAGATTTACACCCGTATACCAGACATGTATCGCACGGGGCGGGGATAACACATTCGAACATGTTTTTCGTGTTTGCAAGAAGCAAACGGGTAATTTGGGAAGCCTTCATCATGAAAGGGAACTACATGTTTCGATAATATGCAGTCCAATCATCCGACCCCAGCAAAGTAGAGTATACTGATTTCGATAAATGCGTCTCTTGGAATTGGAAGTTTCATTTCTGCCAGGTGCGTTTTAAAGCCTCTGCATTGCTACATTCCGTAACAGTTCTTAATTCCACTCGCATACGCGAGATGACCCTCATACCCACTCACATCATTAATACCAATACAACTAAGTTTGACGGTATGAAAGAATCGAAGGGATTACCATGTTCGATCCTATTCTTGTCCCATTGGACGGCTCTCAATTGGCTGAGTGCGTTCTCCCCCATGTTGCTGCCTTCGCCCATTCTTTTAATGCAGAAATCACACTACTTCGCATACTGGAAAAGAATCAGGCAGGCGCATCCGCGCAATTGTTCGATTTACTTAACTGGCAAATCCAAAAGACAAAGGCAACTCTCTACCTGGAAGGGATCAGGCAGCAATTTGAAGAATCAAAAGTGCGGGCGCGGGCAATCATTCTGGAAGGGCTGGTTGCTGAAGGGATCACGGAATATGCCCAAAACGCGGGCATGAAATTGATCATCTTGAGCAGTCACGGACGTCACGGATTGACTCAATGGGGCATCAGTAGCATTACACAAAAAATCATCCTGAGCGCGCCGTCTTCTGTGCTTATCGTTCGGGCACGCCAGCATGAAGTCCCAACTGGTGAATTGCCAGCAGGCCCGTTATATCAACGCATCCTGGTGCCGTTGGATGGTTCCCGGCGGGCAGAACATGTCCTGCCGATCATCATGCAACTGGCCCATGTTCATAAGCCGACGATTCACCTTGTGCATGTGGTGCAAACCCCCGAAATGGCGCGCCAGATGCCCCTGGCGCGCGAAGATATTGATCTGGCAGATCGCGTTGTCACGCGAAATCGAGAAGAAGCCGAACATTATTTGGAACAGGTGAAGTCACGTTCATACCTGCAAGACATTGCGGTTCAAACCCATCTCATCGTCAGCGATCACACCGCCGCCGCACTGTATCAAGTAGTGGAACAGGAACATATTGACTTGATCACCTTGAGTGCGCATGGCTATTCGGGAAAGCATCAATGGCCGTATGGCAGTGTGGTTAACAATTTCATCCTATATGGCAAAGTGTCCCTTCTGATAGCCCAGGACCTGCCCTCCAAACAAGAGCCGAAGCCGCTTGAGTTGTCAACAAGAGAACGCGCAGAGCGTTAACTTATGCAGGCTGCCTCACCAGTTACTCTTTCTGGTCCGACCGACCAAGCCGCAGATAGCCGACTGAGAGAATTTGCGCGCCATCTGGCAAAATTACATACCGTAGAAAAATCTCGCCCCCCAAACGCAGGCCTGCTGAAACACCTGATCATTTGGGAACAGGTGTTGCTCACCGCCAATGCAATCTTCAAGTCCGCTCCGTCCAATGATCTGCCAGTTTCCCGCGCGGGCGAATGGATGCTGGATAACTTCTATGTGGTCAAACAGACCTTCCGCCAGATTGAAGAGGACCTGCCAGCCAGTTTTCTCAAGCAGTTGCCAAGGCTGGACGGGACGCCCTTGCAAGGACACCCGCGCATTTTCGCTCTGGCGTGGGAGTGGCTTGGTTTTAGCCAAAGTCAGCTTGATCTGACTCAAGCCGCTGCTTTTGCGCAGGATTACCAGCAGGTCACGCCCCTGACGATTGGGGAACTGTGGGCGTTGCCGAGCATGTTGCGCATCGGGATTTTGGAGCGACTCGTCTATGCGGCCGTCGAATTGACCGGCATGGATGCGCCGAAGGGTTTGAGCAAAATTCCAAGCCAGTTTGCTTCTCCGTCGCTGGCAAACGAGACTGTTGTAGCCAACTGCTTTCTCAGCCTGCGTTTGCTCTCCACAACGAATTGGGAAACATTTTTTGAACAGACCAGCCGGGTGGAACAAATTTTGCAAAATGACCCGGCGGAGATCTATGCAGGCATGGACTTTGACACCCGTAATAGTTATCGCAGTGTTGTCGAGGAACTGGCCCGCTGTTCGGCCTTCAGCGAAGATGAAGTCGCACTCGCCGCAGTAGAACTTGCTCGCAACGCGGATGACAAATCATTCGGTAGAAAAACGCACGTTGGCTTTTATCTGCGGGATGCGGGGCGCAAGACGCTCGAAGCCAGCATCCGCTACCGGCCGGGATTAAGTCTCCGTATCCGCCGCGCCCTGCTCGCCAATCCCACCGTTACCTATCTGGGGAGTATCACCCTCCTTTCGGCGCTGTTTGTTTTTGGACTGCTCTCCTATGCCACACTTTCGGGCGGTTCGCTGACCCAGCGTATTATCGTTGGTATTCTGGGAGTCGGATTGGCGCTGGAGGCCGCTATCATACTCGTGAACTGGAATGTGACCCATCGCGTCAGACCCCAAAGCCTGCCGCGCATGGATTTTTCGGAGGGCGTCCCGCCGGGCAACCGTACCATGGTGGTTGTCCCAAGTCTGCTGGAAAGCGCCGATGAACTCAGCCATCTCTTGCAGCAGTTGGAACTTTATCATCTATCCAACCCCGACCCACAACTGACCTATGCCCTGCTGACCGATTTCCATGATGCCCCGGCGCAGGATATGCCGGAGGATGAACAACTGCTTGATCTGGCAAGGACGGGCATTAAGAATCTCAATAAAAAATACGCGGACGCAACACCCTTTTACTTGTTCCACCGTCAGCGCCAGTGGAATCCATCTGAGGGGGTCTGGATGGGCTGGGAGCGCAAGCGCGGCAAACTGGCAGATTTCAATCGTCTGTTGCTCGATCTGGGTGATCCCGCTTCCGTCGCTCTTCGGGAAACAGCCTACACCACCCAGATTGGTGAACTGGGCATTTTGACTGACATCAAATATGTGATCACGTTGGATGCAGATACATCCCTGCCGCAGGGCAGTGCCAACCGTCTGATTGCCACCCTGGCGCATCCATTGAATCGCGCCGAATTTTCCCCAGACGGACAATCGGTCATCGCGGGATATACCGTGTTGCAACCACGCGTGGCCATTAAGCCGACCAGTGCGAACCGTTCCCCTTTCTCGAAAATTTTTGCCGCGAATGCCGGTTTTGATTTGTACTCCTTTGCGGTTTCAGATGTGTACCAGGATTTATTTAGCGAGGGCAGTTATGTCGGTAAAGGGATTTATGATGTTGCAGCATTTGAGCGCAGTCTGGCGGGTCAGGTGCGTCAGAATACTCTGCTCAGTCACGACCTGTTTGAGGGGAGTTACGGACGCGCCGCGTTGGTTACAGACGTTCTCCTGTACGAGGAATATCCGTCACGCTACCTGGCATACGCCCGCCGTCAACGCCGTTGGATCCGCGGCGATTGGCAGTTATTACCCTGGTTGTTTCCCACCGTCCGCACTGAAAGTGGAATGGCTCCCAACCGTCTTTCCATAATTAATCGCTGGAAAATTTTTGACAACCTTCGCCGCAGTCTGTTGCCCGCTAATTTAGTGACGTTGTTTGCGGCAGGCTGGCTGTTCCTGCCTGGTTCGCCTCTGGCCTGGACTTTGCTGGTACTGCTACCCTCTGCCCTGCCCATTCTGCTGCAACTTCTCCGACAAGGCACACATCATCCTGCACGGCTGACGCTCAAACGGCTTTTCAGTCCAACCCGGCTTCCGTTCATGCACTGGATGCTTTCCATTCTCTTTTTGCCGTACGAAGCCCTGCTTGCCTTGAGTGCCATTGGAATAACGATCGCCCGCATGTTCATTCTACGAAAAAATCTGTTGCAGTGGACCCCCGCGGCGAGTGTGGCGCGTTCGTTAAAATTGAACACGCCCTACGTAACCTGGAGAACGATGGGATGGGCTTCGTTTTTGGCTGTTCTGTTGGGCATAACGCTCGCTGTTTTTGCCCCAGCCTCGCTCTGGGTGGCAACGCCTTTGTTGATTGCCTGGCTGGTTGCCCCGCAAATCGCCTACCGGATCAGCCAACCGGTGACGCACATCCCCACGCCGCTCACAGAGACTCAGCGCAGACAAGTGTTGCGCCTAGCGCGCCGCACCTGGGCATTTTTTGAGCAGTTTGCCGGCCCCAATGACCACTGGCTTCCCCCCGACCATTTTCAAGCCTCACCACGTGGCAGTGTGGCGCATTACACCACACCGACCAACATCGGCCTCTTCCTGGTATCCACACTGGCGGCGTATGATTTGGGCTATATTGGCCTGCTCGAATTGGCCGTCCGCCTGCGCTCCACTTTTGAGACTATGGATAAAATGGAACATTACCGGGGACATCTGATGAACTGGTACGATTCGCAGACACTGACCGCGCTCCCGCCCCGTTACGTTTCCACAGTGGACAGCGGCAACCTGGTGGCCTGCCTGATTACGCTTCGACAGGGTTGCCTCACCATGGCGGATACGCCGCTTTTGGATGACAAGCAGTGGCAGGGATTGCTTGTTATTCTGGACATTTTGTCAGAAGTCCTGCAAGCCCTAGAAAAAAACAACCCGCACGCTTCCATCGAATCTTTTGAAGTTGAATTAACCAGCATTTACAAGCGCGTCAGTGCCGTCCAGAATCAACCGTCAGCTTGGAAAATGACTCTCGATTGGCTCTCCGGCGAAGGCTGGGAAAGAGTCTCGCGTCGTTTGATGGAATTGCTCGAGAGGCATCCCCACCTCCAGCGCGAGTCCCTGACTGAACTCCAGCATTATCTGGATCTGATGCACCTGCACCTGCAAAGTATGCAGCGCAGCCTGGATTTATTCGCGCCCTGGTTCAAATATCTGGATGCGCCTGCTGAGATAATGTCGCAAATGCCTGCTTGGCAGGATTTTTGCAATACTTTGCCTGTTGAATTACCGGCCCTGGGGCGGGCCGCTGAGATGTATGAACGTATTCGAGCATCACTGCAACATTTCCAGGTACAGCCAGGGGATGAAGCCGGGCATGCATGGCTTCAACAACTGGATGCTGATCTATCGTCAGCCCATTTGACGATCGCGCCTCTGATGATTGGCTATCGAGACCTTGCAGAGCAGGCGAACATCGCCGTGACGGACATGGATTTTCGCTTTCTGTTCAGTGAGCATCGCCAGTTGTTCCACATCGGCTACACTCCCAGCGCCGAACGTCTCGACCCCAGTTACTACGATTTGCTGGCATCTGAATCCCGCATTGCCAGCCTGATCGCAATCGCCAAAGGCAATGTACCGCAAAGCCATTGGCAGCATCTCGGACGGCCAGTGACAGAGGTCAACGGCAAACAGGTATTGCTCTCATGGAGCGGCACCATGTTCGAATATCTCATGCCGACCCTGTTTACCAAAAACTACCTCGGGACATTCCTCTCGGACAGTTGCTACGCCGCGCTCGACGCACAGGTGAGTTATGGACAGGAGCAGAAAGTGCCCTGGGGCATTTCGGAATCGGGCTACTATGCTTTCGATCTTGACCAGCATTACCAGTACCGCGCTTTTGGCGTGCCTGCTTTGGGCTACAAACGTGACTTGCCCGATGATCTGGTCATCACGCCGTACGCCTCACTTTTGGGGCTTTCACTGCAACCGCGGGAAGTGCTGGAAAATATGGCGCGCCTGAAGCGGCTGAATATGCTCGGACGTTTTGGTTTTTATGAAGCGCTTGATTACACCAAAACACGCATGTCAGACGGCCAGACCCATGCCATTGTGCAATCCTATATGGCGCACCACCAGGGCATGATCCTACTGGCGGCTTGCAACTTTCTGATGGGGGATGTCATGGTGAAGCGTTTCCACGCCGATGCTCACATCCAAA
>QZIJ01000062.1 GCA_003598975.1 Anaerolineaceae bacterium | reverse complement strand
ACTCGTTGTCTTGGAGTCGGCCAAATCTGTGTAAATCTGTGACATCGTGCCCAAAGGGTAAATCCGTGGCTAAAGATTAAATTCGGGGTGAGTCATGTTATTCCTTGCTTACTCCTTCTTCTTTCTCCCTCTCACATAAACCTTCACCGCTTCGCGCATGAACTCTGCGAGTTTCGGATGCATCCTGTCGAAGTTGGCTTTGAAGCGCGGGTCGGTGTTATAGCCTTCCGCGAGGGCAAGAAGTTGGTCGAGGTTCGGCTTCCAGAAGTAATCCATGTGGCCGCGCCAGCGTTGGATGAGAGTCTGGACTTCGGGCGAGTCCGCTCGTTTGGGCATGGCCGCGATCAGGTCCAGATAAATCGCCTTCCCTTCGTCGAGGATGGATTGCTTTTTCGCGGCGGAGTAGGACTTCCACTTGCGGTTCGATTCACGGACCGTCTCGGGGTCGTACATCTGCTCGGCTTCGAGCGCGTACTTCTCCTGTTCCTCTTCACTAAACCCTTCAAAGAGACCTTGATTGCTCATGGGTTTTTCTCCTTTCAAATGATGGATGGTGTTGTCCACAGTGACCAGCAGGCGATTGAGACGCGTCACTTGCTTCTGCAACGCGTCCTTGTGACTTTGCAACGCGCCCAACACGTCGAAGTCGCGGCGTCCCACGATCTTCTTGATGTCTTCGAGCGGAATATCCAACTCGCGATAGAGCAGAATCTGTTGCAGGCGCAGAAGGGACTCCTCCCCGTAGTAGCGATAGCCGTTCTCGCCCACGCGGGTCGGCTTGAGGAGTCCGATCTGGTCGTAGTGATGAAGTGTGCGCGGCGTCACGCCTGCCAGTTTCGAGAGTTGCTTGACTGTGAACATGGCGGCATTGTAAACTATGACGTAACGTTAATGTCAAGGGATCCAGCGCGACTGCGTCGCACCCGACATTTTGAATTTGTCTCATCCAGAAGGTGCGACGCATCCTCTCGCGGGTACAATTGCTCCATGCAAATCCTTCATCTTGATGATCAACTTATCGTTCTCGACAAACCTGCGGGACTGCCCGTTCTCCCTGATGGTTGGGATAAAGACGCGCCTTATCTTGTGAAGATGCTCAAGGCCGAATATGGCAACCCTTCGACAGGCTCAGGGCAAGGAATTTGGATCGTCCACCGCCTCGACAAAGTGACCAGCGGCATCATCGTCTTCGCTCGGACGGCCGAGGCGCATCGCTCGCTCAATATCCAATTCGAGAAACATCAGGTGAAAAAAATCTATCACGCACTAGTGGAGGGGAATCCCAAATGGGATGAGCACACCGCGCGTCACCCCCTGCACGCGGATGTGGGGCACAAGCATCGCACTGTGGTGGACAACCGCGCGGGAAAACCGTCCGTGACGAATTTCCGCGTCTTACACCGCTTCAACGGATTCTGCCTGCTCGAGGCCATCCCCGAAACGGGGCGGACGCATCAGATACGCGTCCACGCCGCCGAGTTGGGACATCCTTTGCTGGGGGATTCGTTGTATGGCACTCGTGACACAGGATCGGGTCTCGATATGGCGGCGATGGTCGAGGCATCCGAAGCGGACATTGATCCTCGCCGCCTACTCCACCCTCATTCATCACTCATTTCCCGCCCTGCACTCCACGCGCGCTCGTTGACATTCACGCATCCCGCCACGGGGGAGACACTCACCTTCAAAGCCGAATATCCCGAAGACTTCGCGTCCGCACTCAAGCGCGCACGAATGGATTGAATTGCTTCTCTTCCCCAACTGTCGTTTCATCGCCATGCCCCGAAAGCAGGCGCGTCTCATCGGGCAATGTGTAAATTTGCTCGCGGATGCTTTTCTCGAGCGTATCCCAATTTCCCCCAGGAAAATCTGTGCGGCCGACCGAGCCAGCAAAAATTAAATCGCCGCAAAAGCAGACTTTGGATTCGGCGCAATACAACACGCAATGACCGGGTGTATGCCCTGGCGTATAACGCACTTCGAATTGTACGCTTCCCAATCTCAAAATTTGTCCGTGCGTGAAATCAATGGTCGGTTCGGGACCTGGGTCAATTTTAAAGCCGAAGAGCGCGCCGCCTCCGCCCGTGCGCCATAGAACGTGGTCATCGGGATGGAGCGCGACGAGGGGAAGCGGATTCAGCGCGTCGGCGATCTCCGCCGCGCCGCCAATATGGTCGAAGTGCGCGTGGGTATACCATAGGTGGGCAATACGCCAGCCGCGCGCCCGTGCCTCGGACAGAATCAACTTCCCGTCCCAGGCGGGATCGATGACGGCCGCGTCCCCCAAGTCGGGGTCAGCGACCAGATAGGCGTTCGTCTGCACGGGGCCGAGGGTGAAGGTCACAATTTCAAGCATGGGGAGTTCCAGTTTTCAGTGTTCAGTGCTCAGTGACTGATGACGCGGGGCAAAGAGAATGCTGATGATAACCGAAAATGCGATCAGGCCGATGGTGATGGGATAGACGAGATACGGGTCGCGCTCAAAGAGAAACCCAGCCAGTGGAGGCGTGAGGATGAAAATAATGGAGGAAACCGTCTCCATTATGCCGTAGGCGAGGCCAAGCTGCGAATCGTGGACGAGTTCGCGTGCCTGCGCCAGCGCCAGCGGGCGCGCGGCGCGAAACCCACCCATCAAAAAATAGCCAAGGGCGAAGAGCGGCAGGCCCGTGCCGTACCACATGAGAAGCGCGAACAACCCGACCATGGCCTGCGAAATGGGATAGCCAATGCGCGGCGGAAAACGTCCCAGCAAAATACTGACCAGCGCGTTACCCATCGCTCCCGCAGTGAAGACAACACCCACTTCACTGAGCGAAAGGCCGCGCACGCCTTCCAAAAAATTGGGCGTAAGCGGTTGGGCGAGGTACATGGCAAAGACCGCCAGCGCGGCCACCAGCAAAAAGTTGAGGAAACGCACATTCGAGAGCAAACTCACGGGTGGCGATTCTGGGTCGTGATGTTCGATGGGCTGGTTCCCGATGAACTGAATGAGGATGGTGGACACAAAAAAAATCCCCGCCGCAACAACGTACACCGTGCGCAGGCCAAACAGCTCGCCGATCCAGCCGCCGAGCGCGGGGCCGAAGGTCATTCCAAAACTGAAGGTGGCCGTCGTCAATGTGAGCGCCTGCGCCACCGTCCAGTTGCCGCGCGCCGCGGTCATGTAACTCGAAAGCGGTGAAGAGACGAAAGCCGTCAGCCCGTAGACCAGCATCCCAACGACGAACCACGCCAGGTCACGCGCGAGCGCCATGATGACAGTCGCCGCGAATCCCATCGCCCAGGCCGTCAGCAAAAGCGGCCTGCGTCCGAATCGGTCGGCGAGTCGTCCCGCGGGGATGTGCGTGATCGCCATCGCCGCGCCGAACGCGCCCAGTATCAGGCCGATCTGTTGGGGGTCACTGCCAAGATGCTCCATGTAAATGGGCGAGAAATTAAAAAACATCCCCTCGCCGATGCCCCAGACAAAAAGCGACAATGCCATGAAGAGAAGATTGCGATTCAACAAAAACCTTTTTCCACCACAAAGTACACAAAGGAAATCCTCCGTGCGTCTCTGTGCGCTTCGTGGTTAAACGGATTTATTTTCGACTTTTTGGATGAACGCGGCCGCGGCCTCGAACACCTGCTGGCGCGCCGCGTCACGCGTGACAACGTGCCCGCTCCCTGTCACCCAGAACATTTCCCTGCCTGACGCGTTCAAGCGTTCGTAGATGCGCGGCATACTATCGAGCGGGACGTACTTATCATCCTTCGAATGGATGAGCAACACGGGAACTTGAATCTTTGGCAACGCGGACCGCATCCTGCCGAGCATTAACTGCAACTCCGCCGCCGAGCGGACAGGATTGAGTGGATAGGAAATGTGATCCTTCCATGCTTCTTTGTCAAACCAGCCTTCGTCAGGTTTCCCACGTTCTTTTCGCAAGTAGGTTTTGAACCAACTGAAGATGCGCATCTCCCAGGCAGGGACGTGGACGGGCAACTCATACGGCGTGGACATCGCCACCACCCCGCGCACTTCCAGCCGCGTGGACATGAGCAGGGACAACACACCGCCCATCGAAAGACCGATGAGGAAGATTCGGTCCGTGACGCCGCGCAGGAGGTTGTAGCCATCTTCAACGGAGGCTGTCCAATCCGTCCAGCGCGAGCGGACCATGTCCTTGGGACGCGTGGCATGTCCTGTGAGGCGAATGCCGAGGCAGGTGTGTCCCTGCGCGTTGAGGTAATCGCCCATCCAGCGCATCTCTTTGGGCGTACCCGTGAATCCGTGGATGAGAAGACAGGCGGGTTTGGACGCGTCGCCCGGGAGAAAAAATGGTTCGGCAGTGGAAATGGTTTGTGGCATGGAAAATTTCCTATAGTGATAGCTCCAACGCGGACGCCAACCCATCCACCTCAGACGGAATGGGCCAGAGCGCGCGATAAATCTTCTGGATTCGATCGGTGGCTTCGCGGACGAACGCGTCCATCTCGGATTGAGGAAGATAGATCATGGGACGGGCGCACATGGCGTCTGTTTTTTCGTCACGGCGTTGGTAATAGGATTTGATGTGCTTTAGTTGGTGAAGCAACGCCTGAGACGGGAGAAAGTCCAAATCTGCAGATTCAGGCTCGGCCTCCAGAAAGACGCGCCAGTACAGGCAATTGGGATGGGTGCGAACGTAGAGGTGATCGAGTCCGTACCAATCCAGTTTCACTTCCCAGATGAAATCCTTGTCCGCCGCGAATTGTTCGGGGTAGCGTTCCTGCGTGGGCTTGCCGATACGGACCGTCCACAGGTTGTCGGTGATGAGGTGGAAGAAATAGCCGAGGCGGAAGGAGAAGCGGGCTGTGTCTTGCGGTGGCATGTCCGCGAGATAGCCGCGATAAAAATCGAGGTCGGCGATATCTTTGTGGACGCTATTTGAGCGTTTGAAGTGTGTAACCTGCGGCGGCGGATCGAACTTCTCCCATTTTTCATCGGGGATGCCCGAATCGGGAGCAACGTTTCCGATGGCGAATTGTCCCGCGTCGAGATTCGGGATGTGGCCGAGCAGGTTTTCGGCAATGCGGAGGTGGGCGATCCAAGTTGCCATTTATTTGATTATAGCCCAGGGTGGGTTTTGCGTTTTTATGATCCTGTAAATCGGACAATCCGCTTCGTGCGCGCCCTCGATATAGCCCGTGGACATGAGGAACTCGTTCACGATCTCGCCGCCTGTGAAGACAAATGTCTTTCGGAAGAGTTTCACCCACTCCTCTTTGGGACGCGGGTGATGTGCATCCAGCCAGTTTTTGAACGAGCCGAATTCCTTTTGCAATTCGAGAATCTTCTGCGCGTTGACGATGGCCGCGTTGACCTTGAGACGGTTGCGGATGATGCCCGCGTCGGCGAGGAGACGGGCGCGGTCCGCTTCTTCGTAGGCCGCGACCCGCGCGAGGTCAAATTGATCGTAGACGCGGCGGAAGTTGTCCGCTTTTTTGAGAATGGTGATCCACGAGAGCCCCGCCTGGTTGATCTCCAACACGAGTCGCTCAAAGAGCAGGTTGTCATCGTCGAGAGGAAATCCGTATTGGGTATCGTGGTAGATTTTGTTGAATTGGTCTTCTGGATGGGAATGAATGTATCGGCAATACGTATCCATGGGGTGTTTCCTGCGTCACATGTTTAGTGAAAGTGTATCCCGGTTAGCCAACAGAAATTGTAACCCAATCCATCCCACCGGATAAAACTACGCTTCGCCACCCTTCACTCGCTCAATTTCAAAATCAAAAGCCTGTGCGGCTTTTTTGCGGTTAACCTGACCCCATGGAGGTGACAGACAACCGTTCAAACACCGAACCCCACCATCGCCCCGTCTCAAAAAAAATCACACTAAGGAGAGAATGCATGACAAGCCAAAACGTTCGCAAACTGGCATTTGGGATCGTTATCCTGATGCTGGTTGTCACTTCCGTTTTTGTCACCCGCGGAAATGCGGGCTCCGGGTTCTCGTACGATGTCCCGCGCATGCTCGGCATGGACACCGGTGCCGGGGAGGGTCTCATTCAGGTTCAGGCCCCACCCACCACCGACATCAAAGGTCCGTTCGTCGAGACGCATGGAAAAGCAGTCTCGATGGACAGGGACCTGCGCAATCTTCCGCAGAATGGTCCCGACCAGAAACGTCCCCTGCGCGAAATGGGACAGATGCCTGCTCCCGCAGATAACGGCGCCTTGGATCCCGTGATCCAGACCAGTGAAAGCCTGGGAGAGGCAATCGCACTGGCGGCCCCGTCTGCGTTGACCAATTTCAAAGGCCTCGACCTGCAAAACTGGGGCGCGGGCTGGCCGCCCGATACGCATGGCGACGTGGGTCCCAACCATTACATTCAAGCTGTCAACACCTCCATCGGCATTTTCGACAAGGCCACTGGAACACGCCTGGCCGCGTTCACCTTCGATAATTTCTTCATCGCAGCCGGCGGATCGGGCGTTTGCGCGACCTATAATCAGGGCGACCCGATCGTTGTCTACGATCAAATCTCGGGACGCTGGATCATTACCGACTTTGCATTCACCAGCGTGAACAAACCGCCCTACTACGAATGCATCGCCGTCTCGAAGACCGCCGATCCCGTCAGCGGTGGCTGGTGGCTGTACACCCTCACTGCCGACACCCTGAGCCTGAACGATTATCCCAAACTGGGCATCTGGAACGACGGCATCTACATGTCGGCCAATATGTTCAAGCGCGGACGTTCCTATGCGGGCGCGAAGGTCTGGGCGCTGAACCGCGACGACCTGATCAGCGGCGCGCCGCTCCGCACGGTGGCCTTCACGCTTGGCACCACCTATTTCAGCCTCCTACCGGCCAACCTGAAAGGCGCGCTGGCTCCCGCTGGCACACCGGAATACTTCATGTCAGACTATGGCTCGAACACCAGCATGAAGTTGTGGAAGTTCGCTGTCAACTGGACCACGCCGACCTCCTCGACCTTCACCGGCCCGACCAGTTTCGCCGTCGCTTCGTTCACGCGACCGACCAGCCGCGTCCCACAACTCAATAGTACGGAAACCCTCGACACCCTCGGCGATAGACTGATGTCCTGGCTTCAATACCGCAACATCAATGGCGTCCAGTCCCTGTGGGTCTCGCGCACCGTCGTGGCTGGCACATCCATGGGATTGCGCTGGATGGAAGTCCGCAACATGAGCACCACGCCAGTTGTCTACCAACAGGGCACGTACGCGCCCGACGCGAACTATCGCTGGATGCCCAGCCTCGCCGTGGACAAATTTGGCAACATGGCCATCGGGTATAGCGTCTCCAGTTCCACCATGTATCCCGCCATCCGTTACGCGGGACGCCTCGTCGCCGACCCGCTCAACACGCTGGGACAGACCGAGATCAGCCTGATCGAGGGGACTGGCTCCCAATCTGGCGGTTACAGCCGCTGGGGCGACTACTCCTCCATGTCCGTGGACCCGGTGGACGACTGCACCTTCTGGTTTACCACCGAGTACTACGAGACCACCAGTAACAACTGGCAGACCCGTATTGGTTCGTTCCAATATCCCGGTTGTCAGTAAACATCTTTACAACACAAATGGCGGCCAGAAATGGCCGCCATTTGATTTAACAATCTTGCACACAAGAAATCAAAAAGAAATTACTGCCTTGACAAATTTCCATTTATCGGGAAAATAAGAGCAATCCAACCCTACTTCCAGAGAAACAATACGACAGGAATATCCTTTTCCCCGTTGCTTTCTTTTCAAAACGCCAATTTGGCGTTTTTTTCGTTAAGGGTGAACGGGATTGAGGCAGGAGGTGAAGTATTAGAGATGCCATTGGATTCCATTTCATTCGCCACTGAGGAAAAATTGATCTAATTAAACATAAGGAGACTGGTTTCATGTCTAAAAAACTGATTCAAAAACTGGCAATGGTTGCCCTGATTGCCATCGTAGTTGTCAGTTCGTTCCTCGCCTATGGCCGTTCACAATACGCTTACGATGTTCCGCGCATGTTGGGCGTGGAAAACGGTTCGGAAGCCATCAGCATTGACAAATCCGCTCCCGCCGCTGGCATCCGCGGACCGTTCGTGGAAACCCACGCCGCGGCCGTTTCGATGGATCTTGACGTGCGCAAACTTCCCAAAAGCGGCCCCGAGAAACAGCGCCCCATGCGCGAAATGGGACAGATGCCCGCTTTCGTTAAAGACCAGGGACCCGATTCCGTCGTCCAGACGAACAAGTCAGTCGCTGGTCGTCCCATTGGCCCAGCCCTGGCCGCGGCCCCTGCACCGATCAAGAACTTCAAAGGCCTCGACCTGCAGAACTGGGGCGCAGGCTGGCCGCCCGATACGCATGGCGATGTTGGCCCCAACCATTACATTCAAGCCGTGAATACTTCCATCGGCATCTTTGACAAGGCCACCGGCGCCCGCCTGGCCGCGTTCACCTTCGATAACTTCTTTGTTGCGAATGGCGGCTCTGGCGCATGCGCCACCTTGAACTACGGTGACCCGATCGTGCTCTACGACCAGATATCGGGACGTTGGATCATCACCGACTTTGCCTTCGCTGGCAATGGCACAACGCCTCCCTACTATGAGTGCGTGGCCGTTTCCAAGAGCGCTGACCCGGTGAGCGGCGGCTGGTGGCTCTACGAGATCGTCGCCAGCACCACCGCGTTGAACGACTATCCCAAGTTCGGCATCTGGAACGACGGCATCTACATGTCGGCCAACATGTTCACAGGTGGCTCCTCCTACGGCGGCGTGAAAGTCTGGGCGCTCAACCGCGATGACATGATCAGCGGCGCTCCCCTCCGCTCGGTGGCCTTCACCCTCGGCACTTCCTACTTCAGCCTCCTGCCAGCCAATTTGAAAGGCACACTGGCTCCCACCGGCACGCCCGAATATTTCATGTCGGACTATGGCTCGAATACCAGCATGAAGTTGTGGAAGTTCACTGTCAATTGGGCGACGCCCTCCTCCTCGACCTTCACTGGTCCCCAGAGTTTCGCCGTCGCTTCGTTCACGCGTCCCGCCTCGAGAGTCGTCCGCCAGCTGGGCAGCACCGAGCGACTCGACACCCTCGGCGACCGCCTGATGACGTGGCTCCAATATCGCAACATCAACGGCGTTCAGTCCCTGTGGGTGTCGCGCACCGTCAAGGTCTCCAACACATCCCTCGGCATTCGTTGGATGGAAGTCCGCAACATGGCAGCCACGCCCAGCGTCTACCAGCAGGGCACGTACGCACCCACCGCGGCCTATCGCTGGATGCCCAGCCTGGCAGTGGACAAATTCGGCAACATGGCTGTCGGTTATAGCGTCTCCACTTCCAAGATGTATCCCGCCATTCGTTACGCGGGACGCCTCGTGACCGACCCGCTCGGCACCCTCGGCCAAACCGAAACCACCCTCTTCGCTGGCACCGGCTCGCAGAAAGGCGGCTACAACCGCTGGGGAGACTACTCCTCCATGGCCGTGGACCCGGTGGACGACTGCACCTTCTGGTACACCACCGAATATTACGAAGTCACCGGCAACAACTGGCAGACCCGCATCGGCTCGTTCAAGTTCCCTGCCTGCCAGTAATATTTCAATGTAGAAAAATAACAGGCGGCTTTGATGCCGCCTGTTATTTTTTACAAATTCATTTGCAGGATTGGCAAGATCCGCGGTTGACCGTCCACTTGGCCGCGGCGCTCGTCCACTTTCCTCGCACCCATCTTTTCGTAGAAGCCGACCGCGTTCGGGTCGGATTCGATCATCAGGATAGACGCGTCCATCCTGCGGCAACGCGACAGCGCATGGCGGAACAGGAACGCGCCGAGATGCTGTCCCATCGCTTCGGGTGTGACCCAAAGATGGTCCAGCCACCACGCGTCGCCATCCTGCTTGAGCGAATAAAAAGCGACAGGCTCATCGTTGACGACGGCCAGCCAGGTCTCGTTTTGCGCGATGTAGGCGGGGGAAATCGTCAGTTGTGGAGTCCAGAGTTCGATCCAGTCTTCGGGATAGTTCCAGTGACGTTTGGCGGCGAGCGCGATTCTCGTCAGTGCTTCGGCGTGCTCAGGCTGGGCGCGACGGAGGGTCAGTTCGCGTTTCAAACAACCTACCCCACCACGCGTATCTCACGCGGCAGATCGGACAGCACATCCGCGCCGTCTTTGGTGATGACCACGTTGTCTTCGATGCGTACACCATTGCGATTCGGCAGGTAGATGCCAGGCTCCACAGTGAAGGCCATCCCCATTTCCAGAATTTGCATATTATCGCCGCGCATGTACGGGTCTTCGTGAGGCTCCATCCCGATGCCGTGACCCGTCCGATGTGTGAAGAATTGTCCGTAGCCCGCGTCCTCGATGACATCCCGCGCGGCCTTGTCCACATCTGCGCAGGGGACGCCAGGCTTAGCGGCAGCGCGGCCCGCAGAATTCGCCTCCTGCACCACGCGGTGGATGGTGGCGCACTCGGCATCCACTTCGCCGACGGCAAAGGTGCGCGTCAGGTCGGAGATGTAGCCGTCGAAGGTCGCGCCCCAGTCAATGACGAGCAGGTCGCCGCGCTCGAGTTTTCGGTCTGTCGGCGTGGCGTGCGGGTTGGCAGAATTCAGTCCGCCCGAGACGATGGGACTGAACGGGAGTTCGGGGTCAGAGCCATGCTTGAAGAGTTGCGTGACCAATTCGGCGGCGAGTTCCTTCTCGGTCATGCCGACTTTGATGAGGGGAATCGTCGCTTCGAGCGCGGACTGGGCAATCTGCACCGCCCGCCTCATCTTCAGGACCTCTTCCGCGTCCTTGTGCAACCGAAGCGTCCCCAGCGCTGACGAGCCATCGGGGAATTCGGCTTCGGGCGCGGCGGTTTTGACATATTGATATTCGAGCAGGCGCAATTGACGCGGCTCGACGCCGATTCTTTTTCCGTCCAAATTCAGCGAGCGGACTACGCCGCGGAAGGCCGCCTCCCATTCAGCGGGATTCTCTCCGTAGGGGAACGGAGCGATGGGAATCCCCGTCACTTTTTGCATTTCGAGTTCGGGCAGGACGAGCGCGGGAGGTTGATCCGCGGCGAAGAAGAGAACGACGGGACGCTCCATCAGGTGGAAGTGCAGTCCCGTGAGATATGTCAGGGTGGGACCAGGATTCAGGATAACGGCGTCCAGCCCAGAGGTCGAGAGAGAGGCGGTGAGTTTGTCGAAGCGGGGCATATAGTCTCCTAGTCGGATAGTCGCTGGTCGGGAGTGCGTCGCACCCAACGCCGAGGACGAGTCTTCGGGTAAGGTGCGACGCGCCCTCGTTCATTTGTACGAATTTCTTTTCTTCGTCAGCACAGACATGGTGACCCAGTCCACGAACCAGGGCATGTACCAATCGGCCCAGATGGCGATGTGGTAGTACCACGGCATAATGACGGCGCGGCGCGGGCGGCGGGCCAGTTCGACGACGCGCTCGGCCACTTCCTCGGATGTCATCGAGCGGAAGTAGCGGCGCAGGGCGGATTTTTTCATGGGGTGGTTGCCCGTGTGCTGGCCGAATTCGGTTTTGGCGGGGCCTGGATAGATGCCAGAAACGTCCACGCCGAAGGGTTGTACTTCGCGGCGCAGGGCGTCGGTGAAGCCGCGTACGCCAAATTTGCTGGCGGAGTAGATGGTGTAAGTGGGCGGGGCGATCCAGCCCGCGACGGAGGACATGTTGATGATGTGTCCACTGCGTCGTTTTAACATGCCTGGCAGAACCGCGTGCGTGACCTGGATGACGCCGTGCAGGTTGACATCCAGTTGCGTGTCAATATCGCGCGCGGAGGACATGTTTTCGTGCCAGGCGAGACGGCCAAAGCCCGCGTTGTTGAAGAGGATATCTATCCGCTCGTAGAGGTCGAGGACAGTTTCGACCATGATCTCGACCTCTTCGCGGTTGGCTACATCCACAGGGACGGCGAAGGCCTCGCCACCTGCGGCCTGAATCGAAGCGGCCAATTCCTGCAGGCGGTCTATGCGCCGCGCGGCAAGGACGACACTGCAGCCCTCCTCGGCGAAGAGCCGCGCCGCGTCCATGCCGAAGCCTGAGGATGCCCCTGTGATGAGTACGACTTTCCCTTTGAGGTCCATGTTATTCACCTTGGGGGTATTTTATCCTGAACTTATGGAGTTTGGGACGCGGAAACGCGGATTGACGCAGACAGCGCGGAATATTAGTGGAATATTTTAAGTTTAATCCCCCGCAATTCCTCTTGCAGCGACCGAACACGCGTGCTAATATCTAAAAAAGGATTTGTCCAATGAAAAGATCTATTATCTGGCCTAAACAGCCTTCTGTAGAAATAAGTATATTACCTAAATTAAATTCTCCTTTTGATAAGGGACAAGTGGACAGGCAACTGAATATCACTCTTCACAGTTCAGCCTTATTTAATTTGGATGAGCATGAAAAATCAGCATTAGAAATTTTATTTGAGTTTGCGAAAGTTCCATCACCACACTTATCCTTTGTGGCAACAGGGCCTGGGGAAATACCTTTCATGGAAATTGACCAGCCCAAAGAAAATTACATTCCCGTTACGATTAGATATTCAGATGAGAACGTATTAGAAGCAGGAATATTAGACCCAAGTCTGCTTCGAAATGCTGCATTAGCCTTGATTAATAATATTGGAGCTCATCCTGACAACTTCCCAGATGCATTAAACGATTTACTTGTAGCCGAAGCGCATCGCGCCACTTATAGAGATTTGCTGGTTACATCATCAAAATATTTATTAGAAAATCGAGATGATACTTTTATAAAGTATACGAATCCATGTTGGCCGTCTGAAGCTCTAAAAGTAATAGGACTATTACTTAGGACGCGCAATGATTTCCGCTTTGCGGGTCGAACAGGGTTTGACAGGGGAATGTTTTACTGGTCTCTTACGAGGTATCTTTTGCCTGAAATGTGGAGGTATTTCAGTGCATGCGTATATAGCAAAAAATTGGGGGAGGATGGCATGACAATATTGGGGCAGAGTATTCTAGTGCGGTGTAGCAGAGCATTGCAATCGATCGATGAAATCGGAAAGCTATTCTATTCATATCGTGATAACAATACCAGCGACGAAATTATGTATCATTTTGATTATTTCACCTTATTGCTTTCAGGCGCGTTAGATGCTCAGGCCCGTGTCGCCTTTAATATTCATGAAATCAAAATTAAAGAGAGATCTGTAAATTTCAGAAACCCAGATTTTGTCAACAAACTCCAGGCGGATGATCCCGAACTAGCCCAATTTATCAATAGCAATTATTTTCAGGACTTCAGCTTAATCATCTCGAAAACACGGAATACTATTCATGGGGCGGGTCTGTTACCTCTGATGCACAATGACTTAAATGGACAAAAAACAATATTGATAAAAGTTACAAAAGCAGATGCCGAGAGTATATGGAACGTTTGCGAAAAATATGGCCTTTTAACTGAATGGGGAATTCAAAAGTTGGCTGATTTGGTAACAATTGAGCCATACACCTTTTCCAAGAAGTTGCTTGGGCACACATTGAAGATTATTAATGAGATTGCCAGATTAACAAAAGTCGAAAAACTCTTTCCTGACAGTTCCTTAATTCCAGAAAGCAAGCCTCCTGTTGATGATCTGACTTTTAGTCAAGAAGTTGGTGAACGCCTCTTGATGTTGGTTTAGATGAATTCCGTCAAAAGGCAAATGCCACAAAAATTCCCGATGCCACCTTTCGCATCGGGAATTTCATCTACACGCTACGCCTTTTACGTTTTACGCTTTACGTTTTACCCACCCCTATTCCCCCTCCTGCTCCTCTTTTTTCGAGCGCGGCTTCGGCGGCTCAGCCACCACCTGCTTCGAGAGCGCGATCTCCAGCACCTGATCCATGTGCGTAACAGGGAGAATCTTCAAATCCTTTTGCACCTGCTTCGGCACGTCCACCAGATCCTTCACGTTCCTCTCGGGGATGATGACCGTCTTGAGTCCCGCCCGATGAGCGGCCAGTACCTTCTCGCGCACACCGCCAATCGGCAACACGCGTCCGCGCAGGGTGATCTCGCCTGTCATGGCTACGTCCTTGAAGAGCGGACGTCCCGTAAAGGCGGAGATGATGGCGCTCGTCATGGTGATGCCTGCGCTGGGACCGTCCTTGGGAATGGCTCCCTCGGGCAAATGCAAGTGGATGTCGAGACGGTCGAACACTTCGGGATCAATGCCCAACACGTTCGCGCGTGACTTGAGGTAGGATAGCCCCGCCTGCGCGGATTCCTGCATCACGTCGCCCACCTGTCCCGTAATCTGCAGGCCGCCCTTCCCGTCCAGCACGGCGACTTCCGCGAACATGATCTCGCCGCCGTTCTCGGTCCACGCGAGACCCGTCGCCACGCCCACCTCGTCGGCGCGCTCGGCCTGTGTCAAAAAGAATTGCGGCGGCCCGAGGAACTTCTCGACCAGTTCGGGCGTGACCGCTTCGGGGATCTTCTTCCCCTCGGCCTTCGTCCGCGCCACCTTGCGGCAGACGCGTCCGATCTCGCGCTCCAGATTACGGACGCCCGCCTCATACGTGTACTCGCGGATCACCTTTTTCAAGGCCTCGTTCTCGATCTTGACACCCGTGTCGTGGATGCCGTTCTCGTCGAACTGTCGCGGGATGAGATACTTCTCCGCGATGGCGAGTTTCTCCTCCTCGATGTAACCTGGGAACTCGATTACTTCCATGCGGTCGAGCAAGGCGGGCGGAATCGGCCCAAGATAGTTGGCCGTCGTCACGAACATCACCTTCGAAAGGTCAAAGGGCAATTCGAGATAGTGGTCGCTGAACGAGTTGTTCTGTTCGGGGTCGAGCACTTCCAGCAACGCAGAGGCTGGGTCGCCGCGAAAATCGGAATAGAGTTTGTCAATCTCATCGAGCATAAACAGCGGATTGGCCGTCCCTGCCCGCTTCATCGTCTGGAGGATGCGACCAGGCAACGCGCCGATGTACGTGCGACGGTGGCCGCGAATCTCCGCTTCATCGCGGACGCCTCCGAGGGAGACGCGCACGAACTTGCGTCCCAGTGCCTCGGCGATGGAGCGTCCGAGCGAAGTCTTTCCCGTCCCTGGCGGCCCGACGAAGCACAGAATCGGCTGACGTTCCTTCTTGGGTTTTAACGAACGGACGGCAATGTATTCGAGGATGCGTTCCTTCGGTTTCTTGAGTCCGTAATGGTCGCGCTCCAAAATCCGCGCCGCGTTCTTCACATCGAGATTATCGTCCGTAACGTTCATCCACGGCAGGTCGAGAATCCAATCCAGGTAGGTGCGGATGATCGCCACTTCGGGTGCCATCGGCGGCATCTGGTTGAGCCGCTCCAACTCCTTCATCGCCGTCTTGCGGACTTCATCAGGCATGGCGGTTTTCTCGATGCGCTGTTTCAGTTCGTTGGCATCCTTCGAGAAAACATCGCCCTCGCCCAACTCGGTTTGGATCTGCTTCATTTGCTCGCGCAAATAATACTCGCGCTGGCTTTTATCCACTTCATTTTGCACGCGGCTGTGGATCTCGTCCTCGAGTTCGAGCACGTCCACTTCTTCGGCGAGAATTTTGTTCATCCGTTGCAGGCGGGCGCGCGGGTCGGTCATCATCAAGAGCGTCTGCCGCTCCTCGAAGTTGAGCGAAAGCGAGGTGGCGATCATGTCCGCCAGCCAGCCTGGCTCGGAAATATTCATCGCGAAGAGATGCGCCTCTTCAGGGATGGAGCGATCCAATTGGACGCACCGATCAAACAAGTCCAGCACAGAGCGCATCGTGGCCTGTGTCTGTCGGTCGGCTGTCGTCGGCTCAAAGACGATACGCGCCCGCACCTTGATGTATGGCCGCACGCGGATGAACTCCACGATCTCGACACGCCTGCGTCCCTGCACCAGCGCGGACGAGGAGCCGTCGGGCATCGAGAGCAGACGTCCCACCGCCATCTCCACACCGATGGGCAGAAAGTCTTTCAGCCCAGGCTCTTCCACTTCGGCGTCGCGCTGGGTCAATCCGATCACAGTCTGGTTGCGATGCTGCGCCTCCTGCACCGCGAGCAAGGAGGCCTCGCGTCCGACAAAGATCGGCGAGACCATGCGCGGGAACACCACCAGGTCGCGCAACGGCAACACCAGCGCCTCGATGATGCCGTGCTCGTCCGCTTCCATGTTGGGCACACGGTACAATTCCTCGGTGCGTTGCGAAAGCGCCAGGTTGAAATTTTCTTCTTCTTCGTTCCAGTCGTTGGGATGATTCATTTGTTACTCGACATTCGATATTTGATATTCGGTATTCGTTTTACGTTTTATTCTTCTTCCACGCGGCCATCACCTCGGCAGTGACGAACATGCTCCCCGCCGAAAGGACAATACTACCATCTATCGCGGACAACTCCAACGCCCGCGCCAACGCGGACAAAACGGGCGTCGCCGCTTCATTCGGGACCCCAGCCTGCTCTGCTAACGATTGAATTTTCTCCACCTCGAGCGCGCGGGGGTGATCTGCCCGCGTCACGATGAGTTTCTTGATCTTCGGCTTCATCTCGCGGAACATGCCAGGGATGTTCTTGTCCTCCGACGCGCCGAAGATGAGATAGACCTGCTTCGAGGGAAAATGCGTCTCCAGCGTTTCGCGCAGTTTGGCAAACGAGTCGTCATTGTGCGCCGAGTCGAAGATGACAGGCGGCTCGCGGCGTGCCACCTCGAAGCGGGCGTGCCATTTTACCTGAGAAAAGCCTTTTTGGATGGCTTCATCTGAAATCGACAGTCCACTTGTCTTGAGCGCAAGGTAGGCAGTGGCGGCGTTGACCATCTGGTGCGTACCGAGCAACGGGATGTTCACGTCTAATTTAGTAGTCCGCGATGTATCTTTCAGTCGAATGGATTGACCATCCAATGTGGATTCCAACAAATCAAATTCAACTTCCCGCCCCACCAACGAAAGGGACGACTCCTTCTCTCTGGCTACGCGCAGAAGCGCATCTAACGCCTCTTCCTTTTGTGGAGAAGAGACGATTGGCACGCCCGCCTTGATGATGCCCGCCTTTTCTCCCGCGATCTTTTCCAGCGTGTCCCCGAGCACGGCCATGTGATCCATCGAAAGTGACGTGATGACCGAAACGCGCGGCGTCACCACGTTGGTGGCATCGAGGCGACCACCAAGACCCACTTCGACGACCGCCGCGTCCACGCCCGCGCGTTGAAAGGCAAGGAAACCGACTGCCGTGGTGATCTCGAAGGTCGTCAGTTTAGGGATGCGCGCCACAGCGGGCTTCACCTCGTCCACGAGCGCGGCCAGCCGTTCGTGAGTCAGAGGCGAGCCGTCCACCTGAATCCGCTCCACGTAGTCTTCGAGATGCGGCGAGGTGTACAGTCCCGTTTTGTAGCCCGCGGCGGTCAACGCCGAGGCGCACAGTGCGGATGTGGAGCCCTTGCCCTTCGTCCCCGCCACATGGATGATGGGATACGCGTTCTGCGGATTTCCGAGCGCGTCCATCAACGCGAACATGCGGTCAAGATTGAAATCGGCCTTCGCCAATTCCGAGACGTGTTTGAGGCTATAATCCACAAAACTATAAAGGTAATCGAGGGCAAGGTTGTAGGCGGTTTCGGTGTCCATGCTGTGATTGTAATCGGAAATTCACTGAGGGTGCATCGCACCTGACCCGTGGAGAAATCCCATCGAGTATGGTGCGATGCACTCTCAAATACATCACTACAAAAGGAACCTCATGAAAGCGCGCAACATCTTTCTCTTTGTCGCTCTGATTCTTTCGCTGGTTCTTTCATCCTGCGCAGGGACCCAGGAAAACAGCGGAAAGATCTCGTTCATGGTCTTCGGTGACCCCGCCGAGTTGGCGGCCTACCAATCACTCGTGGACACCTTCCATACAAAGCATCCAGAAATTAAAGTGGAGTTGATCCACATCCCTGGACAATCAGACTATCGTAAACGCCTCGCCGCGGACCTGACAGCGGGTACGCCCGCCGATGTGGTGCTCATCAACTATCGGCGTTATGCGCCCTTCGCCGCGCTGGGCGCGCTGACACCACTGGATTCGTATTTCAACAATTCCAAGTTAATCACGAAGGAAGATTTCTACTCCGAATCGTTCGATCCCTTCATCTACGAGGGACAGTTGATGTGCATCCCACAGAATCTTTCGAGCCTCGTTGTCTATTACAACAAGGAACTGTTCGACCAGGCGAACGTCCCCTATCCTGCCGCGGACTGGACCTGGGAGGATTTCCTCGCCACCGCGCAAGCGTTGACCAAAGACACGAACGACGATGGCGCCACCGACCAATTCGGCGTCGGGATTGAAGCGTCGCTCATCCGCTTCGCGCCCTTCGTCTGGCAGGCGGGCGGCGATCTCGTGGATGATGAGACCAATCCAACCACGTTGATGCTCGACACAGATGAAGCTTTCGACGCGATCGATTTCTTCGTCAGCCTGCAAACTGTCCATCACGTTGTCCCCAATGCGGAGGAGGAAATCGCACAGGACAGCGAGAGCCGCTTCATCAATGGCATAACGGCGATGTTCTTCAACAGCCGCCGCGGCGTGCCCACTTACCGCGAGTCCGCCGTCTTCGATTGGGACGTGGCCGCCCTGCCGCAGGGCGAGACCAAAGCTGGCATCCTGCACGCAGACGGTTATTGCCTGCCGAGCGCCTCCAAAAACAAGAACGCGGCCTGGGTCTTCATTGAATTCGCAAACTCCGCCGAGGGCCAGACCATCGTCGCCGCTTCGGGACGCACCGTCCCCTCGCTGAAAGCCGTCGCCAACTCACCCGCCTTCCTCGACCCGAAGGCGCGTCCCGCCAATAGCCGCGTCTTCCTCGACACCATCCCGTTCATGCGCGCCCTGCCTGTCCACGCGAACTGGGCGGAGATCGAAGACGCCGCGGGCGAGGAAATCTGGCGCGCTTTCTATGGCGAGGCCGATCCCTACGAGGCCCTGATCCGCGCCGTGGAACGCTCGCGGGAAGTGTTTGCGCTTACTCAATAAATCCCAACCGTCATTGCGAGCGATGTTGGAGTAGGATGAAGTCCGTATCGAGACCAAGCGAAGCAACCTCCTCTCATCAAAAATCATGGAGATTGCTCACCTGCACTGCACCGAACGCAGTGAGGTGCAAGTGTCGTCGGGATCCCGAAAGAGAATCGGGACAGGCGAGCACCCTCCTCGCAATGACGGAACAAATAAAATTTCTGTGTTCATCCGCGTCAATCCGCGTGTTCCGCGTCCCATAAAATTCAAACCATCGTGAACTCCACCCGCCGCCAATCCCTCGCCCTGCTCACCCCCTACCTGCTGGGAGCATTCCTGCTCGTGATTCTCCCAGCGGGCATTTCCTTCGCGCTGGCATTTCATCGTTACAACGGCATCACCCCGCCCGTCTTCAACGATATCCAAAAC
>QZIJ01000085.1 GCA_003598975.1 Anaerolineaceae bacterium | reverse complement strand
GATCACCTTTGCGACCGACGAGATCGGCTGGTACGCGGTTCAGGTGTGCGCGAATGACATCGCCACAACCGGGGCCGCGCCGCTGTGGTTCCTGGCGACCCTGCTGCTCCCTGACGAACACGCGACGGCAGACCTGGCGCGAGTTATCTTCACGCAGATTGGCGCCGCGTGTCGCGATCTCGGCGTGGCGGTAGTCGGCGGGCACACCGAGGTGACCTATGGTCTCGACCGCCCGATTGTGGTGGGGTGCATGTTGGGCGAAGTCGCCCCGGAACGGTTGGTGCGCACGGGGGGCGCGCAGCCTGGCGATGCGATCCTGCTCACTAAAGGCGCGCCGGTTGAGGCCGCCGCGATCATCGCGCGCGAAAAGCGCCGGGAGCTATCGGCTCATTTCCCTGAAGCCTTTCTCAATCGCGCCGCCGCTTTTCTGCACACGCCCGGCATCAGCGTTGTTCGCGACGCGGCGGTGGCGATGGGGGTGGGCGGCGTGACCAGTATGCATGACCCGACCGAGGGCGGGGTCGTGACGGCGCTGTGGGAACTGGCTGAAGCGAGCCGGTGTCGCGTGGAGGTGTCGCTGTATGGCGACGCCGAGCTATGGCTGCCAGAGGCGGCGGCGCTGTGCCGCTTCTTTGGATTGGATCCGGCCTGCGCCATCGCTTCTGGCGCGCTGCTGCTCACAGTCTCTCCTGCGCGCTTCCCCGCCATGCTGGACGCCTATGCGCTGGCGGGCATCCCTGTCTTTCACCTGGGGCAAATGGCCGCCGGGCCGATCACTGTGTGCGACACGGCGCGCGGCGTGCTGGCCCGCCCCCTGGTGGATGAGATTGCGCGCCTATTCTGACAATTGTTCCCTACAACACAGTCGCTTGGCAAAATGTATTGGCCCTGTGTGCGGCTTCGCGGTACAATGCGGCCCGTTGTCTTTTCGATGCCCCAAAGCGTCGAACTACGGCAATGGCAGCCTGCACTAAATCAACTGGAGCTACCTGCATCGAGTGACACTTTGGGCCGCTGCCCATCAGGAGGGGTACCGCAACATGTTCCAAATGGATATCGAGGTATTCGAGCAAGTGATGATCTTCATCGTCCTTGCTATAGCCGGCGTAGCGCTCGGCTATGCGCTTTGGCTGCGGAACTATATCATGGCCGCTGACAAGGGCAATGCGGAGATGCAGCGTCACTGGGGCCACATTCGTGACGGGGCGAACGCTTACCTGCGCACGCAGCTTAAGACTGTGGTCGTGATGATTGCCTTGCTGACCGTAGCCATGTTCCTGAGCGTGTTCGTGGTCAGCCCAACCCCAGAAGCCAACGAGTACTTTGACGGGGATAAGGACACGGCCCGTCTGGTCATCGCGATAGCGCGCGCGCTGGCTTTTGTGATGGGGTCTTCATTCTCGGCGATGGTTGGCTTTTTCGGCATGAACATGGCCGTGCAAGGCAATGTGCGCGTTGCCGCGGCGGCAGAGCGCGCTGTGTTGCAACTCGAAGAAGGTCATCGCTATTTTCGGCTGGGTCTTCCAGACCCGGAGAGGGAACACTTTGACCCCCGCAAAGCGGCGCGCCAATTATTGGAGCAATTGCAGGCAGTTCGCAAGGTCATTGGGGACCGCATGGAGTTGATGGTGGACCTGCATACCCGCCTCACGCCTCCTGATGCCATCTGGTTTTGCCAAAGGGCGGAAGAGTTGGATTTGTTTGTTGTTGAGGACCCACTACGGTCGGAGTTTGTGGCGGGGTATCGTCAACTGCGCGACCAGACGCGTGTCCCATTGGCGGCGGGGGAACAATGGGCAAGCAAATGGGAATTCCGTCAGGCCATCGAAGAGAATCTGATTGACTACGCTCGTATGGACATTTGTATTGCGGGCGGCCTGACCGAAGCAAAAAAGATCGCCGCCATGGCGGAGGCACATCTCATCCGCATTTTGCCGCACAACCCGCTGGGTCCTGTTTGCACCGCCGCGTCGCTTCATCTTAACCTGGCTGTGGATAATGCTGGGCCGCAAGAGGTGATCTTCCACCCAAATCGAACCTTGCCAGATGTTTTTAATTGCAACTTCCAATTGGAAGGAACCCGGCTGAATATCCCAGATGCCCCTGGGCTTGGCGTTCACTTCAACCGCGAAACGGCGCTGAAATATCCACCCATCGATTCCGAACCTCCTCATTTTCATCTGGAGGATGGTACTTATACCAATTATTGAGCCATGAAACCTGTCATCTGGATCGACAGCGCTTCTTATAAAGAGGCAATAAGTGCTCTTGAAAAATGGGCAACGTTGATCCATCCCGAAGATTTTATTAACCAGCCGTGGCAGGCATCTCTTGAAGATGCCGACGCCGCCATTGCGACGGCACGTTTCTGCTTTGATACAGAAGCGCTGCAGCGAGGATCTCAATTAAAAATCATTGCTCGCCTTGGGGTTGGCTATGACAATGTAGATGTCGAGGAGGCAACTCGACTGGGAATCTGTGTCACCATTACGCCAGATGGGTCCACGCAATCGGTGGCGGAACACACCATCGCTTTGATGATGGCGCTGTGCAGAAAACTTCGAGAGGCGGACGAGTGCGTCCGGCAGGGAAATTGGAATCGCCGCCAACAACTGTTGGGACCTGACCTGAGTTCGCTCACGCTTGGAATTGTCGGCTTGGGGAGGATTGGGAGTCGGGTGGCGTACATTGCCGCATCAGGGCTTGGGATGCGCGTCCTGGCTTATGACCCTTACTTGAGTTTTGATACGATTTGTAATTGTCAGGCGGAGCCGTGCAGCACATTGATAGATTTGCTCGAGCAATCGGATGTTGTCAGCCTCCATGTTCCAGGGAATGACGAGACCAGGCACATGCTGTGTTCCAAAACGCTGGCACACATGAAGACCGGATCGAAGTTAATCAATACCGCGCGGGGAATGGTCATTGCGGAATCGGATCTTATCGAGGTAATCCAGTCAGGTCAACTTTCGGGCGCCGCGTTGGACGTCTTCGAGACCGAGCCCCCTCAAAAATCCAGCCCGCTGATGCAAATGCCTGAAGTGATCCTCTCGCCTCATTCCGCAGGCATATCCATTGACTCGCTTTATCGGATTGGTATGAAAGCCGCTGAACAAGTGCGCCAGTTGTTGTCTGGCGAGCAGCCTGATAATCTGGTAAATCCCCTCGTTTGGAAAGATCGCAGGAGATAGTAGCATGAGCATACCGCTCGATTCCCGCCTTGAACAGAATAACGCCTTTTGGAGCAGGTCATCTTCACATCCGTTGGTTGGCATAGCCGTGAACATTACCTTCCCCATGCTTTCGTTTGCAAAGCAATTCGAGGAAGATCACATCCTGCCAGAGATGTTGCACCCTGAAGACTTTTTTGCGGAGTGGGATCGCGCCCACGAAGAAACTGAATCGCGCGGCGAGGATTTATTCAGTGTGGCATCGCCGCTCGCATCTGTGCCATGGATGGAGGCGATTCTCGGTTGTGATATCCGTGTCGTACGAGAAAGCGGAAGCATGTGGGCTGAGCCTCAAGCGGATCTTGAACTTAAAAATATTCGATACGACCTATCCAATCCGTGGCTGAGAAAATTAGTGGAATTTTCGAATGCGCTGAGAGAACATGCAGACGGGCGGTATCCAATCGGGAATCCGATTTTACGCGGCGTTTCAGACTTGATCTCCGCCCTGCTTGGATCCACCCAAATGGTGTATGCGTTCTATGACCGGCCAGAATTTGTCCGCGAGTTGGCTCAACGATGCACGGATATATGGCATAGCGTAGCGCAGGAATTAACCCAGGCAAAAGGCATATTTATGGACGGCAGTTGCGCCGACCGCCGAAGAATTTGGGGTAGGGGCACCAGCCTCTTGTATCAGGATGACGCGGCTGTTCTTACCTCGCCGAAAATCTATAATGAGTTCTTTCTGCAGCATGTCGCTTCCATTCTGAAGCCTTATACCAATACGATTATTCACTTGCACTCTGAAAGCCTGCATATCATGCAGCATGGACTGGCCAGCCTGCCAGAACTCCGCGCCATGGAAGTTCTGCTTGGACCGTCGGGCCCACAGGGATTGGAGTTGTTGGGAAACTTTAAAGAAATCTTGAAAACCAAAGGGCTGGTCATCTGCGGTGAAATGTCACTGGATTTGATACGAGGTTTCCTCACTGAATTACCCCATTCGGGATTATCCCTACAGCCAAAAGTTAATACCAAAGAGGAGGCAGACCTGCTTTGGAACCAAATCCGGGAAATTCTGGATTCATCACCGCCATATAGCATTGAGAACAGGGAGAGCGTATGAAAACGAATCTAAAAGGGATTATAGTCCCAGTGGTAACCCCCTTCGATGAGAAGGAGCGATTCATGCCCGACGCGCTTGGGCAGATCATCGATGCTTTAATTGGCCAGGGTGTTCATGCGATTTTTGCAATCGGAAGTGTTGGAGAATTCTATGCTCTCGACGAGAGTGAGACCATTGACGTAATCAAGGAAACAGTACGCGCTGTCCGCGGACGCGTGCCCGTGCTGGCAGGGACGGGGGCCATTGACACGCGACGTACGGTCAGCCTGAGCCGTCACGCGGAAGAGGTCGGCGCGGACGCCCTTTCGGTGTTGACACCTTTTTACATCCAACCCAATGATGATGAATTATTGGCTCATTACAGCAAAGTGTTGCAATCGGTTCGGATTCCCGTTTTGGGATACACCAATCCAGGGCGGTCTGGCGGCGTCACCATCTCTACTCGATTGGCGCGTCGCTTGTGCGATCAGCATGAAAATTTTTCCGGCTTGAAGGATAGTAGTGGAAATATTGTCTTGCTCAAAGAATATAAAGCGATCTGCCCCGCTGATTTTGCGCTTTTCACAGGCTTGGACACAATTGTATACGAAGCTTTGTTGAACGGCGCGACAGGAGGTGTGTGCGGGTTGGCGAACATTGCTCCGCAAATCCTTGTCGACATCTATAACAAGACCATCGCTGGTGACCTTGCAGGGGCGCGTATGCAGCAAGAGAAAGTATTGAAACTGCGCGCGACTTATGCGTTTGGCACCTTCCCAGCCGTCGTCAAAGAGGCGATGAATATGCTTGGACTGCCTGCTGGCTGTACACGCAGTCCCGTGGGACCTCTGAAACCAGAAGCGCGCGAACGACTCCGCCAGGCGTTGGAGGAAGTTCTTGAGATAAAAATCGGTCAAAACTAATCTGTTCTGCACTGAGAGGATGCCATGAAAAAGAAAGTTGCTTTGTTGCACACCAGTTTTGTTTTCATCCAGCGTGAGCGGTTGTTGTTCGAAATCTTTGCCGAGTTGCTTCCCGATGTTGAATTGATCAACATCGTTGACGATGGCATGTTGCGCGATGTGGTCAGGCTGGGAAAAATTCCACCCGAGATCACAAAGCGGATGTGTCATTATGTGCTGGCCGCGGAAGCCATGGGCGTGGACGCGATCTTCAATACCTGCTCATCCCTCGGTCCCACCATGGACACTGCTCGCAAGTTGACATCCCTGCCGATCGTAAAAATTGACGATGGAATGGCGGAGTTGGCCGCTAGGACGGGTAACCGAATCGGAATCCTTGCAACGGTTCCGACCACATTGCCGCCCACGAATGCGCTGGTTCAGGAAAAAGCCGCCCAAATTGGTTGCACCGTGGAGACGCGCGAAGCGCTCAGTGTAGGTGCGTTTGACCTTTTGATGAGCAATCAAGTGGAACGACACGATGACATGGTCGCCCAGACCGCGAAAGAATTGTCAAGTTGGGCGGACACGCTTGTGTTGGCGCAATGCTCCATGGCTCGCCTTGCTCCACGACTGGAGGGGGAGGTGGGACGCCCCGTCCTCTCCAGCCCGCGGCTTGGGGTTATGCACTTGAAGAAAATACTTTACGGCGTATAAAGGAATCAATTCATGGAAAATTATCAGATTGCCGTCATTCCTGGTGACGGAATTGGGAAAGAGGTGATGCCTGAGGGGGTCAAGGTCTTGGAAGCGGCTGCCCAAGCCTCTGCAAGTTTCAAGTGCCAGTACACTTATTTTCCCTGGGGATGTGAATACTATTTGAGTCGCGGCTCGATGATGGAAAAAGACGCGTTGAAAATCCTGGAAAAGTTCGACGCGATTTATTTTGGGGCAGTGGGTTTTCCTAGCGTGCCCGATTCGGTTTCACTGCGTGGGATGCGACTGGCAATTTGTCAGGGATTCGATCAGTATGCAAACATACGTCCGGCGGTGTTGTTGCCAGGGATTCAGAGTCCGCTGGCAGGGAAGGGTCCAGAAGCGATTGACTTTATTGTGATCCGTGAAAATACGGAGGGTGAATATTGCGGTGTGGGTGGAAGAGCCCATCGTGGGTTGCCCATCGAGGTGGCAGTGCAGAGCGGTGTCTTCTCGCGGGTGGGCATTGAGCGTGTGATCCGTTTCGCGTTCCAGTTGGCGCAAAAACGACGCGGGTGTTTGGTCAGCGCCACAAAGTCAAATGCACTCGAACACGCGTTTGAGTTATGGGACGAAGTCTTCGCACAAGTTGGCTTGGAATTCCCCGATGTCAACGCAGAACAGGTTTTGGTGGACGCGCTGGCGGCGCGGTTTGTTCTCCGCCCCGAATCGCTGGATGTGGTTGTTGCGTCGAATCTATTTGCCGATATTCTCACGGATCTGGGCGCGGCGCTGGCTGGTAGCCTTGGAATGGCGCCGACCGCCAATCTAAACCCCGAACGGATGTATCCTTCAATGTTCGAACCCATCCACGGCTCCGCGCCGGATATTTATGGACGGCAGATCGCCAACCCTGTGGGCATGATCTGGAGCGGCGCATTGATGATGGATTTTCTTGGCCAGCACGAGGTATCCAAGCATATCGTCGCCGCCATCCGCATGTTGACGGGACGAGGGCAACCACTCACGCCCGATATTGGGGGAAGCGGACGAACGTTCGAAGTAGGAAACGCTGTTGCCCAGATCGTCCGCGAAAGTTTTGCGTGAACCTTTCCTTCAACCTTGAGGAGTCTGAATGAACAAGTCTTATTTTCAGCGAGTGACTGAACAAACGCCGACCATGTTTTGGATCAATAATCCCACGCGCAACCAGGCCGATATGGCCATTGCACATGGTGCACTAGGTTGCACCAACAACCCGTCCTATACACAAAAAATGTTGGACCATCCCGAGGAGAAACAGTTCGCCTGGGAGATGTTGGACGAGGCGATTCAGGAATCCGCCAACGATTGGGAGGCGGCCGAGGTTTTCCAGCGAAAGATGGTGAAGCCCGTTGCAGAGAAGTTTATTCCACTCTTCGAGAAAAGCGAGATGCAGCATGGATACGTCAGTATCCAGGGCGACCCGATCAACGAAGATGACCCGGAAGTGATTATCAGGGACGCGTTCGCGAATCGAAAGATCAGCCCTAATATTTGTTGCAAGATTCCCACCACGATTTCGGGCATCCAAGCCATTGAGGTCTTGGTTGAGGAGGAGATTCCGATCAACGCCACCGAGATCTTTGGGGTGAGTCAGTTTATCCGCATTTGCGAAACCTACCAGCGCGTGAGCAAAAAGTCGGGCAAAAAGCCCATGTTCTACATTTCACATATCGCAGGCATCTATGACGATTACATGCACAATTACGTCAAGGAAAACGACGTTCAAATTTCGAAGGACGTTTTGCATCAGGCGGGCTTGATCGTATCGCGCAAAGTCTACAACATGATGATCGAGCGCGA
This sequence comes from Anaerolineaceae bacterium, assembly GCA_003598975.1. Classification (GTDB taxonomy): domain Bacteria; phylum Chloroflexota; class Anaerolineae; order Anaerolineales; family Villigracilaceae; genus Denitrolinea. Next base: position 11,816 of record QZIJ01000085.1, on the reverse strand, counting down.
TTATCCCTGCGTCTTTATCGGCGGCGGCGCGCGTGGACTGCATCACTTCACCGAGATGGTTGGGGCGAAGGCATGTATTACCATCAACTGGGAAGGAACAGCCGACAAGTTGATTGAACAGAACCCGTATGTTGTTTATCGGGTGTTCAATTCCCCGCCGCAAAAAGTGGTTGATGAACTGATGGAGAAGATCCCCGACTTTCGTCGCGGCTATCTAGACGATGGACTGGAGCCCGAGGAGTTCGAGCATTTCGGCCCTGTGCAGTTGTTCCGTAGCATGTTTATCGGCAGTTGGAAGCGCGTGTTGGGAATTATCCAGGAACGTCGCAAATTCCTAGCGCAATAAAACTATCTCGGAGACATAATGAACCCAGCACTCGAAAAACTCTTTAACTCGATACTCGAAGGGGACGCCAGCGGCACGTTGACCAACTTGCAGGTTGTCCTCGAGGAGAAACTGGACCTGATGACCATTTTGAACGAGGGCATGATCGCGGCCATGCACGAGGTGGGGCGGCGGTTCGAATCGGGCGAATTTTATGTTCCCGAAATGCTGATCGCCGCGCGCGCCATGCAAAATGGGATGAATGCCTTGAAGCCGCTCCTGCAAAAGATCGAAATGCCAGCAGTTGGAAAGATCGTGTTCGGGACGGTCAAAGGCGACCTGCACGATATCGGCAAAAACTTGGTGATCTTGATGCTGGAAAGCGATGGCTTTCAAATCGTTGACCTGGGCGTGGACGTGCCACATGCTGATTTTGTCAAAGCCATCAAAGAGCATCAACCAGATATTCTCGCCATGTCCGCTTTGTTGACGACTACCATGCCTGGGATGAAGGCGGTCATCGAAGCCTTGACTGCAGCAGGATTGCGCGACAAGGTGAAGATCATGGTGGGCGGCGCCCCAGTGACCGAAGACTATGCCCGTTCAATTTGCGCCGATGGGTATGCTCCCGATGCCAGTCGGGTGGTGAAACTTGCGAAAGCGCTTATAGATAGACAGTAGGTCGGGCTAAAAAGTAACAGACAGAATATCCAATAAGCCCTCGAGAAATTGAAGGTCTCGCCGGCTTTTGTCATTCCTTTCATCCGCGGCTAAGAAATTATCTCAAAACACCTTTTGAGATAATTTCTTAGGTATAACAACTTTTGGGAAGCTTCAAAAGCATCATCATCTCAAAGTTGGAGAAATCTAGATTGCGGGTAAATTTTAGAAAGAGAATGACATGATCTTTCCCTCGTCCACAGGAACACCTATGGATCCAAGCAACCTATATCATAATTTCAAGAGACTTCTGAAAGAAGCAGGGTTGCCAGATGTTCGCTTTCATGATTTGCCTCACACGGCAGCCAATCTTATACTTCAGCATGGAATCCATCCAAAAGTGGTTCAGGAAAGGTTGGGCCATTCTGATATAAGTATGACCTTGAACACGTACTCCCACGTGCTCCCTGTCATGCAGGAAGAAGCCGCTGAAAAAATAGACGAACTCCTTATACCAAATACCAATCGATGTGAGCGATAAACTAAAGAAATTGGGGGAAGAAAAGCCCTTGTATGCCTCTCAGGCGAAGTTTGACTGAAATTTGGGTAGCTGTAAGGTAGCTGTAAAAAAAAGCCTTCAAAATAGAAGTCCTTTTAATACCCATATATGGCATTTTTTCGAAGGAATACACCATATTTAGGTGCCTCAGGCAGGAGTCGAACCCACAACCTACTGATCCGAAGTCAGGCGCTCTATCCATTGAGCTACTGAGGCGTAGTCAAAATTATACACGATTTGCTTACAATGCAAGCCGCATGATAGAATCCTGTGGATAGGATCATTCATCTCTCCCCAAAAGGATATTTATCGATGGCAGATATCAGGGCACTTAGCGAGCGCGTGATCGGCAACCTGGAGAAAGTGATCGTGGGCAAGCGGCGATCCATCGAATTGATCGTGATAGGCTTGCTGTGCCAGGGACATGTGTTGATCGAGGATGTGCCTGGTGTGGGAAAGACCATGCTGGCGCGTAGTCTGGCGCGATCATTGGATTGTGTCTTCAATCGCATCCAGTTTACCCCTGATATGCTTCCGAGCGACGTGACGGGTGTATCAATTTATAACCAGCAGAAAAATAAATTTGAGTTCCGCCCAGGACCCATTATCGGGCAGATCATCCTTGCGGATGAGATCAATCGCGCCACGCCCAAAACTCAGGCCGCCTTGCTGGAGGCCATGGAGGAGCGGCAGGTGACTGTGGATGGTGTCACGCATCTATTGCCAAAGCCATTCATGGTGCTTGCTACCCAGAACCCGATAGAGTATGAAGGGACTTTTCCTCTTCCTGAGGCGCAACTGGATCGTTTCCTGCTTCGCTTGCGTTTGGGGTATCCCAATATGGCGGACGAAATTCGTGTGATGGATGATCAACAATTACGGCATCCGCTTGAGGCATTGAAACCTGTTGCGAAGTTGAAGGAGATTCAGGATGCGATTGACGAAGTAAAACGTATTTACATTTCGCCGGCGGTCAAGAAGTACATTGTGGAATTGACCACGCGAACTCGTCAAAGCGCGGATGTATATCTTGGGGCAAGCCCGCGTGGCAGCCTTTCTCTGGCTCGCGCAGGTCAGGCGCGTGCTGCATTGTTGGGGCGCGACCACGTATTACCGGACGATATTAAAGCATTGGCTGTTCCTGTTTTGGCGCACCGTATTATTGTCAGTCCCGCGGCGCGGATGCGTGACTTAGGCTCAGACACCATTGTGCAGGAGGTCATCTTGGCTGCAGCGGCGCCGGGCGGCGCCTTCTCGGCTGATATTTCGAGGAAGAAATCAAAATGAAAGCCGGGCGAATTCTTCTCGCCTTATTATTTGGCCTCGGTCTTCTCGGAGGGTTGGTTAATGGCGCCTCAATCTATTCACGCTTTCTGTATATCAGTGTATTGTTGGGAATTATCGGCTGGGGTTGGACGCGTTGGTCAGCCAGCGGGTTGAGTTTAACGAGACAATCGCGGGTTCTGCGCGCCAATGTGGGGGATATATTTGAAGAAAGTTATGAAGTGATTAATGGCAGTCGCATACCAGCGCCGTGGATCGAGGTGATTAATCAGTCTACCCTGCCTTTTGCGGCGGGCTCGCGCCTTTTTACCTTTGTGTTGGGGCGTCAAAGGCGGAATTATATGGCGCGCACTTGGCTGACTCGCCGCGGTGATTTTCAACTTGGCCCCACTCGAATTTCCACAGGCGACCCGTTTGGGTTATTCAGCGCAGGTAAAGTGATGGAAACCAAGGAAACACTCGTTGTTTTCCCGGTTGTCCATGAAATAGGATCGTTTTTATCTCCGCCCGGGCTTTTACCTGGCGGTCAGGTCATTCGCCGAAAATCCTACGATATTACGCCGCATGCCGCCGGAGTGCGGGAGTATATGCATGGGGATGCCATGAAACGGATACACTGGCCCACCAGTGCCCGCCGCAATCAATTGATGGTCAAGGAGTTTGAGCAGGATCCGCAGGCTGAAATTTGGTTATATCTTGATTCTCAAAAAGCAGTTCATTTTGAGAAGCCTTACCAGCAGAAGGAATTACCGTTGGATTCCATGATGTTCATGAAACGTCCGAAATATAAACTGCCGCCAGCCACGCTTGAATACTCCGTCAGTACCACGGCTTCACTTGCCCATTACTTTATCGGTCAACGCCGCTCTGTAGGATATGTAAGCGCCGGGCAAACTTTCACCGTTCATCCCGCTGAGAGGAGTGAAAGGCAGGAAGCGAAGATCTTGGAAACGCTTGCCTTTGTGGAGGCAAACGGCACGCTTTCAATTGCAGCTCTTGTGGCGGCGCAAGCCTCGCAAATGCCGCAGGGTTCAAGTGTTATCCTCGTTACGCCGACTGTGCGAGCCGATCTTTTACACGCGGTGGATGATCTGCAAATGCGTAATCTGCGCCCGCTGGTTGTATTGCTCAACGCCGAAACATTTGGCGGACCTCCTGGAACGGAAACGCTCATCGATGCTCTGCGCGAAAGGCGCGTCCCTGTCTGCCTGATTTCGTGTGATGATAATCTTTCGCAGGCGCTTTCAGAAATCCCATCAACTTTCAAATCACAGGATATACGCTCATGGCGAACCCCCGTATTCTCACAATAGACTTGAATTTTCAAAATAAGACAGGCGCCATAGCGTCTTATTTAATTCGACATAACAACGGTGCAGTTTTAATTGAAAGCGGGCCTGGTTCGACTCTTCCCGTGCTGGAAGCTACCCTGGCAAAAGAAGATTTGACTCCCCGCGACATTACCCACGTCCTGCTTACGCACATCCACCTCGACCATGCCGGTGCGGCAGGCTGGCTCTCGCGCCAAGGCGCGGAGATTTATGTCCACCCGAAGGGTGCGCCGCATTTGTTGAACCCTGAGAAACTCATCGCCAGCGCCGCCCGCATCTACGGGGACAGGATGGATCAACTTTGGGGTGAGTTTCTGCCCGTTGAACCGGACCAACTCAAGATCCCGAATGATGCGGAAGAGATCGCCATCGGCAACCTGCGATTCGTGGCGCTCGATACGCCCGGTCATGCCGAGCATCATTATTCCTACCTGTTTGAGGATGTATGTTTCAGCGGCGATGTGGGCGGAGTGAGAATCCCCGGCTATCCGTACTTGCGCGCTCCCATGCCTCCGCCAGAATTGTATTTTGGACGATGGCATGAATCCATTTCACGCCTGCGAAGGGAAAAATTTTCGCGCATCGCACCCACCCATTTTGGCATTTTCGACGATGCAGAATGGCAGTTGAATGAGCTGGATAAGAATTTAACTGCCGTCGAAAAATGGCTGGCAGAGATCATGTCTGCCGGTCCTTCCATTGAAGAATTGCGTGCAAAATTCGAAAGGTGGATGAGCGAGCAGGCTCGCGAACAGGGCTTGAGCGAAGATGTGATTCTGGCTTATGCATTATCGAATCCCATCGGCATGAGCGCCGACGGGATGATGCGTTATTGGACGAAATTCAGAAGCGCGTAATTTGTCATGCCGATTGCGTGATGCATTAGACATGGCAAAATGAAATAATAAAGATATACTTTCAACTCAAGGAGAGCACATGAAGGACTTTCTCGCGATCTCCGATTACTCATCGGACGAAATTCAAGACCTGCTCGACGTGGCAGTGAAGTTAAAGAAGGAATATTTCGAAAAAGGCAACGAGCCGATATTGAAGGGCAGGGTGCTGGGGATGATCTTTCAGAAGCCCAGCCTGCGCACCCGCGTTTCGTTTGATATGGCGATGCGTCACTGCGGCGGCGATGCGCTGTACCTTTCGCCGAACGAAATCGGGCTTGGCAAGCGCGAATCTATTGCGGACATTGCGCGCGTTTTATCCGGTTATGTGCAGGCATTGATGGCGCGCACCTTCGATCATGCGCATGTCCTGGAACTGGCGCAGTGGTCGGATATCCCCGTCATTAACGGCTTGAGCGATTACAACCACCCCTGCCAGGGCATGGCGGATGCGCTGACCATTATCGAAAAATTCGGCAGCAAATCCAAAGGCTTGAATATCAGTTACGTGGGCGATGGGAACAATGTCACTGTTTCGCTGATGCATGTTTCTGCCCTGCTGGGCTGGAATGTGACCGTGGGAACTCCCGAAGGCTATGATCTAAATCCCAGGGCTGTTGCAATTGCCGAAGACATCGCGCAGAGAACAGGCAGTAGATTAACTTTCGTGCGCGATCCGCATCAGGCGGTCAAGGGCGCGCATGTCATTTACACCGACACATGGACAAGCATGGGGCAGGAGGAAGAAACCGCCAGGCGCGAGCAGGTCTTCCCGCCGTATCAGGTCAATGCAAAACTGGTCAGTGAAGCGGATAAGGATGTGATTGTCATGCACTGCCTGCCTGCGCATCGCAATCACGAATTGACCGATGAGGTGGCCGACGGCGAACACTCGGTTATTTTCCAGCAGGCGCATAACCGTCTGCACGCGCAGAAAGCGATTATTGCGCGCTTGTTTGGCGTGGCGTAGTGACGGTTCGGTGGTTTCGATACGGCGCTCGCAAAGAACGCTCGTATCTACTTTATCGTCGGGATATAAATTTCATAAAGGTGAATCAATGAATACCCAAGACTTTATTAATATGGAAGAACAGTACGGTGCGCATAATTATCATCCTTTGGATGTTGTGATCGAAAAGGCCGAGGGTGTGTGGATTTATGACGTGGATGGCAGGCGATACCTCGATTGTCTGTCGGCATATTCCGCGGTGAATCAGGGACATGTCCACCCTGAAATCCTGAAAGCCCTGGTTGAACAGGCGAAAAAAGTCACGCTTACTTCCCGCGCCTTCCGCAATGATCAGTTACCGCTCTTTTATAAGGAACTCTCCGAGATGACTGGTTATGAAATGTCCCTGCCGATGAACAGCGGCGCGGAGGCGGTTGAAACTGCTGTCAAACTGGCGCGCAAATGGGCATATCAGGTTAAGAAAGTTCCCCGTCATCAGGCTGAGATCATTGTTGCAGGCAATAATTTCCATGGACGGACGGTCACCATTGTTTCATTTTCCACAGAACCTTTGTATCGCGATGACTTCGGTCCCTTTACGCCGGGTTTTGTGGTCGTGGAGTATGGCAAAGCCGATGCAATTGAAAAAGCCATCACAGCCAATACGGCGGCTGTGATGCTGGAACCCATCCAGGGCGAGGCGGGTGTGATCATTCCTCCCGTGGGATACTTGAAGAAGGTGGCAGAGATTTGCAGGAAGAACAATGTTCTGTTGGTTGCGGATGAAATTCAAACGGGTCTCGCGCGGACGGGAAAACTGTTCGCCTCTCACCATGAAGATGTCCGCCCTGACGTTGTGATCGTGGGCAAGGCGCTTTCAGGCGGCTTTTATCCTGTCTCCGCTGTGCTGGCGGATAAGCCGATTCTCGGTCTCTTCACAGCGGGCGAGCATGGCTCCACCTTCGGCGGAAACCCGCTTGCGGCGGCGGTCGCGCGCGCTTCGCTGCGTGTGATCCGTGAGGAAAAGTTGGCGGAACGCGCACAGCAACTGGGTGATTATTTTGTGGAACAGTTGAGCGAAATCCCCAGTCCGCATGTGAAGGAAGTACGCGGTAAAGGTTTGTTGATCGGTGTGGAACTCAAACCTGAAGCGAAAGGCGCGCGTCGGTTTTGTGAGGCTTTGCAGAAGAAAGGCATCCTTGCAAAAGAGACGCATGACAATGTGATCCGCTTTGCACCGCCGCTGGTGATTGACAAGGAAACCATAGATTGGGCGCTTTTATCCATTCGCGAAGTTCTCAATATGGCGTAATCTAAATAGAATAGACCCCAAAAAATCTCCGAGACCTTTTGGGTCTATCAATGGAGGCAGCATGTATATTGGAATTCCAAAAGAAAGCAGGCCTTTCGAGTATCGTGTCGGTCTGTCCCCCGCCGGGGTGGAAATTCTGTCTCAGAGCGGGCATCAGGTTTTCGTCGAGCATGAGGCGGGCTTGGGTGCAGGATTCAGCGATCTGGAATATGAACGTGCCGGGGCGCGCATTGCATATTCCGCCGAGGAGGTCTTTGGCCGTGCTGATCTGTTATTGAAGATTTCACGTCCATTAAAACAGGAGATGGAATGGTTTAAGGAAAGCGCCACTCTCGCGGGCTTTTTACACCTTGCTTCAAGTTCACAGGATCAGATTGACCTGCTGCTGGAGAAGAAGGTAACTGCGCTGGCCTACGAACAGATTGTGGACGCAAATGGCTCGCTTCCCGTATTGCGCCCGTTCAGCTTGATATGCGGTACGATGACGGCTCAGATCGTGGCGCGCCTGTTGCAAAGCGATTGGGGCGGCAAAGGGATTCTATTGAGCGGCTTGCCCGGTGTGCCTCCTGCGGAAGTGGTGATTATCGGCGGCGGCACTGTCGGTTTTACTGCGACTCAATCCATGATCGGCGCTGGCGCGCATGTCACCGTGATCGATAAAAATATGAACGTTTTGGAGAAGATTGTGGGGAAATTTCCACGGGCGGTGACAATGATATCCACCAAACGCAATATCGAACGCGCAACCGCATATGCGGATGTAGTAATCGGTGCTGTATTGGTCAGTGGACAGCGCGCACCCATTGTAGTGACGCGAGAGATGGTGCGCGGTATGAAACCGCGTTCTGTCATTCTCGATGTGAGTATCGATGCGGGTGGTTGCGTGGAAACCTCGCACCCAACGACACACGAGCGCCCCACATTTATCGAAGAAGGTATCGTGCATTATTGCGTGCCGAATATCCCGGGTGTGGTGGCACGGACTGCCAGTCACGTATTTCTAAATGCGGCCATCCCTTATATATTGGATATTGCCAATAAAGGAGTGGAACAAGCCATGAAGGAAAGCCCGTCCATTGAAGCTGCGGTTAATACCTTCGATGGAAAACTTCTACACCTCGTTCGGTTGAGCGCGCAGGAATAATAAAATGACTGATACAAGTATTTATCAATCACGAGTGACCACTGCTCAGGATGCAGTAAAAGTGATCAAATCGGGTCAGCGCGTCTTTCTTACGGGAAATGTGTCCGTCCCTCAGAATCTATTGGCGGCGCTGGTGGAGATTGCTCCCACATTAAAAGATGTGGAAATTTGTCAGGCGCTGACGGTAGGGACGGCAGACTACGTCGATCCTGCGATGGAGGGCCATTTACGGGTGAACTCCATGTTCATCAGCGCCAACATCCGCAAGGCTGTGCAGGAGGGCCGCGCAGACTTCACACCTGTGTTGCTTTCCGAGTTTCCTTTATTGTTCAAACAGGGCATCCTGCCTTTGGATGTTGCCATTATTCACGTTTCAACTCCCGACGAACACGGCTTTTGCAGTCTCGGCGTGGAAGTCGGCTTGACCAAGACCGCAGCGGAATCGGCAAAGGCGATTATTGCGGAAGTGAACGATAAGATGCCCCGCACTTTGGGCGATTCCTTCATCCATGTCAGCCGATTGACTCATATTGTGCCCGTCAGTTACGATATTCCGGAACTTTCCATGGTTGATGAAGACAATATGGAAATTACCCAAAAAATTGCCGGGCATGTGGCGGGATTAATTCCCGACGGCGCCACCATGCAGCTCGGCATTGGTGGAATCCCGGATGCGGTTTTGAAATACCTTTTTGATAAAAGGGATTTGGGCATTCACACAGAATTATTCTCGGACGGCGTGATTGATCTGGTCAATGCCGGCGTGTTGACGAACGCCCATAAATCCCTGCACCCGGGCAAGATCGTGGCAGGTTTTATCCTTGGCACGAAGCGATTGTATGAATGGGTGGACGATAATCCCATGATCGAACTGCATCGCACCGAATATGTGAATGACCCCTTTGTCATTGCGCAAAACGACCGCATGGTGGCCGTCAACTCCGCCATTGAGGTGGATCTCACGGGCCAGGTTTGTGCTGACAGTATTGGACCGAAATTGTACAGCGGCGTTGGCGGACAGCTTGACTTTATCTACGGCGCTTCCCGTTCAAAAGGCGGCGTACCGATCATCGCCCTGCCAAGTACGGTAATTATGAAGGATGGCACGCTTATCAGCAGGATTACAGCCATGCTCAAGACTGGCGCCGGCGTGGTGACCAGCCGTAACCATGTCCGCTTTGTGGTGACCGAGTATGGCGTGGCTGATCTGTATGGAAGAACCATCCGTCAGCGTGCGCAGGCACTCGTCAAGATCGCACACCCTCAATTCCAGGAAGAATTGCAGAGACAGGCGAAAGAATTGCACTACACATAACTTAAAGAGTGAATCCGAATAGCCGCGGAGGGACAATGCAACTTTGCGGCTTTTTATTATTAACCTGACAATAAACTTTCCACCTTGACACCATGCCATTTTTTATCTATCATCAAGATGAATTGAGATGAAGCCGTTGACCATGCGGGGATGCTTAATAAATAATATGTAAATTTAAAGGATACATTAATAATGCGTAGAGCAAAGATCGTTGCAACGATTGGGCCCGCGTCTGATTCTGAACAGGCGCTCGAGTCCCTTATCAATGCGGGAATGAATGTTGCCCGCCTGAATTTTTCACACGGTACGCATGAACAACATGCGTCACGCGTAAACACAATTCGTGCCGTTTCTACGAGACTGGGCGTGCCGGTTGGAATCTTACAGGATTTACAGGGGCCGAAGATTCGTGTTGGAAAATTAACCACGCCGCTCCAATTATCCAACGGGGAACAAGTGTGTTTATATGCCACACAGGACGTAGCGCCGAAGACGGATAATCAACTCCTGCCTGTTGATTTTCATGAACTCTTTGATTCGGTCCAGGCGGGCGACAAACTCCTGCTGGACGATGGCCGTCTGGCGCTTGAAGTGATCCTGGCTGAGGGCCGTGTGATCCATGCTAGAGTTTTGGTAGGCGGCGAACTTTCTTCTCACAAGGGCATTAATTTGCCGGGTGTGAAACTCCGCATTGCAGGTTTTACTGAGAAAGATAAAGCTGACCTGGCCTTTGGCATTTCGTTGGGGGTCAACGCAGTTGCCATATCCTTCGTGCGCAGTGCGGACGATGTCAAGTGCGTGCGTGACGCCATGCGTACGTATTCCAAAGACAAACACGTGCCACTTCTGATCGCCAAACTGGAAAAGCCCGAAGCCATGAACGAGTTGGACTCCATTCTGGATGTGGTGGATGGCGTGATGGTTGCCCGCGGCGATCTCGGCGTGGAACTTCCGCCTGAGCGTGTGCCCTCGCTGCAAAAGATGATCATCCATGCCGCCAATGCGCGCGCAAAACTTGTCATCACCGCCACGCAGATGCTCGAGTCCATGATTCAAAACCCGCTTCCCACGCGCGCTGAAGCCTCGGATGTAGCCAATGCCATCTTCGATGGCACCGATGCGGTGATGCTTTCCGCTGAAACTGCCTCGGGCGATTATCCGAGCGAGGCGGTTGCCATGATGTCGCGCATTGTGCTGGAAGCTGAGACCCATTTCCGGGAATGGGGAAGCCGCCAGGACAGCAGGGCAGGCTTGGGTGAGAGTGATGCGGCTTCCATGGCGCGCGCAGCGAATGCGCTGGCAAAAGATCCCGAAGTCCGCGCGGTGGCTGTCTTTACGATGCAGGGCCGCTCTGCCTGGCTCGTATCAAAGGCCAGGCCGTCGAAGCAGATTCTGGCCTTTACGCCTGAGGTTGAAACCTATAATCAACTTGCGTTTTTATGGGGCGTCCAGCCGCATCTTGCAAAATATGCCAACAGCATGGACGACATGCTTTCGGATGTGGACGCTGCATTATTAATCTCCGGCATTCAACCCGGCCAGCAGGTTGTGTTAATCTGCGGATATCCCGTCGGCGCACAGCGCCCGCCCAATATGGCTTTGCTGCACACAGTCGGAACTGAGGCTACTGTAAACCTGGCCCGCAAGCTTGCCGAAGGCAAACTAAAGAAAAAATAATCTTCTTTGGATTTCCACCTTGTAGGAATATGCAAGCGGATGCATTCATTTTTTCAATTGCATCCGCTTCCTTCTTAACCGATGGTTGATCCTAAGACTTTTATCATTCCCTGGTCGCGATCAAAATTCCAATGCCGATCAATACACCGCCTGCGATAAACAACGGCGTAATTGTCTCAGCGAGAAAGAACCATCCGAGCAGCGTGCCCACGACCGGCTGGGCAAAGAACGTCAAGGAAGCGACAGCGGCGGGCAATTCGGCAAAAGCATAATTCCAAAGGAACATTGCGAAGGCTGTGGATATGATCCCCAAAAATAAAAGGCCGCCGATGATGCCGATTGTGATTTCTCCGACGCCCCGGGTATT
>QZIJ01000069.1 GCA_003598975.1 Anaerolineaceae bacterium | reverse complement strand
GTTGTGGAAGGCGTGACCGAGTTCGTGGGCGATGGTGGAGATCTGGTCGGCGGACCCGTCGAAGTTGACGAAGATGCGGCTCTCCTTGAGCGATTCGACTCCCGCACAGTATCCGCCGGCGCGTTTGCCCTCGCGCTGTTCGGCGTCCAGCCAGTTTTTGTCGAAGGCGCGTTTGGCGAAGGCAGAGAGTTCGGGTGAGAAGTTGGCGAAGTGCTCGAGGACGAAGTCGCGCGCTTCCTCGTAGGTGACGCTTCCTCCGCCCGCGCCGACGGGGGCGAAGAGGTCGTACCAGGCGAGTTTGTCCTTGCCGAGCAGTTTGGCTTTGTGTTTGAAATATTTGCGGAAGAGCGGGAAGGAATCCTTCATCGCGTCCAGCATGGCGTTGAGGATGGGACGGTCAATGCGCGCCATTTCGATGGCCGAGTGGAGCGCGTCTTCGCGGCCGCGGCGTTTGTTGAGCGTGACCACCTCGCCCTTGACGCCGTTCAGCGTGGCGGCCAGCGTCTCGCGGACGGAATCCCAGGCCGCGTTCTCGGCTTCGTAGGCGCGGCGGCGGACGGATTCTTCGGGATGCGAGCGCAGGTTGATCAGCGCGGGCATGGGCAATGTTTCGGTTTTGCCGTCCAGCTCAAAGTCCACGGTGAGTTGCGAGGTGACCGTCCCCATGAGTTTGCCCCAGGCGTTGCCCCCGCTCAGGGTCAGTTCGGCGGCGAGTCCTTCCAGGTCCTCGGACATGAGATATTTGCTCTGCTCGGCGGCTTCCTTCAAGTTGAAGGCGTGCGCCTGTGCGGACGGGTGATGCGGAAGCGCCCCATCGAGCGCGGGAGCGATCTTGCCGAGCCACGCCTTGAAGCGGACGCCAAGTTTGCGGAGCGGGACGGCGGCCTGCTCGAATTCGGACTCGCGGCGTTTGGCAAGTTGGTCGTGCGAATTGGTATCCACGTGGAAGGAGACGTACGCGCCGACCGTGCTCGAGAGCAGGTAGGTGTCGTTGAAGCGATCCACGACATCGCCGAGGATGGTACCGAGTTCCTTCGGCGGAGTCTTGGCATCGGCCTTGGTGACGACTTCATCGAAGTAATCGCCGAGGTCGGAAATTTTGGTTTGCAGTTGCCCGAAGGCGGCAGTAAATTCTTTGGATTCAAGCGAGGGAAAGATGTTGGTCAAATCCCAGCGCGGAGGGGTGGACATGGGAAACTCCTTGTGTGAGATGGGGCAAGTATATCAAATGAGGAAAGAAAACACGCGGCTGGGGAGGCCGCGTGTTGCAACAAGTGATTATCTCTTGATCTTATTCGGAGCCATAAACAAACATTTCCATATACTCACCGGTTACAGCATTAATGACTACATTGACATCTGCTATGAACATTCTGGGAATCGGGCCATTACTATACCAATCCACACGCTTAAAGGTAATTACCCATGCTGGTACATCTTGAAATTTGTAATCTTTTTGACCACTCGAATCAACTGTGTAGTATTGATCGTTGCTAAAGAGAACATATTCAGCAACAATTTCGGCGGCTGGCTTTTTCATGTGTGATTTTGCCAACCCGATTGCTTTTTCTTCAGAAATAGATGGTGAAAAAATAGGTTTTCCATAACGAATGCCAAGATCGGCTGGCACAACTTTACGAACAGGTGACGTTGAACATGAAACCATCAATCCAATCGAGACAAGAATAATCAGCAGCATTTTCTTATCCATAATCTGCTCCTTCCCAACTATTCGTGCATGGAGACGCTAATCACATCTCCATTCATCATATTCAACCTGATGATAATGAACGGATAGACATGGGGGTGCAAGCCGGGTGGAGGACTTGTAATAAACTCGCCTTGAAACTCCACGACCCAGATGGTTTTATCTATTCGCGTGGCAGAGACCAGGGTAACCTGGCTGGAATCGTAGTTTGTGGAGTTTCCACGAGCCACTTGCTCTGCTCGGCTTATGGCATCGAATCTCTCGTTGAGTTTCTGTCCGCCCGCGAAGCCGAGCCAGGTCAAGGCGGCGAGAGTAAGAATAACAAGAATTGGCATGATTTTCTTCATGATGGTTCCTCCTGTTTGCCTAACGAGATTGTACTTCCTTTCATCCTCGCGCGTTTGCCTTTTTCACAGAAAACACGCGGCTGGTTGGCCGCGTGTGAGAATCTGACCGCTTTTTGCCACACAAGTTACTACGCATCAACCATTAAGATTTTCATATCGGCAATGTACCAACGGTGGTTGACCAAGACCAGAGTATATTGAACAATAGTAGGCCCATCATCTAATTTTGCGATAGCAATTTCTCCATTGATTTCTATTGATAGGAACTTCAACGCAGGGGCGGCCTCTGGCAGATTTTGTGGCGGTCGCGCTGGAGCGCTCCGACCATATTGATCAACAAGAGAGCGTCTCTCCTCGTCGGTCAACTCTCGGTTTTCGGCCTTGGCTTTCCCTTCTAACGCCTCCTTCTTGAGAATACTGTCTCTCCACCATGTGTAATAGGCCAATTTGTAGTCCAGAAAGCCAGCCGTTTCCAATGAGGGATTATAGGTCATTTCCCTAACTACTTGTAAAGTTCCGGGGGGCATGGGAAAACGCGGGTCATTGATAAAAACTTGATCGAACCTATCAAAGTTAAAAGTGCGCCCACCTTCCCTTTGAATTTCGTAGGCACGATTGATTGTTTCCATGATTTGCAGGGAAGCAGACGTGCCAGGAGCATTGCCGTTGGCAACCAGTGACTGCTCATAGAAATATTGTCCGCCCACGAAGCCGAGCCAGGTCAAGGCGGCGAGGGCAAGAATGAAAAGGACAGGCATGAATTTCTTCATGATGGTTCCTCTTTTTTTCCGTGGAAAGCAGGCTAAAAATGAATCCAAATCGGTTTAATCGACGCAATAAACCATTTTCCGTCGACTTTCACAAGTATCGCTTCTTGTAAAGCCGCGCCATCGTCATATCGCACGAGCGCCTTGTTTCTGTTTATTCTCATGGTCTTGAAAGCGAGAACAATCTTTGCTTTGGACACAGGAACGCCCATTGCTCCTGGAGACATGGAAATATATTGGGCTTGCATAGCGGTTAAATAGCCTGTGCTCTTTACATCATCCAAGTTAACATTCAGCACTTTTGCAACAGCTTCACGTTGCTGGATCGTCAACTTGTAATCTTTTGTGTCAATAAAGACCGATGGGAATTCTGATGTATCAAAAGAGCGCGACGCTTGTCCAAGTATTTGATATGCCCGCTCCATAACAGCCATGATTTGCTGTGCATCTGGTGTATCGGGAATATTGCCCTTGGCAAACAGAAACTTTTCATATAAATATTGTCCGCCCGCGAAGCCGAGCCAAGTCAAGGCGGCGAGGGCAAGAATGACAAGGGGGGAAATGAGTTTTCTGTTCATAGAAAGTTGCCCTATTTCAGTGGACTGTTTCCGCGATTTTCAATAATTCTTCGAGATAAAGGGTATCGGAATACAGAGTAATATCCAACCCATTCATCCACCAAGCGACACTGCCCGGATAAGGATATTCCTTTCCCGCGACGAATGTTACCCCCGGATTGGCTCCCAAGCCGTTGTGCCCATTGACGGAAATTTTTGCTAATTCTGGAGCACTGGAAACCGTTCCGTTCCAATTGGGTTCATTGGCTAGTTGGTGAATGATAAGTAAAAGATCATTCTCAAATTGAATCGCAACAGATTGATCATCAGAAGCGACTTCCTCAGGCGAAACCCACACTTCCTTGACTGCAAATCCATCAGGAAGTGGAATGGTGAAAGATAGCCTCGCCTGCGCTTCATCTAAAGAGACGAGTTCGCCATTGCCAAGTGGATTATCAAGGTGTGGACCAAAAAAGGATCGCAGTGTTTGACGGATATGGGCTATCAGTTCATTGATTTCCCACTCCTCGCCGCAACACGAGACCGTTTTGCCATCAATAATTTCACACACGCCCTGAATGGCGCCATTCGCAATGTAATCGCCCGGCTCAACAATTTGAGTTGGGCCTGTGTCTTTTTCCAAGAAAAGCAGATAGACTCGCTCCTCTTGATATTCAGGTTCACTTGAATTGTAAACTTGAATTTCCGCAGTCTTACCAATGAAAGTGCGTACGCGAATGATAGAGTCTTCAGGAACGCCCTTTATAACATCAGTAATAGCAAGTATCGAGTCTGTAAATAGCCATCCATCATCCGCTAAGATTTCATCAAGCGTTGCATCTTGGACATCCTTTTCGTTTTGGCGCATCCAATAACTCGGAAAGGTGGTGGTAATTTTGCCAATTACGATGAGTTCCGAGTCTACAGTCAAGTCCTCAAGACTCATTTCTACAAGAGACGCGCTTGTTTGAAGCACAACAGGTTCTTTTTTCTCCATCCGCGTCGTACAAGATGTAAAGATAAGAACAAATAGCGCAATCAGAGTGGCAATCGTTTTCTTGTTCATAACAACCTTTCTCCCGCTACCATGACGAAATTATACACTTTCCGGTTCCCGCGCGTTTGCCTTTTTCCCCCAAACCCTATACAATCAAGGTAGAACCAGTCCAATTAACGAAAGGCGGCACTTATGAAACAAGATCGCTTCCTGTTGGGGATATTGATTGGCATCGGCGCGCTGGTGATTCTGGCGCTGGCGCTCTTCTTCGTCCGCAAGGATGAGGTGCTGGTCTACCAGGCAGACAATACCCCCGAGGGCGTCGTCCACAACTACGTGGTGGCCATCTTCCAGCGCGATTACGAAAAAGCCTACGGTTATCTCGCCGAAAAAAGGGACAAACCCACGCTCGAACAATTCCGCGAACCGTTCCTGCAAAACTACATCAATCCCGATAACACCGGCGTGGACGTTGGCGAAGTTGACCTCAGCGGCGACAGGGCCTACGTCACGGTGTACATCCAGTACGGCTCCTCCGATCCCTTCTCTTCGGGCTACCGCAACGAGGAACGCGCCGTCCTTGTGAAACAAAACGGGGAATGGAAGATCGAACAAATGCCCTCCAATTTCTGGTACTGGGACTGGTACCAGCCGACGCCGAAACCCATCCCGTGAGAGCGGAGGTATCCCATGCGCACCATTCGCCGCCTCTATTTCTATCTCGTCTCCTTCATTACCTTCGAGGTTGTCCTGTGGGGAATGATCGGACTCCTGCGGAGCATCCTGTCCACCTCAGAGATCAGCGCGGGCGGGGACGCGCTCGCCCAGGCGCTCTCGCTCACCCTCGTCGGAGTCCCCATCTTCGCCCTGCACTGGATTTGGGCACAACGCGCCTCCGCCACGGACGAGGAGGAGCACTCGTCCAGTCTACGCGCTATCTTCCTGTACGCCGCGCTGCTCGCCACCCTCATCCCTATCACCCAGAACGCGCTGGCACTGATTGATCGTACCCTCCTCTCGGTCAGCGACCTGGACCCCTACCGCGCCATCCTCGGCGGGAATCAAACCTGGATGGACAACCTGATCGCCATCGCGTTGAACGCCATCGCGGCCGCATACTTCATCCGCGTCCTGCGCGGCGATTGGAAAACGCTGACCGACACCGAAAACTTCGCCGATGTCCGCCGCCTCCATCGCTACATCTGGCTTCTTTACAGCCTGCTAATGGTGGTCTTCGGCACGCAACAGGTCATCCGCTTCCTGTTCTACATCCCGCCAAAGATACTTGGGCTGGTCAGCCGCGACATCTTTGTGAATGGCCTTTCGCTTTTACTGGTCGGCGCGCCCATCTGGTTCTTCGCGTGGAAAACCTGTCAGAACGCGCTACTGCAAAAAGACGAGCGCGATTCGCTCCTGCGAATGGGAGTGCTCTTCCTCCTCACACTGGGAGGTGTGGCCACTGTCCTATCCACAGCAGGAAACGTGCTCGACATCTTCCTGCGCTGGGCGCTCGGCGAGTCCATGACCCCGTCTGAATTTATGTCACGCATCAGCGGCGCGGTTTCGGTTGGCGTGCCGCTGGGGATCGTCTGGGCATACTATGGCCGCTGGCTCCATCATGGCATTGACACCTTCGGAGACGAATCCCGCCGCCACGGACTGCGGCGACTGTACTACTACATACTCGCCCTCGCGGGACTCGTCACTGCCTTCATCGGGATGGCGCTCCTCGTCTCGTTCATCCTTGACGTTGTGGTGGACCGCCAGCTCTGGAGCGCGGACCTGCGCTCACGCGTTTCCGCCGCGCTCGCCACATTGATCGTCGGCCTGCCACTCTGGCTCGCGACCTGGCCGCCCATGCAACAACGGGCCCTGTCACAAGGCACAAGCGGAGGCTTCGCGCGCCGCTCGATGGCGCGGAAAACCTATCTCTATCTCGTGCTGTTCGCCTCCGTCATCGGCGGGATGGTCTCCGCTGTAACAGTTGTCTTCCGCCTGTTGCAAGCCGCGCTGGGCAGTGAACCCCTCGATGTGACAGGCTTGCTCGATTCTCTCCAACTGTTGGCGCTGTTCGCCATTGTGCTCACCTACCACCTGCGTTGCCTGCGCGCAGACGGCACCGAAACAGCGCGCGCACTGATCGAACGCCACGAAAAATTCCACGTGCTGGCCTTCGAGCGCGCGGGGAGCGGCTTCGGGGACGCGGTCCGCACCTCGACGCAGAAACACGCCCCCGGTCTGCACCTGACCGTGCTCGCCTCGGACGCGGAAATCTCCCAGGAGGACGCGTCCGCGCGGGCGGTCATCCTGCCATCAGACCTGGTGGTCAACCAGCCTGAACATTTGCGAAACTTCCTCGCCGCTTTCGATGGAACAGTCATCGTCTCACCGCTCGAGCATCCGCGCATTTTGTGGAGCGCGGGCGCCAAACCAGTCGAGGCAACCGCATTGACCCTGCGCCAGTTGAGCGAAGGCCAGGAAGTGCGCCAGTCATCGGGAGGCACATCCGCATGGATGGTGGTGGTGTACATCTTCGCCGCGCTGTTTGGGTTACAGATGTTGATAATGCTTTTCTCACTCGGCATCTCGCTGATTGCAGGTGGAGTGTGACAATCAACAGGCCCTTAAGGATTCCGAAAACCTTCAGGGTCTGTTGTAACTAGTGATATACTTTTGAAAATTTTCCCCACAAAGAGGGCCGCCCATGAAAGTTACCGTTCTGCAAGAAAATATCGCCCGCGGATTGAGCATCGTCTCCCGCGCGGTTTCACCGCGCTCCACCCTGCCCGTGCTCGCGAATGTATTGATCGCCACTGACGAGGGCCGCCTGCGTCTCTCCGCCACCAACCTTGAAATGGGCATCACCTGTTGGATTCCCGCGCGCATTGATACCGATGGCTCGACCACTGTTCCCTCGCGCACCTTCTCTGACCTGATCAACGCCCTGCCCGGCGAACAGGTGCAATTAATCCTCAACGCGCAGACGCAAAACCTGCACGTCCAATCGGGCGCGTCGAACAACGACATCAAGTGCATCGACGCGCAGGAATTTCCTCCCCTGCCTGTGCCGGACATGGAAGGCGCGATTCAATTAAATGTGGCTGACTTCAAAGAGATGATCCACCAGGTGGCGTTCGCGGCCTCGACGGATGAAGCCCGTCCCGTGCTGATGGGCGTGTTGATGCTGGTGGAAAAAGACAAGGTCACGATGGCCGCCGCGGATGGCTTCCGCCTCTCGGTGCGAAAGGCTGTGTTGTCCTCGCCCGCCGCGCACCCGTTCAACGCCATCATCCCCGCCCGCGCGTTGAGCGAACTGGCACGCGTCGCTGGCGACGGCGAAGAGATGATCTACATGGTCGCTCCCAAAGGCCGCTGCCAGGTGGTCTTCCGCGTGAAGGATGTGGAACTCGTCACGCAACTGATTGACGGCGCGTTCCCCGATTACCAGCAAATCATCCCGCGCGGTTACAAATCGCGCACGCTTGTTTCCACTGCATCACTCCTCAAAGCCTGCAAGCAGGCCGAGATCTTCGCGCGCGAAGGTTCAAACGTGGCGCGGCTCGACATCAAATCGGCCAACGGCGGCAGCGGCGAAGTGGAAATTTCCGCCACGTCCGAAGAGACAGGCAAGAACGAGACCATCGTCGAGGCCACCGTGGACGGAAGCGGCGTGCTGATTGCGTTCAACGTTAAATTTTTGCGCGAGGCGCTGGAGGTCATCAAGAGTCCCAACGTGGCGCTCGAAACCTCCGCAGCCAACGCGCCGGGCGTTGTGCGTCCCGTCGGCGACGATGATTTCCTGCACGTCATCATGCCGATGCATTTGGGATAGGGAAGAGAGCAGAAGGCAGTAAGCAGAAAGCAGAAGTCCTCGCAGAGTTGCGAGGACTTTTTTGTTGGGGGACTCGAAATACTTGTATAGACAAATTGTTATGCGGGCGTCTACTCCCCAATCTTCGCTTCTTCCTCAACTTGAGGCGGATTCAGCGCCACGAACTTTTTCCTCAGCCCCAACAAAATCGCGAGGCTGACGAGCGCCATCACCGCGATAATTCCCTCCACGCCGAGAGCGCCAACGATCGGCAGAGTGTACACCGCGACCGCGTCTACAAGCGAGTGCCACAAAACGGCCAGCCAGAACCACAACGGCTTTTTGTACGCGATGCCATAAAGCACCATCACCGAAAGCGCGATTTGCAACGTGATCGCGAAGACGCGTTCCATGAATCCGAGCAGTCCCATATACGCGGGCGACGCCCAGAATGCATCCACTTGTTGTTGCGCCGCCGCCAACTGATCCGCAGGAACCCCCATCGCGGACATATCCACATTTCTCAACACGATCATGTTGATAAGTGTGAACACGCCCATCACGCCCAGCAGAAAAGCCTCCACGCCGCCATGTCCCGCGCCGACCAGAACGCCTTCATTCCAGGAGCGCTTATCCTTGAGGAAAAACTTGAACAGAATCCAGCGCGCTGTCTCCTCAAAAATGCCCGCCGCCAAGCCAAGAAAAACCGCGTTGAAGATCGTCGCCCATGAAGCGGGCGGCGATGGAATCGCCCCGTTGTTGAAGAGCGCGGTCGTCCCAACCAGGAATGGGATATGCAAGACTTGCGAGGCGATGAAGGTTAACGCGCCCGCGAAGAACAATTTCCACGAAAGTTTGAATTTGCGCGTCAGCCAGAAGCCGAGCAGGATGGGTAAAACGATCATTATGAAGACACTGACACTGGATGTGACGATGATCATGGTTTCTCCTTTTAATGATGGAATGCGAAATTAATTTCGCGCTACGCTGGGATGGATCGCTCGCGACGCGTCGTCCGCGAGAGCGGGCGCTTGGCGATGACATTGATTTTATTGACATTCTCGAGAATGTGCGTGGAGATAACATCCCAGCCCTCCACGCCCCACTCGTTGAGCAGTTCCTCCAACTCGTCCGCGGGCACGCCTTTGAAAAAACCGCCAACAGTCTGCACGCGATATTCCCATTTTTGCATTTCTTCAGCCATTTCGACCTCCTATAACTTTGCGATCAGCGCACTTCGATTGAAGCGACTCACGCTCAGGTAGATCAGGAACGCGTCCACGAGCCAGACGAACAGGCCGATCAACATCACGGTCCCGACGCCGAGGAACAGCACGCCGGTCACCTGTCCAATCACCAGTCCCAACACCAGCACCACCAGCGACGCGCTCATCTGATAGGCCTCCATGAACGTCTTGACGCGCGACGAGATCAGCACCGTCGCGGAAATTCCCAGCACAGCCAGTGCGGGCGTCAGCCAGAACATCATCGGCCACCATGGAGCGAGCGGGAACCAGATATTGCCAAAGAGCGGATAACTCGCGATGTTGACCACGACGATGTAGACCAGATAACTCATCCACGAGAGCAGGATGGCTGGGATCACCGCCGCCAGCACCTTGCCGAGAAACAGTTCCAGGTCGCTGGTCGGCGCGTAAAGCAGGGCTTCCATCGTCTTGCGTTCGCGTTCGCCCACAAACGAGTCCGAGCCGACGACCGTCGAGAACATCAGCGGCATGATCAGAAACAGCGGCGCCAGCATGAACGCGGTCATATAGATGATGAACATCTGCTCCAGGCTTTTGCCGTTGAAAATTGCCGAAAGTGCGGGGGGCATGTTCTGGAGCATCACATCAATATCGCCCAATTCGCGCTCCACATCCTCCACGGGAATTACCTGCGGCACAATGATCATGATGGCAGGCATCAGGATGGCAAAAATCAGCGGCACCACGATGGCCGGTCCCCAGGCGGCTTTGTTCTGCCGCACCTCCTTCAAATCCTTTTGGGCAATCGCCCAGATCGAGCGCCAATTCATTTCTCACCTGCCTGCAACGCAAAGTAAATGTCTTCCAGCGTATAAGCGCGCGGGTTGACTTTCAGGATGGACGCTCCCTGCGCCGCCAGATGCTGGACGACCTGCGGGATGACGTCCTCGCCCTCGACCTGTACCTGCCACGCTTCGCCCTGACCCGTAACCTGCTTCACGCCTCGATGGGCTTTGAGACTACCCGTCAGCGACTCGGCGGGAGCCTGCCAGAAGATGATGTCCACCCACGTCACCGGCCACAATTTGCGCGCCAGATCCTTGAGACTGCCCATCGCCAGGATGCGTCCCTTGTTCATCACAGCCACGCGGTCGCAGAGACGCTGCGCTTCGAGCAGGTTGTGCGTCGCCAGCAGGATGGTCTGCCCGTTTTGGTGACTCAAGTCCGCGATCAGCGCGTTGACTTGCTGCGCGGCTTCGGGGTCGAGGCCAGAGGTCGGCTCGTCCAGGAAAAGCAATGGTGGCTTGTGGATGAGCGCGCGTGCGAGCGCCAGTCTCTGCTTCATACCCTTGCTATAGGTCTCCACCTTGTCTTTGGCGCGGTCATGCAAGCCAAAAAAGGCCAGGATTTCCATCACGCGGCTTTTCAGGGTGGAGTCAGGAATCCCTGCCAGCGTGGCAAAGAAGGCCAGGTTTTCGTAGGCCGAGAGACGCTCATAGAGCGCGGGAGTCTCCGTCAGCACGCCGGTCTTTTGGCGGACGCGTTGGCCGTCCGAAGCAGGATCCAGCCCGAATACGCGCGTCGAACCGCCGCTTGGGGGCAGGATCCCGTTCAGGAGGCGGACGGTCGTCGTCTTGCCCGCGCCGTTCGGGCCAAGCAGTCCGAAGACCTCGCCCTGTTCCACGTGAAACGTCATCCCGTCCACGGCGCGGTTCGCGCCAAAGATGCGTTCCAAAGCGTTGACTTCAATGACAGTGTTCACGGATTCTCCCGCCGCCAAAGGATGTACGAATAGACCATCGGCACAAAAGCCGCGACGAGTGTGACAGCCAGCATGAGCCAGATGCCGTTCTCGCCGAGGAACGCGGAGATGACGGTCACCACGCCGCTAACCATGAAGAGTTTGGAGCCGAATTTGTGGGTCTCGTCCCAGACGGTTTCGCTGGAAAGCGTCCACGGCGTACGGATGCCGATGAAAAAATTGCGTTTGGCCTTGCTCATCATGTAGCCCGCACCAATGAACAACAGGCCGACCACCGGCAGGATCATGACCGTCATGTTAAACTGGTAGCCAAGTGCGGCGGCCAGCGTCAGTGCGTAGACAAAGAGCATGTAGACCACGAAGATCACGATAAACCAGTTGAAGGCGCCGCGGAATTTGGCGATGTTGGCTTTGAGCGGGTCAATGTGCGGGATGACAAGGAAGAGCGGAATCAGCGCGACCGTGATGACCGGCATCAGGAAGATGCCCCAGAACTTGGACATATATCCGTCTATCTCGCCAGCCGCGTTCCAGTGCGAAGGCATGGGGTCGGGCAGGCGGGCGTAGAGGAAGATTCCTACGAGCAAGGCAATTGCAATCAGGGAAAACGAGAGGATGGTTGTGGTTTTGGTTGACATTTTTCTCCTTTACGCATCGTTGGTCTCGGTACGCCCGACAATCACGGGCTACTCGACCAGCGATGCGCGTTTCACGTGAAACAGAAGGATGAGCGACTCGTTCCCTGCTACTCTTTCGGCGTGTACTTATCCGCCAGAGAGACCATACCGCTCAAGCCGCCGAGGTTCATCGTATCCACCGCGGACGAGGGGACGATGACCAGCGCACCCTTTTCCTTCAGGCCCTCGAAGAGCATATTCATGGCGCGCAGGTGCAGGGCGGTCGGATTGTTGATGTAGGCCTGTGAAGCCTCGGCGAACGAAGCCGCGATCTGCTTTTCGGATTCGCCCAGGATAACGCGCGCCTGGCGCTCGCGTTCGGCCTGCGCCTGGCGGGACATGGCATCTTCGAGTTCCTGCGGGATGATGATGTCGCGAATCTCCACCGACTGGACAGTGATACCCCAGGGCGTGGTGCGTTCGTCAATGATCTTCTGCAGGTCGGCGTCCATCTTCGAGCGGCCGACAAGGATATCCGCCAGCGTCATCTGGCCGATGATCTCGCGCAGGGCGGTTTGGGCGGCCCAGGCAATGGCGGTCATGTAGTTCTCTACTTCGAGCGCGGCCTTCTCGGCGTCCCACACCACCCAGAACAGGACCGCATCCACATCTACAGGGACGGTGTCCTTCGTCAGCGTTTTCTCTGCCGCGAAGGGAGTCACCATCACGCGGTGATCGATCCATGAGGGGACGGTGTCCACAACCGGGATGATCCAGAACAGTCCAGGCCCTGCGAGTTTGTGGAACTTCCCCAATCGCAGAACAATGGCCTTTTCCCATTGCGACGCAACTTTCAGCGCGTACAGGATGTAACTGGCGATAATCGTCATAACGACGACGAACAAACCGATGACCCAGTCTGCAACCCTGCCGTCCATCAACAGCGCACCGACGACAGCCACGATCAACAGGATGCCGAAGAGCATGCCAGCGATACCAGAGATGTGCGGATCGAACTTCTGTGTTTTTGTTGTTTCTTTCGTTTGTTTGGTAGCCATTGCAATTCTCCTTTATTCTTCGACTTCCGTCGTTTCCTTCCAGACTTTCAATTGTTCACTCACCATCTGGCGGACCTCCGTCTGCGTAAAGCCCAGACGGAATGCCTCGCCGATAAAACGACGCGTCAGGCCTTCGAGCGATTCGCGTCGCAACCTTTCCGTGACTTTGGGCGGCGGTTTCTCCATGATGTATGTGCCGCGTCCCTGTTGCGTGGAGATGATGCGCGTCTCGTCGAGGAGACGATAGGCGCGCGCCACCGTGTTGAAGTTGACGCGCAGTTCCAACGCCAGCGCGCGGACGGTGGGCAGTTGATCCCCAGGTTTGAGAATCCCGTTCGCCACGCGTCCCGAAATCTGGTTGGCGATCTGGGTGTAGATCGGGAGACCAGAGTGGAAATCCAATTCAAAATCGAGTTTTGTTTCGGGCATTTCTTTTGCCTTATTTGATTGTAACAATTGTATCATTGTCACAATTGTATGCATCTTGCAGATTTTGTCAAGAGGCGAAAAAAGCCCGGGAGCCGCGCTCCGCCCACAGTCACGCGGGAAGCGAAAAAGAGTCCCCTGCCTGCGTGGTAGAATCCAGTCGCATCAAATCAAGGAGTAGCGAAAGAAATGGAACAACAGACTGGTACATTTGCTGTGAAAAAGGGCCTGGCTCAAATGCTGAAAGGCGGCGTCATCATGGACGTGGTGACCGCTGAACACGCCAAGATCGCCGAGGACGCGGGCGCCTGCGCGGTGATGGCGCTGGAGCGCGTCCCCGCCGATATCCGCGCGCAGGGCGGCGTGGCGCGCATGAGCGACCCCGAATTGATTCTGCGAATCAAAGAGTCGGTCAGCATCCCGGTGATGGCGAAATGCCGCATCGGCCATTTTGTGGAAGCGCAGATTTTGGAATCACTCAAGGTTGATTACATTGACGAATCCGAAGTGTTGACGCCCGCAGACGAAGAGCATCACATCCTCAAGCACAACTTCACTGTGCCGTTCGTGTGCGGATGCCGCAATCTCGGCGAGGCGCTTCGTCGCATCGGCGAAGGCGCGGCGATGATGCGCACCAAGGGCGAGGCTGGAACTGGCGACGTGGTCGAAGCTGTCCGTCACGCGCGCACCGTGATGGGCGAGATTCGCCAGATTCAAAACATGCCCAAGGAAGAGTTGATGGCCTACGCCAAAAATATCGGCGCGCCGTATGAACTGGTTTTGGAAACCGCCGAACTCGGACGCATGCCCGTGGTCAACTTTGCGGCGGGCGGAATTGCCACCCCTGCAGACGCGGCGCTGATGATGCAGCTCGGCGTGGACGGAGTCTTCGTCGGCTCGGGCATCTTCAAGAGCGGCGACCCGGCCAAGCGCGCGGCGGCCATCGTCAAAGCGACGACGCATTTCCGCGACGCGGGCATCCTGGCCGAAGTGAGCAAAAACCTCGGCGAGCCGATGGTCGGACTCAACGTTTCGCAAATGCCCGAGGGCGAGAAGATCGCGGGACGCGGCTGGTGAAGTAGTTTGATGGTCTAAATGGTCTTATTGGTCTAACGTTCAAAGAAACATGATGATCTGACAAATGCCCATAAGACCATTAAGACTATTGAGACTATTGAGACTATTGAGACTACAAAGACCAAATGAACATCGGAGTCCTCGCCCTCCAGGGCGATTTCGCAGAACACATTGCCATGCTCAAGCGCATCGGCGCCGAGGGCGTGGAAGTGCGCCTGCCCAAACACCTCGACGGCCTGCACGGTCTCATCATCCCCGGCGGCGAATCCACCACGATTGGAAAACTCGCGGTGGCATATGACCTGATGGAGCCATTGCGCGCGTTCGCAAACGAGCGAGCGGTTTGGGGAACCTGCGCGGGCGCCATCTTCCTCTCCAAAGACGCGCGCCGCGAACAGCCGCTACTTAGAGTGATGGACATCACCGTCGAGCGCAACGCCTTCGGCGCGCAAGTGGATTCCTTCGAGGCCGACCTCGAAATCGCCGAACTCAAACAAGCCACGGGCACAACACATCCCTATCACGCGGTTTTCATCCGTGCGCCGATCATCGAGTCCGTCAGCGGCGAGGCAAGAGTCCTCTCGTCGCTTCCCGATGGCCGCATCGTGGCCGCGCAGGAAGGTCACCTGCTCGCGACCTCGTTCCATCCAGAGTTAACTCAAGACACGCGTTTCCACGAATACTTTTTATCGCTAGTATCGTAAGGAGTGCGTCGCACCTCCCAGCCTAGACTCGCTCCACGTTGCAAAGAGCGACACATCCACCCTTCCATGAACATCCGCGCCCTCGACCTGCTCGATCTCCCCACCCTCAGCCGCTATCGCAACGACGCGCTGTTGCTCGATTCCACGCGGGCGTTCACGCGCAGCAATCCACTTGGGGCGGCAGGCTTCCTCTCGCATTTCAATCCCGCTCGCCACGTCTACACGGCCATTGCAAAAGATAACGGAGACTCCCTGCTCGGATGCGTGATCCACGCTCCCGGCGAGACCTTCGCCCGACTCCTCTACCTGGCCCCGTCATCGCTTCTGACTCACCCGAGCCTGATTCCGCTCATCGAGAATCTCTCCGCCCAGGCCGGAACGTGGGGCGCGTTCCACGTCATCGCGGAAGTGGACGAGACCAGCGAGGCCTTCCCCGCGCTGCGCAACGCGGGCTTCGCGGTCTACGCGTGGCAGAGGCTGTGGGAACTCTCTTCGGTAACGGAAGCCGGTTCAAAGTCTGAATGGAAGCGAGCGCGTGACGTGGACTTGTCCGCCATCCAGAGTCTCTATCACCAGATCGTCCCGCCGCTCCTGCAACCTGTCGAACTCCTGTCACGCCGCGCGGACGGATTCATCTGCAATGAGGGAGTCAAGTGTCACGTCGGAGTTTCGTCAGGGACGAGTGGTATCGTGCTGTCGCCGCTCATCCATCCCGACACGGAAAATGTCGGCGCGCACATCGCGGCGTTGACGAAATCCCTGCCGAGTAGCGGGACGCGTCCCGTGTACATGTGCGTGCGTTCGTATCAAGCCTGGCTCGAACCTGTGCTGGAAGATCTCGGCGCGCTGGCAGGGCCGCGTCAGGCCGTAATGGTGAAACACCTGGCGCGTGTCATCAAGGACGAACAGGCGGTGAAAGTCGTCCAGCCTGCGAGCGTGAGCGTGCAACCTTCGCGGGTGAGCCGAATTGAGGGAAAGAAATGAACATCAGACAGACGCTGGATAAGTTCATTCTCCATTTTCCCGTGTTGTTCATCAAGCAATACCCTTACGCGTGGATCGCGATCATTGTTTTGTGGAGTTGGCCGCCAAATTTTTCGGCGATTTTTCTCTCGATCGTACTCGTCGGAATTTTTTCCCTGCGCTGGCGGGAGGCCGCCTGGATTTCCGAAATGCGGCGGCAACATGCGCCCAAAAACGAAACCTTTTACATTGACCGCGTTCCCATTCCTTGGGCGCGGGCCGGGCGCAACCTTGCCATACTGGCGGCCATCGGTGTTGCAACCGCGTGGTTTCTCGAAACCCGTCTTTCCCTGACCTTCTGGCAGGCGTTCACCCTGGTGTGTGGATTTGGATTGTTCTATTTTGATGTGCGCTTCTTCGGGGCGGTGACAATCTACATCGTGACAGGCGGCGGGATCGCGATCTACTTTGTCCCCAGCCACACCGACTACCGCATCTTTCTCCGTTTCAACGAGATGGAACAGATCGTGCGGAT
This sequence comes from Anaerolineaceae bacterium, assembly GCA_003598975.1. Classification (GTDB taxonomy): domain Bacteria; phylum Chloroflexota; class Anaerolineae; order Anaerolineales; family Villigracilaceae; genus Denitrolinea. The sequence goes on along the minus strand of QZIJ01000069.1, from coordinate 2,986 downwards.
GGATCGCATCGAGAAACGACCCGAATCCTGGTCGGTGCTCTCCCGCGTCCGCGCTGCAAGAAGCGGCGTCCTGCTCATGCCGCGTCACGCCAAAGGTTTCACCAGATTACTGGACGGAGAAGTACTGCTCACCCCCACAAATGTGGACGAGTTTCTAAAATATGTCCCTTCAACGCTTGTGCTGGAGGAAAACTAGCATGGTTTCGCCAAAACCAGCAACGAATATCCCCCAAGAATCCGCGCCGCGAGGCGCGGATTTATTTTCCCCAGAACATGGCGCGGCAGGTTGGCGAGGACGGTCCGCAAGCGGCGTTGATTCTTTTCCAACTCCAAACCGCCCGCCGTGAAAAACAAATCCATCACTTCATATCCCGTGTCTTTCAAAACGCCCAGCGCCATCTCGGCTGTGAACATGTGAATATGCCCCACGCCATCACGCGTCTGCATCAATCGCTTCGGACGCAAAATGGTCAGCAAGGAAAGGTCAAGCGGGATGTGAAAAATGAATTGCCCCGCGTGCCCGCGCAGTCTTTCAAGAAATGAAAGATAGTTCGGCACGTGCTCGAACACGTCAATGCACAAAAGCAGATCGAAGCTTTCCTTCGTCTCCAGCAGGTCTCCCAGAAAAAACCGCAAACGCTCCTTCGATTTTGCCGAGCAAATTTCGTAGGCCTGTGGCGAAACCTCGTAGCCGAAAAAATTCGTCTCAGGCAATTGGGCGTGCAGGTTGTTCAGAATCTCGCCCGCGCCGCATCCGACTTCGCATACCGTCGCGGGATGCAAATTCTGCTTGCGGATCATCTTCAAAATCTGTTCCGCCTTCCACGGAGAGTCCGCCGCGTGCCAGTGCGGATTCTTTTCGAGATACTCGCCCGATTGATACATGCTCATGCTTTGCTCCAAAATTTAATATCTCAACGAATTCAACGCCCGCACAAAAGACGCGACCATCTTCTCGATGTTGATCTCCTCGGTAACGATCCGCAGGGATTCTTCTCCCATCCTTCCGACTCGACTCGCATCTGAAAGCGCCTCACGCGTGACCTGAACCAGCGCGCCGTAATCCTCAGGCGGAATCTGCCACCCGTTCCCCGCGCGGACGAGGTCATCTTGAGTCCCATCTCCTTTCGCCACAATGACGGGTAGTCCGTGCGCCATCGCCTCTTGCACGGCCAGCCCGCCGGTGCCAGGCAGGACGAAGAGATCGGCCTCCGCAAAATAGGGAGTCAACTCGGCTCCATGCTTCGCCCCGACAAATTCCGTCGCGGGATAGATTTCATTCGCCAGCAATTCCAATTTCTCCCGTTCAGGCCCATCACCGACGATGACGAGTCGCGGCTTCGATCCCATTTCAGCGCAGGCACGGATCAACCAATTAACTCGTTTTCGAGCCTGTAATCGTCCAACAAAAATAATGGATGGCTTTTCATGGAACTTGGGACGTGAAACTTGAAATGTCGGTGCGGGAGCAACCGAGTTATGCGCAACAAAAATCTTCTCACGCGGAAAACCGAGCGCGGCATACTCGTCCGCGCCGCGTTGACTGTAGGAGATCAGCGCGTCGAATTGGGAGAGGAATACCCCCCTCTGTCTCTTCCCCCATTTTTGCAAAAAATGGGGGGAGTTGGAGGGGGGTGCGCCGAGTCCCCAGCCGATGACTTTTCGCCCGCGGGCATGCATCCACTTCACAGCGGACGGGGTCGCGATGTAACGCGGGTTGGCCTCCATGATTAGGACATCGGGATTCCAATCCGTCAGCCAATTGATCAATCCCTTTTGATAACAGAGATAGAATGCCCCGCCAAACAAATGGACGTTCTCGCCTAATTTGTAATTCGCAATTTGTAATTTCCCTGCCTTGACGCTCTCTTCATCCATCGCCATCCCCGCGAAGAGACTCATCCCGCCCTCGCACTCTCCCGCCAGCAGGTCAAAAAATGGGACACGGTAAGCTGGCAACACGCGTTGTTGTAAACCTAACTTACCTGAAAATTTCAAATCACTCACAAGTGACTTCCTCCGACAAACTCCGTCATTGCGAGCCGCGAAGCGGCGAAGCAATCCCCTACACGATGAGGAGATTGCTTCGTCGGGAGTACCCTCCTCGCAATGACGGTTCGGTTATTGCACATGCAGCGCTGAATACGCGGGGGATTTATGCACATGCACCACCTTCCACGCGCCATCCAATTTGACGATGACGCGCGTCTCGTTATGAGCGGCGACCTTCACCCCGTCTGCGGTGGACGTGCTGACCAACAGCGTGTAACTTGCCACGGCACAATCGCCATAGTGCTGAATGTGCAGGTTCGAGAGATCAAAGCGCGTCTTGGCTTTCTCGCCTTTTGCCTCCGCGCCAAAGACTATCCCCTTCTCGGCATTGGCGGACATCATGAACTCGTGGAAGGGCAACCCGTCAATGCGATGCGGCGTGACCCACCACTCGTAAAGCGTCAGATCGGGCGAAGTGGTTTCGTGATAACTCGCCACATTGTTTTCGCTGACACATTGCAAATGCTTTCGCAGGAAGATTTCGATTTCATCCATGAGATTCTCCTTTTTCAACCGCAAAGACCGCGAAGGCCGCCAAGTTTTCTTTCTTCTTTCATCCTTCTTCCAAAAGAACTTTCAAATACGCGTCAACCATCCCATCCACACCTAATGCGGACTCAGCCCGCACCCGCGCGGCCTGACGATAACGCGGCTGGTCTGCAAGCATCGCGTCAACCGCCTCGGCCAGGGCGGGGATGTTGGGCGTTTCCAGTTTCCACGGGTCCGCGCCATACGGGACAAGGATGCTAGCGTCTTCGCCGACAAGTTCACGCAACGAACCTGTCTCGAATCCAGCGACGGGCAAGCCGCAGGCCAGAGACTCGATGACCGAGTTGGGACAGGGCGGATTGACTTCAGCGGAATACAAAAAGTGAGAGGAGCGCGCCAGAAACGGAATTTGCTCGCGCGGGAGCGTGCCGAGAAAATTCACAGA
>QZIJ01000121.1 GCA_003598975.1 Anaerolineaceae bacterium | reverse complement strand
ATCGTTCAACAGGCCCGTCCAGATGTCGAAGGAGGAGATAGATCGTCAGGCACGCGAGCACGTCGAAGATCGCGTCAAGTCGAGCAAGGAAATCGGGCGTCCCATGGCCTGGTACGAAGTCTGGTCGACCGCCCTGACCCAGCCGAATCTGGATGCCTATGAAGCCCTGCGCCTCAATCCGTATGCCCTGCCAAGCCGTACCTACCTCTGGCTGACCAGCGCGGGATTGGTAGCCGGGTTGATCGGGGCCTTGAGCTTTGGCTTGAATCCCCAGGTTCCCCAATTGCTCACAGAGATCGAGCGGAGCGGCCAAATTGCAGGTTTGAGCCAGATGCTGGGAGCATTCCTGTTTTGCCTGGTCCCGCTTACGGGTGTGATGAACCTGGTCAACACCGCCATTTCTGTGGGCGTGATGCACCTCATCTCAATCGCCTTTGGCGGAAATGGAAAATACTCCGAGTTTCTATATTTGGTCGCGGCCTTCTCAGCCCCACTGACCATTGCCACAACCATCACGGGCAGTATTCCATTTGTGAACCTCTGCCTGTCATTGCCTCTGGTTTTCTATCGCATTCTCCTAAATATGCAGGCCATCAAATCCGCGCATGGATTGGATACCTTCCGCGCCCTCGGCGTGCTGTTTAGTTTGTTTTTGCTGAACCTCATCATTTATGGATTGATCGGCTGGCTGGTCTATTCTTCGATTGCGCCATACCTTCCCACCCAGGCATTCTGATTTCTCCCATGCCAAAAAAACAAACTCGACCCGCAAACGGGTCGAGTTTGTTTTTCACTGCGTTGTGTTCCATTTCTTTACCGACGAGCGGAAGGCTTCCTTCAATCGCTCGTCTGGAAGTTCATTCACGCTCGCGTACATTTTCCCGTTCACCCAAATTTCCAGCGACTGGTTCGCGCCTGTGCCAAAGTCAATTTCATATTGCCGCAGGGCGGGATCGGCTTTGATCTTCGCCCGCAGAATGTCCTCGATCTGCTCGGCGAAGGGCGCGGCCAGTTTTTCTCCGTAATCATAATCGAAGACGGTGATCCCCTCCTTGTCTTCCTTCGTCGCGGCTACTGTCTCGGTGGGGGGCATTTTGCGCATGTACTCGGGCTTTTCATCCGACGGGGAATCCGCGGCCTTCCTCTTTGCGTTGACGGAAAGAACGAACCAGATCGCGCCTACCAGCACGATGGCCACGACCCCTGCAGCCAGGAGAGAAAAACTCATTTTCGCCTCTGTTTTACCATATTGGTTTGATGGCGGGAATTATATACCGAAAGTCAGTATAATCGCCCCATGTTTGCGCGCCTTGCCGTCAACCTGCCCGCCGTGAGCGGAATGTTCGATTACGCCATTCCTGATGACCTCGCTGGTCAGGTGGGACTCGGCTCACTCGTCACCGCGCCGTTTGGGAATCAGACCGTGCAGGGCGTGGTGATGGAATTACTCGATTCTCCCTCCGTCGCCGAGACAAAACCGCTCGCGTCTCTTCTGGACCCTCTGCCGGTTCTCTCCTTCCCGCAGATGGAACTGGCGAAGTGGATGGCCGCACACTACCTGCAACCCCTCGCATCCGTCATCGGGATGATGCTACCGACAGGATTGAGTCAGCAGGCAGATACGATATTCGATATTCGATATTCGAATACCGAATTATCTAATATCGAATTATCATCCGTCGCATCTCGTCTTGTGAAATTGATCCAAGAAAAAGGCGCGCTCCGCGGCCGGCAGATTGACCGTCACTTTGCGAAAGTGGACTGGCGCAAGTCGGCGCAAGCGCTGGTGAGACGCGGCTGGCTGAAGACGCAGTCCGTGCTCCCGCCTCCACGCGTACGCCCAAAGTACATCCGCGTGGCGCAACTCGCCGTCACCCCTGCCGAAGCGGATGCGGCCATGCCTGACCTCGGCACGAAGCAGACGCTGGCGCGTCGTCAAGCTGCGCTCCAGTTCCTCGTCCGCGCTGTGGATGCGGTTAACGTCTCGTGGGTCTACGCCGAAAGCGGGTGCAAACTCGCCGATCTGGAACACCTCGAGGAACTGGGGTTGATTCGTCTGTTCGAGTCGGAAATTTTTCGCGACCCGTTGGAGAGAGTGGGGAATCGGGAATTGGGAATCGGGAATGGGGAAATTGTGCTGACACCTGAACAGGAATCCGCGCTGAAAGAAATCACGGGCACGCTAACCCTCAACCTTCAACCTTCAACTTTTTTACTGCATGGCGTTACCAGTTCAGGCAAGACCGAAATTTACCTGCGTGCGGCGGAACAAACAATCAAAGGCGGCAAACAAGTCATCATCCTTGTTCCTGAGATTGCGCTCACGCCGCAAACCGTTCGACGCTTTTTGGCGCGCTTCCCCGGGCAGGTGGGACTCGTCCACTCGAAACTTTCGGAGGGCGAGCGTTACGATACCTGGCGACGCGCCCGCGCGGAAAAACTCAAGGTCATCATCGGCGCGCGCTCGGCTTTGTTTTCGCCGCTTCCAAATATCGGCCTCATCGTCGCGGACGAGTGCCACGATTCATCCTACTATCAATCTGAGCAACCGTTCTATCACGCCGTAACCTCCGCACAGGAATACGCGCGTCTCTGCGGCGCGGTCTGCGTCCTCGGCTCTGCAACGCCGACGATTGAACAACGTTGGTCGAGTAGCCACCAAGTGGCGTATCGAGACCAGCCTGCCATGTCAACCCGCCTCCTCTCCCTGCCTCAACGCGTCACCGACTCGCAACTGCCTCCCGTCCGCATCGTGGATATGCGCGATGAACTCAAATCGGGCAACCGCGGCATCTTCAGCCGCGCCCTCGCCGAATCCCTCGCGGAGACGCTCTCGCGCGGCGAGCAGGCCATCCTCTTCCTCAACCGCCGCGGCACTGCCACCTACGTTTTTTGCCGCGATTGTGGCACAGTCCTCAAATGTCCCAATTGCGACACGCCATTGACGTACCATGTTGATTGGCGAGTCGAAGGTCAAAAGTCGAAAGTCAACGACCTTCGACCTTCGACTTTCGATTTGCTCTGCCATCGTTGCGGCTACACCCGTCACATGCCGAAAACCTGTCCCGTTTGCAAAAGCGACCAGATTCGCCAGTATGGTCTCGGCAGTGAAAAAGTGGAGAGCGAGGTGCAGGCCATGTTCCCGCAGGCGCGTACCCTCCGCTGGGACTGGGAGACGACCCGTCAAAAAGACGCGCACGAAATCATTCTGACTCATTTCGCGAATCACCAGGCCGACGTTTTGATCGGGACGCAGATGCTCGCCAAGGGACTCGACCTGCCGCTGGTGACCCTCGTCGGAATCGTCCTCGCCGACGTGGGACTCAACCTGCCCGACCCGTTCGCGGCGGAACGGACCTTCCAGGTGCTGACTCAGGTCGCGGGCCGCGCTGGCCGTTCAGCGCGTGGCGGACAGGTGATTCTGCAGACTTTTGTGCCCGACCACTACGTGATTCAGTCTGCCTCAAAACATGATGTGGACGGGTTTCAAAAACTCGAAAGCGAATATCGGCGTCAGTTGGGCTACCCGCCGTTCGGTCGCGTGACGCGGCTGGAATATCGTCACCGCGACGCGTCGAAGGCGGAGTCCGAATCCCAGCGCGTCTTGAAAATCCTGCAAGGGAAAATCTCCACTGACAAGCGATCACAGACCACTGCATCCGCTGTGCCTTGTTTCTTCGCTAAAATGGACGGGGCCTATCGCTGGCAGGTGATTTTGCGCGGCCCCGATCCCACCTCGTTGCTGCGCGGTCTGCGTCTTGATGACTGGCGAATCGAGGTGGAGCCGATTAGTCTGCTATAATCTATTTTTCGAATCATTTTATTGGTAAAGGAGAAAGTCATGTTCACGAAATGGATTCTGTTCTTGCATGTTTTATCGGCCATCACGTTCTTTCTCGCTCACGGTGCCTCCGCGGCGACCGCCTTCCGAATTCGCAAAGAAACCGATTTCGAGCGCATCCGCGCCATGCTGGATTTGTCCGCATCGACATTCATGGCAATGCTTGTTTCCTTTTTGGTCATGGGCTTGAGCGGGTTAGCCCTGCCGTTCATGGTCAAACTGTGGGACAAGTGGTGGGTCTGGATTTCGATCGTGTTGATGGTGGGAGTGGTCGTCTGGATGGCAATGTTCAATGAAAAAGGCTTCAAACATTTGCGCCGCCTCGTGGGCCTGCCTTACATGATCGGCGGCAAGGAATTTCCTGCCGAGCTGCCCGCCAGTACGGAGGAAGTAGCCGCGCATCTTAAGAAGATAAGCCTGCACACGTTGGTCATCGTTGGCTATGTGATTCCCACGATTGTCTTGTGGCTGATGGTTTTCAAGCCGTTCTGATTTTTGGAGCAGTGATGAGTGATTTGATTTCCCTCCAAGTCTCGCAATACCTCGATGGCCTCGTCCCGCCGCGCGAACCTGAAATGCAGAAGATGGAAGAGATCGCGGCGAAGACGAATTTTCCGATCATCGGTCCTGCCTCGGGATATTTATGTTATCTCGTGGCGCGCATGATCGGCGCGCGCCACGTCTTCGAACTCGGCTCGGGCTACGGTTATTCCACCGCGTGGTTCGCGAAGGCGGTGAAAGAAAACGGCGGCGGCGAGGTCTTTCACGTCGTCTGGGACGCGGACCTGTCGAAGCGCGCCCGCGGCCACCTGTCCGCGCTGGGATACGAGGGGTTGGTCACGTATCGGGTGGGCGAGGCCGTCCAAACGTTAAGAGAGACCGACGGCCCGTTCGACCTCATCTTCAACGACATTGACAAGGAGGGCTATCCCGCTTCGCTGGAGGTCATCGAATCGAAACTGCGCGTAGGCGGCGTCCTGATGATTGACAACATGCTCTGGCATGGGCGGATTTTCGACGCGTCGGACAAGTCGCCTGCCACCGAAGGCGTGCGCGAGTTTACGCGTCGCATCACGCGTGACTTGAAGTGGGCCGCCGTTCTGACGCCGATCCGCGACGGGTTGATTGTAGCGATGCGAAAATAATTTGCTATAATCGAAAAAACTTATCAAAGAGGAGAGAAATCATGGAGTCGTTTTCCCGCGGTTGGAACTTCCTGAAGCAGGCCTGGGGGATGGCCTTCAAGGACAAGGACCTGCTCAAGCCATCCATTTACGCGCTGGTGGTGGGCGGCCTGATCTCTGTGATCGGAATCATCCCCATCATCCTCGTGGCGATGCTGACGGGTGGTTCGGATTTTGGGAATGTCATCCTGTTCGTGCTGGGAGCCATTCTCATTTTTGTCCAGTTCATCGTCAGTTATGTATTTTCCGCGATGACCGTTTATCTCATCTATGGGTATCTCTCCGAAGGCGACGGCCGCATGGACAAGGCCTGGGCCATCGTGAAGCGTGACTTCTTTGACATTGCCACCCTTGCCGCGGCCTCGACAGTGGTCAACCTGATCAAGAACGCCGCCAACAAGAATAAGAAGAGCGGGATCGGCGCGGCGGTGGCGCGCGCGGGCGCGGGCCTGCTGGATACGTTGTGGACGGAAGCCGCCCTGCTTATCCTGCCTGCCATGGTCATTGACGATTTGAATCTCAAGAAAGGCATGGAGCGTGTCTGGAACATCACCAAGAACAACCTCCTGCTCATTGGCATCAGCACGGTAGGCGTGAAATGGGTGACAGGCCTGATCGGCTTTATCCTCGGCGTCATCGGCGCAGTGATCGGATTTGCAATTGGCGGTGGTGCGGCGTATGCCTCCAGCGAACCGATTGTCATCGGGGTCGGCATCGGCATCGGCGTGCTGATCTTCTTCCTTTTCGTGGTGGTGGCGAGCGTCATCAGTTCCTACACCAGCACGGCGTATCACACCTGCCTCTATATCTGGGCGCGTGAAGTGGAAGCCGCGAAAGAGAAAGGCCAGGAGGGACAGGTCGCCGCGCCTGCTCCGCTGGCGGCTGTGTTGTAATAAAAATCATGAGCCTGCCCAACTCCCGCCGCGAACTTGTCACATGGGAGGATGTGGATCGTCTCATTGACCACCTCCTTCCGCAATTCCGCCGCGAATTTACCGCGATGGTGATGATTACGCGCGGGGGAATCATTCCAGGCGGGATGCTCGCCCAGGCCATGGATATCACTCATGTACTGACGGCGGCGGTCAACTTCCCCGCGCAGATCGCCAGCGAAGAGAATAAACTGATGGCTTGGCCTGAATTCCTGCAATTCCCCGCGGACGAGTTGTTGCGCGGACGCCCGACCCTGATTGTGGACGATGTGTGGGGGTCGGGGCGGACGATGGCCGCGGTCAAGAACCGCGTCTCCGCTGCGGGCGGATTCGCCGAAACCTGCGTTCTGCACTTCAACCCGTATCGCAACCTGTTTGGCGGGACGCGCCCCGATTATTATGCCGCCGTCACCGACGCATTCGTCATCTATCCATGGGAGATTCAGCGCGGCGGTGACATGGCAATGCTTGACCAGGTATGAAAATCCTTCACACCGACAAATCCCAGCGCATGGAATTATTGCGCGGGAATGAATATTTCGATACCATGCCCGATTCCCTGCTGGAGCAGATCTGCGGCCACATGCAATTGCGGGAATACGAACGCGGCGAAGTCTTCTTCTGGGAAGACGATCCGTGCGATGGCCTGTATATCGTCAGGCAGGGAAGCGCAAAAATCTACCGCGTCTCCCCGCAGGGACGGCAGTATATCGTCCGCGTCTTGCAGGAAGGCGATACCTTCGCGGAAGTTCCCGCCTTCGATGGCGGCGCCAATCCTGTCAACGTGGAGGCGCTGGAGAATTGTTTGATTTGGGTGGTGGATGGCGAGACTCTGCGCGGGTTGGTGCTGTCTCATCCGCAGTTCGCGCAGAAAGTGCTCGAAAACTTTGGCAAAATGCTGCGCGGCATGGTGCGGCAGGTGAGCGAGATGGCTTTTTATCAGGTGACGCATCGCCTGGCGCGGCTCATCAGTGAATTACCCCCCGACGAAATGGGCGCCGCCTCGCTTATGACGCAGGAGCAAATGGCGGCGCGGCTTGGGACAGTGCGCGAAGTGGTGGCGCGTTCCCTCAAAGAATTGGAACGGAGCGGCGCCATCCAGGTGGAGAATCGCCGCATCCGCATTGTGGATCAGGCTGCGTTTCGCCAGTGGATGAATTAAAAATCCAGGCTTCTTCAAGAAGCCTGGATTTTTTTATGGCAGGATTTTGAATGCACGGGCGTAATAGGCGATTTCATCGTCGATTGCCATTTTGATTCGATCCACGACGATGGACGTGGGGAAGCCGTATTGCGCGTCGTACGTGACCTCGACCTGGTCCGCGTTCGCGAGGTTCTCCTCGGCGATGGTAAACAGCCCTTCCACGGTGGCCGCCTCCTCGATATACTGGCGGGATTCCCCTTCCACGGCCTCGCCGTTCACATCCCTCATCGAGACGATCTTGCCATCTTGCACTTCCACCGTGATGGGCATGATCTCCGCGAAGGGGCAGAAGCAGGATACGGTTAATTGGAAGGTGTAATGCGTGACTCCTGCCGAATCCCATCTGGCGCGATTTTGATCGAGTTCCGATTTTGTTCCGCAGGCGGAGAGGGTCAACGCCAGGATGAGCACTGCAATCAATAAAGTTTGCTTTTTCATTTTCGTTTCTCCTTTGATAAGTAGACGCACCATTTTATAAAGAGTTCCCGAAGTGGAGTGCGTCGTGCCCGCGTTGACAAAAAAACTCCCCTCCGCACTGGAGGGGAGTCTCGACTTCATCGAAACGGAGTCCGCTATGGGGTCGGGGCGGGGGCGTAGTAGGTGTCCGTCGCAAGCAGGGACATGTCATTCACCGATTGCGCGGCCAGCATCTGGGCCTGTCGCGCCAGGTTGGTGGCGTCTGCGCAAATCTTCAACGCGTACTCGGGATTGTGGAAGCCCGTCGAGTTTTCGGCGGAGAGGAAGTCCCACATGAACTGGGCCTCTCGGTGCAGTTGGCGTGCCTGGTCGAGCAGGGCCGCGTCGGCGTCCGGGTTGGCCGCCGCGATCTTGATGGCGTTGATGGCGTCGATGATGGCGTCTTCGGTGGCGATCTTCGTCTCCGCGACCTGATCCTGAATCAGGTTCACGCGGCGGATAACGTACTCGACATCCGTGTGGCACTGTCCACAGGATTGCTCGGGGTTGATGAGTGGGCTGTGGACGTCGTGGCTGGAATATTTGGCCGCGCCATCGCTGACGTAGGGCATGTGGCAATCTGAACAGGAAACACCCGCGTTGTAGTGTGTGGAGCCTGCAGTGAAGAATTCGTATTCGGGATGCTGGGCTTTGAGCGCCGGCGTGCCAGTTTCGGGATACTCCCAATCCTTGAAACCCAACTCGTTGTAGTATTCAATGATCTGGTCGATGCGTGTGCCATTTTCCCACGGGAAAGTTAGGTAGTTGTCTGGGCCTGCAAAGTAGTATTCCACATGGCAGTTGGCGCAGACAACAGTCCGCATTTCCTGACGTGTGAACGTTGTCCAATCCTTGCCCTGGGCTTTGAGTGCGTTTTCCAGAGCGGGATTGGTGACAATCAGACGCATCGTGTCTGCCTCGTGGCAGTTGGCACAACCAATGGAGTATTCAATGTTGGGTGTCATTTCGTTGAAGGTCATGGCATCATAGGTTTCCATGCCCATTTCATCCCAGAGGCTTGGGTTGTTACTGCTCTTGCACGAGTAGCAGGTGGCGGGTGTATGTTTCGGGTCTTCATCGTTCAAATTGAGACGTTTTATTGCACGGACATCTTCCAACGCGTTCATGTGGCCGCGATCATCGTTATATTCCTTGCTGAACGAGTAGCCCGCGAACAGTATCTTCTGACGCGGGTCGCGTTCGAGCCACGAGAACTTGGACGATCCCGCGTAAGTAGTGTCGATGTTGTTCGTCTCGGTCTTCTGGAAGGAGTTCCATTGGTTGGGGAAGTTGACTCCCCATTTGGATGAGTCAGGTTCCATCGCCGCGATCTCGACGAGGGGTTCGAAGGCGCGTTCCGCTGGCGGATTGTTCTTCATGAAGATGAGTACGCCCGCCAAAACAGCGGCAAGCACAACAATGATGCCGACTAGAAGGATGGTGGAATATTTCTGCATGGTTGTTTCTCCTCTGTAAATTTATTTCACGGGATAGGTGGTGGAATCCTGGAAGGATGAGGTGGACATGCCGCGTTCGCCGTGTGCCACGTCACGGTGACAGTCCCAGCAGTTGCGGTCGAAGGCCTGCGGTCCCATGACGATGCTCTCGACTGTCTCTTCGTGACAGCGGATGCAGTTATGCTGGATGATCTCCTGCGAATGCTCGTTGGCGCGGATCAGTTCGGGCGTTGTCCCTGTGGTGAAGACGTACACATCGTGCGCGCCCTGGCGTCCCTTTTCGAACCAATAGGCGACGAGGTTCTCATGCGGCAGGTGACAGTCGGCGCATTCGGCGGCGCGCTGGTGTGCGGCGTGATAGTAGTTCTCGTACATGGGGTGCATCACGTGACAGTTGTTGCACGTCTCGGCATGTGTGCCCGCGTACGCGACCGCGTCCGTTGTCACCACAAAGACGCCCATGGCGATGATAAACGCCGCCAGCGCGATCAGGATGGGGAGGGGGATATTTTTCATGGCAGTTCCTGATACCTCGATTTATTTCTCATACCCTCTTAATATAACAAAAAAAGTCAGGTTTGTTGTGACTTTTGTCACGGAATGGATAGAAACAAAAAAGCCCGCCTGACAAAGCGGGCTGTCCATGGCTGGCTGTCTTACATATCCATCATCGCTTCTTTGACAATCACCTTCAACGTGATATCGGCGTGGTCTTTGAAGTGCAGGGTCACTTCGAATTCATCGCCCACTTTCAGTTCCTGTTTCAGGCCGATGAGCATCACGTGCAATCCGCCTGGCTTGAACTCCACTTTCGCGCCCGCCGCCAGCGGGATGGACGCCTGCGGAATCATCTGCATCTCGCCACTGTCGCCCATCCTGCTTTCGTGCAGTTCCACCGCCTCGGCCACATCCGATGTGGCGAAGAGCAATTCCTGGTGCATGTCCGTCCCGTTGACCAGCACCATGTACACGGCGCTGTTGCCGCCCGCCATGCCCGTCCGCGCCCAGACGTCAGACGCCTCCACATCTTTCGCCGCAGGCGCACAGGCGCTTAACAGAATCACAGACATCAGGACAAAAATCAATGTGCGTTTCATTTTTTCTCCTCAAGATTGGTTTATTGCGGATGATACACCCGTCCGCGCCAAGAGACGCCGCTACCCGACAGAATCTTCCACGCCGACGTGAGCATGATCGCCGCGAACAATCCCGCCCCGAGCGGGACGGTAAGCGCGTACAGTCTCGAGATGCACAGTCCACGGGACACGTTCGCCCGCGCCCACAACAGCGCCGCCCAGACGATCAGTGACTTGGCAATAACGCCGACTGCCAGCCACCCGCCCCCATTAAGAAACCACAGCAATCCCAGCAACGGCCAGACGGGGAGGAACAGCGCGGCGATTAATGCCAACGTCGCGCCGAACGCTCCCAGCAGCAGCATGGACGGGGTGTCGCGCAGGCCGAGATAGATGTTCTTCGTCCAGCCTTCCCACATCTGCGGCAGGGACATGTACATGCGCGTCCGCGCCACCGCGTGCCCGTCCGCCACGATGAGGCGATAGCCGTTCCACTTCACCTGCTCCGAGAGGGCTTTGTCCTCCACGATCTGGTCTTTGACTTTTTCGTGTCCGCCGATGGCATCATAGACTGAACGCTTGATGAGGATGAACTGTCCGTTGGCGACCGCGACGCGTTCCTTTGGGTCGTTGACCTTGCGCGGCGAGAATCCCACCGACATGGCGGTGAGCACAAGCGGCATCAGCACTTTTTCCCAGAACGTGCCGAGTTCCTGGAAGGTCATGATGGTGAACAGGTCGGCCTCCGTCTCGAGGGCTTTGACGTAACAGGAGGCAATCGCCTCGGGTGCGGAGAACGTGTCCGCATCCACGAAGCACAGCCATTCGCCGCGGGCGGACGCGGAGGTCTGGTGCAACGCGTGGGGTTTGCCCGCCCAGCCCGAGGGTAGGTCCGAGCCGTGGAGAACGCGCAGGCGCGCGTCGCGGCTGGAGAGGTCCGCCAGAATCGCGGGCGTGGAATCCGTCGAACGGTCATCCAAAACAATGATCTCGAAATTGGGATAGGTCTGCGCGAGCAGGGACTCGACACAGCGGCGGATGTTCTTCTCCTCGTCCCGCGCAGGGACGCAGATGCTGATGAGCGGCGCGTCGGCGGGCGGCTCCGCGGGCGTGACGACGATGTCCATGTGGTATTGCGAATGCACCCAGACGATGACGCCGAGGCCGAGAAGGAAGAGCAGGGTGGAGGTGAGGAAGTAGGGCATGGTTGGAACCATTAAAACGTAAAGCGTAAAACGTAAGTTAGAAATCGGGCCATTACTCCCCCAATTTTCCGAGAACATCATCCAGCACTGCTTTTACCACCGTTTGGTATAACCGTTTTCTGTCGGGCCGTGAAAGGATGACATTTCTCTGTGCCAACTCTTCCTCGTACTTTGCCTGGACGATGGCAAGAATCTTTTCATCTAATTTTGCCGCTCGGACGCGTTGGAGCATCTTCTTTTCGATCTCGTCATACGAGCCAAATTCGGGGATGGGATTCATAGACATAAACACCTCAACTACTAATGAACTAGATCACCCTCACCGTTGACCCGCGCTCCGTCTTCTCCACTTCGATCCGCGTCGGGAACGCGTCTTTCAATTCATCCAAATGCGTGATGACCAGAATCTTCGCGAAATCGGGTTTCACCAAATTGATCGCTTCGATGAGTCTCTGCCGTCCCAGCGCGTCCTGCGAGCCAAAGCCCTCGTCAATGACCAGCGTTTGCAGGCGCGCGCCTTTCCGTCCCGCCAGCACTTCCGAGAGGGCGAGGCGAATCGCAAAGTTGACGCGGAACGCCTCCCCGCCCGAATACATCTCGTAATCGCGCAGTCCCGCGCCATCACTGATGAGGATGTCGAGCGTCTCTTTCAGGTCGTCGCGTTTCTTGTCCTTGTACTCGGCCTGCGTCGCGAAGCGGATGGACATTGTCCCGTTGCTGAGACGGTCGAGCAGGTCGTTGGCCTTCGCTTCGATCTGCGGAAGCGCCTGCTCGATCAGCAGGGCAGGGACGCCGTCCTTGCCGAAGGCGCGCTCCAGCGTTTTGTGACGCGCTACCTGCTGTGTCATCTCCTCGCGTTCCGCCGCGAGTCCCTTCTTGCGCGCTCGCAGAGAATCCAGCACCTCGACCAGTTGACGCGCACCGCCCACTTCTTGGTTCTTCTTGTTTTCTCCTTCCTGCAATTCCAGCAGGGACCGCTCCGCCTCGTCCAGACTGACGGCTGGCTTCTTGACTTCTGCCGCGAATTTCTCGCTCGACAAAATCGCTTCCACTTCCTTCAACCGCGCCGCGCCAACCGTCTCCCACTGCTGGACGGCTTTCTGCGCGGACTCGATGCGTTCCGTCCACTGTGTGATCGAATTGGACAGCGTCAACCGCTCGCGTTCCGCGTTGACCAGCCGCGCCGCCTGTGTTTCCAACTCCGCGATCTGCTTCGTCAACTCATCCATCCGTGACTTGTTGGTGCGGAATCGGTCTCCCTTTTCTTTCCCTTCCTTTTGAAGTTGCTTCAGCGTGGACTTGCGATGCGCCTCACTCAACTCCTGTCCGCACAACGGACAGGTCGCGCCCTCGGCCGATTCCAACTGGTCGATGCGCGCCTTGAGTTCGTCCATTTCCAGTTTGCGCAACTCGTTCTCCGCTTTCAACGTGGCGAACTCCTCCCGCGCCGCGTTGCGCTTCTCCTCCAACCCGCCTCGCTGTGCGATCTTCTCCTCCGCCTCTGCCAACGATTTCTTTGCGCTCTCGATCTGTTTTGCCAGTCCACTGATCACTGATGACTGCTCACTGATTACTTTCTCCTGCGCTCGTAATCCCCGCCTCTCCTCCTCCAACCGCGCCTTCTCCGCCGCCAGTTCCTGATCCAACTCCGAAGCTGCCTTGCGGATGCTCTCCAGCGCGGACTCCTGTGTCTTGCGCGCCGCGGCCAACTGCTTCAACTCCGCTTCGAGCGATTTCAGTTTTTGCTTGCGCGCGTCCTCTTCTGACAGTTCTAGGTCGATGTCCGCGATGGAACGGTCAATCCCCGCGATCTCCTTTTCGATCTCCTTGCGGCGGTTCGCGGCGCGGTCTTTATACGTCTCCCAAATTTCCAGGCCGAGGATGTTCGAAAGCACAGACTTTCGCTCGCTGGCCTTCTTCTGCGTGAACTCGTCCGCTTTGCCCTGCAAAAAGAAGGAGGCGTTCACGAAGGTGTCGTAGTCCAGCCGAAACGTCTGCTCGATGCGGTTCTGCGTCTCGCGTCCCGACTTTTCGGTGAGCGGGCGCCAATCCTCGCCGTCGCGAATCTGAAATTCCAGCACGGTGCTCTTGCCCTTCGTCACCGTCCGTTGCACGCGGTAGACGTTTCCCTCGTAGGAAAAGGTCAACGCCACTTCCGCGGCCTTCGATTGCAAATTGATTAGCGCGTCCTTATCCTTGCCGCGCGCCTCGCCAAATAGCGCCCAGGTGAAAGCATCCAGCAGGGACGACTTCCCCGCGCCGTTCTGTCCCGAGATGCAGGCCAGGTCGAACGACTCGAAATTCAGCTCAACAGGGTCGCGGTAGGAAAGGAATCCAGCAATGCGAAGTTTTAGGGGAATCATGAATCGAATTATACCTTTCCTCACCCTGTCTCTTATCAGTTATTGACTATTTACCACCCCTCCCTCCCATGTTATCATCCCCCGCATGGACGATCCAATCGCAGTCCGCGCCCGCCGCCGCCTGACTCTCCTCGCCATCACACTTTCCACCATCCCGTGCTATTGCCTCGGCTGGATGGCGATTGTCTCTGCACCCGGCCCGCAGACTGCGACTCCGACTGCCACGATGACCATCGTCACCGAGACGCCGACCTTCGACCCCTTCGCCTCGTTCACCCCAACCTTCAGCCTGACTCCTTCCTTTCTGACGGTGACCGCCACCCTCAGCCTCACCCCTACGCCCACCTCAACTTTCCCTGCCAGCCTCACGCCCTTCCTGCCTCCCACGCGGACCTTCACCCCGTCTCCCACGTGGACATCCTCACCCACCCCAACCATCACCTGGACTCCCTCTCCGACAGAGACTCCCTCCATCACGCCCACACCGACTGCAACCGAAACGCCGTCGGCAACACCCACCTCTACAGAAACTTCCACGCCAATACAGAGTGAAACGCCATCTTCAATCCCCACCTTCCGTGACGGAAATTTCAACCCTCCTTAAATCCCTGTTATCCACTGCAGGCATCTCAGGCCACGAATCCCCAGTGGCGGACCTGATTCACGCGCACTGGAAGCCTCTCGCCGACGAGATTCACCTCAGTCGACTCGGTTCGATTCACGCGCTGCGACGCGGGACTGCTCCCGAGCCGCGTCCACGCCTGCTCCTCTCCGCGCACATGGACGCGGTCGGGATGATGGTTGCGGGCATCGAGGATGGTTTCCTGCGCCTCACGCAGATCGGCGGCATCGACCCGCGCCTCCTCCCCGGCCAATCCGTGATCGTCCACGCGCGGCAGCCATTGCAGGGAGTCATCGTCGCGCGTCCGCCCATGCTCAGACCCGATGACGAGCGCAAGGATGCCGCTGGCTGGGACCATCTCCTCGTGGATGTGGGATTGACTCCGCGTCAGGTGAGTCAACGCGTTCGGACGGGAGACCTCGTCTCGTTCGCAAATGAACCGACGGAGTTGGGCGAGGGATTCGTCTGCGGGCACTCGCTCGATAATCGCGCCTCCATCGCGGCGCTGACCCTCGTCCTCGAAGCGATGACCGCCGACAGTCACGTGTGGGACGCGTGGTTCGCGGCCACCGTCCAGGAGGAACTCGGGTACGCGGGCGCGCGGACGTCGGCCTTTGCGCTTCGTCCCGATCTCGCCATCGTCGTGGATGTCACGTATGGAAAAGCGGCTGGTTCGGGTGGCTGGGAATATTTTCCGCTCGGCGGCGGTCCCACGCTGGGGATCGGGCCGCACATTCACCCGTTCCTGTTGAAGCGTTTGCGCGCCGTCGCGGACGATTTGGAAATTCCCCATTCCATCGAACCGATGCCCGAAGATTCGTTGACCGAAACGAACGCCATTCAACTTTCGCGCGCGGGCGTGCCGACCGCGGTGGTGAGCATTCCCATCCGCTACATGCATACGCCCGTGGAAATGGCCGCGCTCGCGGACATCCAGCGCGCCGCGCGCCTGCTGACGGAATTTACCGCGCGCCTCAGCGCCGACTTCCTGCAATCGGTGACGTGGGATGACTGACGGACTCGCCATCTTCGCGCGCAGGTTGGGCGAAGTTTCCCCGCGTTGGTTTCTGCGCCTCATTTTAATTCTCGCATCCCTGCTCACATTCTGGCTGGCCGTCCATCTTGGCTCTGGCGGAGTCCTCTTCGTCTTCTGGCGACGCACCCTGCTTGTCTTCGCCGTCGCTGGCCTCGCTCTCGTCTTTCTCATTCTTGCCTATCTTCTCGACCGCGAAAAGTTTTTCAATCTCGCGGAGAATCTTTTAGAAAAATCCGTGAACTTCCGTGCAATCCGTGTACCGCTCTTAATTTTTGCCATTCTCCTGTTTGCCTTCATCCTCCTCGGCCCTCTTTCCCAAACCTTCCAACCCCTCCCCTCGCGTTTCCTCCTCATCTTCATCGCCAGTATTTTCCTCACATTCACCCTTTCTCAAAAACCCTTTTCCCACTCCTGGCCTTCCTTTCTCCTCTCCTTCATCCTCCTCTCCTCCCTCTACCAACTAATTACCAATTACCAATTACTCTCTTCATCCCCCTTCTCGCGCGGCTGGTCGGAGGGGACGCGCTACTATCACGCCTCGCTTCTCCTCTCCGAACGCTACTACGGACTCTCCCTCCCGCCCTTCTACCAGGACCTCAGCCGTTACATTGTGGAGGCGGTTCCCCTGCTCCTTCCCCAACCCTCGCTCTGGCTCGAACGTCTCTGGGAATTTTTGCTCACCTTCATCCTCCCCGCGCTGACATCCGCGCTCGTCCTTTGCCGCGTTGCCTCAGCAAAACAAAACCGCGCCCTCTGGCTTGCGCTCTTTCTCTGGGGAACGCTTTACCTGTTGCAAGGCCCAGTTTATTTCTATCTTCTCCTTGCCGCGATCCCCATCCTTGCCTTTTATCATCCTCAAAAGCCCCTTCCTTCCATCCTTGCACTCCTCGCGGCCTCGTTTTGGGCGGGCATCAGCCGCGTCAACTGGATTCCCATCCCCGCCATGCTTGCCATCGCGCTCTACCTGCTTGAAACGCCGTTCAAGAAAAATCTCTTCCGTTATCTCGCGCCTCCCGCGCTCTATGCCCTCCTCGGCCTCGTCACTGCCTACGCCGCGCGCCAGTGGTATTTTTCCATCTCTGCCATCTCGCCCGAAATGTTCAACGCCGCCTTCTGGCAACAACTGCTCTGGTACCGTCTCTTCCCCTCCGCGCTCCAGCCCCTCGGCATCCTCCCCGCTGGCCTCCTGATGACCGCACCCCTCATCCTCCTCATGTGGACTCATCTCCGCCAAAACCACTGGCATTGGATTCGCGTTTCGGGACTCGTCTCGATGCTGCTTGTCCTGCTCGTCGGCGGATTCATCGTCAGCGCGAAGATCGGTGGCGGGAGCAATCTCCACAATTTAGACGGCTATCTAACCCTCTCCCTCGCCATCGGACTCACCCTCCTGACAGATCGCTTCTCTCCTGACCGTGAAGCGGACTCCTCGCCCCGCGCCTTTTCCCCGCTGACAATTTCCCTCGCCATCCTCGCGCTGACGTTTTTCACCGTCTCCCCAGCCTTCCCCTCCCTCCCCGCCCGCGACCGTCACGAGAACGCTCTTGCCAGCCTCCAGCAACTCGTGGACGAAACCGTCGCGGCCGATGGACAAGTCCTCTTCATCTCCCAGCGTCACCTGCTGACCTTCGGCTACATCACAGGCGTTCCTCTCGTTCCTGAATATGACAACATCGCCCTGATGGAATTTGCCATGAGCAATTACCGTCCACTCATTGACCAGTTCCACGCCGACATTGCCGCGCACAAATATGCACTCATCATCGCACCCACTCCTCCAGGCCAATTGCAAACGCGCGACGATCCCTTTGCCGAAGAGAACAACGCCTGGGCCAAACGCGTCAGCATCCCTATGCTGCGCGAATACAAGATCATCGCCGAGTTTCCTGAGGGTGATTTTGTGGTGTTGGCGCCAGATGAGTAGGGGAAGGTAGATTAGGTAGACACGTACACAGGTACACACGGAACACTGATCACTGATGACTGCCCTCACTCCCCCTCTCAAACTCCTCGAACGCCTATGCAACGCCATTGCCATCTCTGGCGATGAAGGCGAAGTGCGGAAAATTGTCCTTGAGCAGGTAAAACCTCTTGCCGACGATGTCCGCGTGGACGCGCTCGGAAACGTTCTTGTGCGGAAACGCGCCTCGAAACGGAATCCGCTCAAAGTCTTGCTGGCCGCGCACATGGACGAGGTTGGCTTCATGATCGTCGCGGACGAGGGCGATGGGTTCTATCGCTTTGAGCAGGTCGGCAGTGTGGACGTCTCGACCATCGTGGGCAAGTCGGTGTTCATCGGAAAGGATCGCATCCTCGCGGTGATCGGAATGAAGCCTGTCCATCTCATCAAGGGAGACGAATACAAACAAAAAATTTCTTTGGATATGTTGCGGCTGGACACAGGCGGACGCGGCGGTGTGCATGTGGGCGACCGCGTTGGGTTTGCCACGCAGTTTCGCCGCGCGGGGATTTCGATTTTTGCAAAGGCGTTCGATGACCGACTCGGTGTTGCCACGTTGATCGAAATTTTGAAAGGCGCGCCGACGAACATCGAACTCCTGCTGGCTTTCACGGTGCAGGAGGAAGTGGGACTGCGCGGTGCGGGCGTGGCGGCTCACACGCTCGCACCAGATATTGCAATTGCTGTTGATTCCACTCCCGCCCGCGACCTGCCTGCGCACGATGGCCGCGAGAATGTCGTTTACAATACCAAACTTGGACTTGGTCCCGCCATTTACATTGCGGACTCAAGAACGCTCCCCGACCAGCGATTGATTCGCCATTTTGCATCTGTGGGCGACGCGGAAAAAATTCCATACCAATTTCGTCAACCTGGTGGCGGCGGCACCGACGCGGGCGCGATGTACCAGCAACTCGAAGGTATTCCCGCGCTCTCCATTTCCATCCCTGGGCGATACGCGCACACGCCCACTGGCCTTTGCCGCGTCAGCGATTGGCAAAACACGTTACGCCTGATCCACGCGGGATTGTCGCGCATCACTCCCGCCTTGTTGAAACGATAGACTTACTCTCTCTTTAGTGGTGCAAAATGAATGGACTGATTGCCTTGCTTGGTTCTGGCGAATACCTCCCTGTGATGGATGAGGTGGATAAATTCATCCTTGCAAACTGCAATGCCAGCGGCCGCGTCCCGCGCGTGGTCTGCCTGCCGACGGCGGCGGGACGCGAGGGCGAACATTCGTGGGGACGCTGGATGCGGATGGGCGACGAACATTTTGCCCGCCTCGGCGCGGACGTGAAGTCGCTTCCCGTCATCGACCGAGTCTCGGCTGACGAGGCCGCGCACGTGTCTGAAGTCGAATCTGCAAACCTGATCTACTTTTCAGGCGGTGACCCGAACTATCTTTACCAGACGATGAATGGCAGCCGCGTTTGGGATGCGGCGCAAGAGGCCTTCGCACGCGGCGCGTCCTACGCGGGATGTTCGGCGGGCGCGATGATTCTTGCCAAGTCCATGCCCGATTTCCGCCGCGCTGGGTTCGGGACTCTCCCCGCGTTTGGCATCGTCTCTGCCGCGTTCATCGTGCCGCACTTCGACGCGATTCCCGTGTTTCGTCAGCCGTTGGTATTCGCGCTTCAGCGTCAGTTGACCGATGGCGAATTCATCCTCGGCATTGACGAGGAAACCGCCCTCATCGGCTCTCCTGGCAGAGAGTGGCGCGTGCATGGACGTAAAACAGTCTCCGTGATTTCTCGCGACAGGAAAATGGTTTATTCTGTGGGCGAGGAAGTGAAATTCATGTAAACAGGTAGACACATGTACAAGAATAACCTATCGCGAACCACGAAACTATGTAACTACAAAGCCATCAAACTATGAAACAACTCCTCCAAACCCTCACCCAAATCCCTGCCCCCTCTGGCCGCGAGGATGAAATTCGCGCCGCGATCCAGAAGATGATCCAACCCTACGCGGACGAAATCCGCGTGGACGCGCTCGGCAACTTGATCGCGCGCAAAGGGAAGAAAGCCAAAGATGGCAGGCGTATTCTACTGGCCGCGCACATGGATGAGATCGGACTGATGGTCTCGCATGTGGACACGGACGGGTTCGCGCGCTTCAGCACGCTGGGCGGATTCCGTCCACATCGACGCGTGGGGACGCGCATCAGATTTCTCAACGGCGTGATGGGCGTTATTGGATTGGAACGCGAGGCCGAGGAAAAAGACCGCGCTCCCAGCCTCGACAGGTATTTCATTGATACAGGCGCAAATAGCGCGAAGGACTCGCCCGTTAAGGTAGGCGACGCGGCGGTTTACGATTCGTTGTTTCTCGATCTTGGTGACCGCGTCGTTTCGAAGTGTCTCGATGACCGCGTCGGGGTGGCGTTGCTCATCGAAAGCCTCACCCGCCTCAAGTCAGGAAAGAACGAGGTCTGGTATGTGTTCACTGTCCAGGAGGAGGTGGGGGCGCGCGGGGCGGGTCCCGCGTCCTATGGAATCGATCCAGAGATCGGTCTTGCAGTGGATGTCACGGTTGCAAACAACATGCCGAATACGCGTGGGCGGAATCCAATTTCACTCGGAGGCGGACCCGCCATCAAAGTGAAGGACGCGGGCGTTGTCGCTGACCCGCGCATCGTTCAGGCGATGACGCGGCTCGCGGAGAAGAATCGCATCCCGCATCAGTTCGAGGTCATCGAGAGCATTGGCACGGACGCGCGCGCCATGCAGGTTACGGGGTTGGGCGCGCAGACGGGTGGACTTGCCATCCCGCTTCGCAATCTGCATTCGCCTTCCGAGATGATTGATATGGGCGATGTGAAAAACGCGGCACGACTGCTGGCGGCGTTTTTGCGTGAGGCGTAGCACGAGATAGTATCTCGCGCCACAAAAGCACAGGCTCCCGATTTGGGAGCCTGTTTGATTAT
>QZIJ01000094.1 GCA_003598975.1 Anaerolineaceae bacterium | reverse complement strand
GTGATGGAGCATCTCGGGGCCGTAGTCGCTCGTCCCGCCGCTGGGAAGCGTAAAGGCGGAGATCAGTCCGGGAAAACGAATCGCCCGAAAGTCCAGCATGACCGGGGGGGCGGGGTCGAGATGCCGCTGTCCGTTGAAGCGTCCGTAATACATCCCCAATTTTTCGCAATAGAGTTTGTTGCAGCCATACATCGTGTGCGGGTTATCGTAATCCTCCTCTTTCACGCGTCCCGCCTTTTGCTTTTCCGTACGGTCGGTCATGCCGTACGCAGCGATCGAACTGGGGAACAAAAACTTGACCGACTTTTTATATTTTTCCGATTTGTACGCGGCCAGCATCAGCAACTGCATCGTCCCCTCCACGTTGATGCGATGCGCCTCCTCGGTGGCCACTTCCGCCTTCGACGAGAGCGACGCGGCCAGGTGATAGATGATGTCAAAATCGTAATCGTAGAACTGTTTGATGCGATTGACGAGGTCGCCCTGTATGTGCTCTGCAGACATTGTCTTGATCGAGTCGGGGAGCGGCGCCAGGTCGGCAGTCACGATGCGGTAACCGTTGCGCGCCTTGAGTCCCTGCACCAGCGCCTGTCCGATCTCGCCACACGCACCCGTCACCAACACAGACTTTTCGGTCATG
The DNA here is from genome assembly GCA_003598975.1 of Anaerolineaceae bacterium. Classification (GTDB taxonomy): domain Bacteria; phylum Chloroflexota; class Anaerolineae; order Anaerolineales; family Villigracilaceae; genus Denitrolinea. Next base: position 19,750 of record QZIJ01000094.1, on the reverse strand, counting down.
AGAAACTCCTGAGCAAGTAGTAGCGCAAGCCATTTTGCGCTACACTATTGTACAATACCTCACGAAATTCTTCACCACTTTTCCATCCTGAAAATCCAGATGAAACTCACTTCTCTCTCTTACGTTTTACGTTTTACGTTTTCGACTCTCCTCCTCGCCTCCTGCTCGGCGCTCGGACGTCCGACTCTTGGAACGGCCACACCCGTCCCGCCGACGGTCACCCCGTTTCTTTCCCCGACTGTGGTCTGGTTTCCGCCCACCGAGACTCCCACCCCCTCCGCGTTGACCGCCCCCACTGCCACCCCCGACTTCCTACCCGGCCTCGGGCGGACTCTCTTCACCGATGACTTCACCGACCCCGCGGACTGGTCTGACCTCGGCACGGACTACATCCGCGACGGACGTCTCATCCTCGCCGCCTCCGACGGGATGTACCTCACCGCCCTGCACAATGACCTGATCGTGGCGGACTTCTACGCCGAAGTGACCGCGCGTCTATCTCTCTGCCGCGGCGCGGATGAATATGGCCTGCTCGTGCGCGCCATCCCCGTCTCGTATTATCGCTTCAGTGTAAACTGCAACGGCGAACTCAAAGCGGACAGAATCACCAACAGCCAGCGCGTCCCGCTCAAGATGCCCTACCCCACGCTCGACGCGCCGCGCGGCAGTCCCTCGGAAGTGACCCTCTCCATTTGGGCGGTGGGACGCGAACTGCGCTTCTTCCTCAACGGCCACTATCAGTTCAGCGTGGATGATCCCGTCTTCCCCTCTGGCTCGCTCGGATTCTTCGTCCGCGCCGCGGGAGATTCGCCGATCACCGTCTCGTTTTCCAATCTCGTCATCCGCGCGGTGAATCCGAATCCGTAGGGGCGACCCTGTGAGATTGCCTTTTACGTTTTACGTTTTTCGCTTTACAATTCCTCCATGCCAACCAACAAACTCAACGACCTCGACCCGAAAACCTGGCTGAAATTCCAGAAATCGTGGTTCATCCACAACCCGCCGCCGCGCAAAAAGGGGACTCTCGTTCATCCCGCCAAATTCCCAGAGACGATGGCGCAGGAGTTCATCGAGTTCTTCACCAAGCGTGGACAGACCGTCCTCGACCCCATGGCAGGGACAGGTTCGGCACTCGTCGCCGCCTTGCGCGCGGGACGCAATTCCTACGGCGTTGAGTTGAATCCAAAGTATGCGGAAATAGCAAAACAGATTATCGCTGATGAACGCGCCACCCTCGGTGAGGCAATCGTCAATCTCAAATCTGAAATCGTCAATGGGGACGCCGCCCAAATTACCAATTACCAATTACCAATTATTGATTACGTCCTCACCTCCCCTCCTTATTGGGATATGCTGCGTGCGCGCGGCGCCGACACCCAAAAGAAACGTCGCTCCTCCGCCGACCTCGACGTTTTCTACTCGGATGACCCCAACGATCTCGGCAACGTGGACGATTACGAAGCCTTCCTCGCGAAACTCGTGGAAATTTACAGGGGCTTCAAGCCCCTGCTACGCGAGAAAGCCTATCTCACCATCATCGTCAAGAACGTGAAGAAGGGCGGGAAAATCTATCCGCTGGCATGGGACATTGCCCGCGAACTCGGCAAGACCTACACCCTCAAAGACGAAAAGATCTGGATGCAGGACAACCAATCCCTCGCGCCGTATGGACTTAATTCCGCGTGGGTGAGCAATACGTTTCATCACTATTGTTTGCAGTTTAGGAATGAGTGAGGAGGATAAAATGGGAACAAACGATTCTGTTGATTTAAACAGCCGCGATAAGAATGCCAACACACCATCATCGAAAATAGTGGATTGGACGATCAGCGAATGGAAGAAAAGCAAACATCTCGCAAAAAGATTTCTCTATTATCTTGCTGCTTGGATTGTTAGCGCCATTTTTTTGTGTTACGGATCAGCGCTCGCGTTATCCTTTATTGACGAGACTCTGAATTTAATAAAAACCTTTCGCCAATATACGTTGCTGATATTACTTGTTCCACTCTTGTTACTCTTCCTGCTCAATAAACTCCTTCCAATCCTCATTCGCCTGGCAGCAAAAGCAGATGTATCAAACAAAACAGTATCGTTGACCGACGATAAAGCAGATTAATGATTTCATTGAATGTGAGGGATGGCCTTATGTCAAAACGCGACGACAACCACTCCATGGCCGAAGATTATCTTGCGCAACTCACATGGGTGAGCAATACGTTCCATCACTATTGCTTGCAGTTCAGGAATGAGTAAAGGGGACAGACTGTGATCACACTTCAAGAATTACAATTCCAAGTAGAAGAGCTTGCTAAAAAGATTGACGCGCCTGCAAAGTTTTTCCCAACGTTTGGAATGTCAAAGAATGATGGAACCCCAAACATTGAAATGAACGGGAAAACATATTATTACGAGGCATACGATAGAGATGCTGTTTGTATACACCGTAGAACCACCAGATTACCAAGATTGATGTATTGGATTTTTGAAAATATTACCCATCAAATGGGGTTTGCCTACGAATCAGCGCACCGCGATCCAAGAGTCCCTTTACGGAAACTGGCTTTCCAACATCAGTTAGAATTACTTGAGATATTGCAATATCAATGGAGAGAACTTCGCGAAAGGGAAATTGCCGAAATACTCGATAGGCATCCATATCAATACGATTTATTCCAATCGAAAGCAGAATGAATTTGGGAGAATGCAATGGCAAAACGTGACGACAAACACTCCATGGCGCAAGATTACCTCGCCCAACTCGATCAGCAAAGCCGACAGTCTCCTCCCTATCGAGGTCATCGTCCCTGGCCGTCGTGGACAAGCAATGAGCCAAATTGGAAATACAAAAAAAATCAAACGGGGTGGGCGACCATTCCCAGGTTCGTTCGTTGGGTTGTTTGGTGCGTTGCGGCTTTGTTTGGGTATAACCTTTATCAGGAATTCTTGTCTGGTTCAGATCAGGCAATATATACTGGCATCATACTTCTTATCGCGGCGGTCATTCTCCTCTTCGTCATTCGCGACGCATCCAAGCCCAATCGCCCAACTGACGACTGATCACTGAAAACAGATCACTAATCCCTCAATCTCCAATTACCCCATGCGCGCCACCGACCTCCTCCACCTCCCCTTCTCTCGCGACCTCGTCGAAGGCGGCATCGCGTACGCCGTGCGCTCACTTCCGCACACCTACAACCGCATGGGAGGCTCGCCGTATGACCGTCTCCGCCGCATCGTGGCAGGCGTGGCCGTGGAACTGGCCTTCCGCCGTCACCTCACGCAGAACGACATCCCCTTCGACGTGAAAGGCGCCACGCCCTTCACCGATCCCGACCGCTACGACGTCTCGCTCGGCGGCCATCGCTGTGACGTGAAATCCTTCCTGCTGACTCACCGCGAGCAAATCAGCCGCGTCCGCCGTGACCCGAGCCTGCTGCTCGACGCCCCCGCCCTCGTCCCATCCGATCAAGACGCGGCCGACGGACATCACGACGATGACATCTACCTCTTCGCCTTCGCCACAGGACTCAACGCCGCCTCGCCGCGTGACCTGGAGCGGGCGCGCCAGGCGGGACAACCCATCCACCTGATCCACGCCCTGCCGAAGACCTGGGCCAACCCGCAGACCTGGTCTCCGCTGGGACGGCTGGCGCTGAAATCCGAAACCGATGCGGAGATGACGATTGAAATCGGCGGACAAACCGAAAGCCGCGAATACGTCAGTGAGAAGATCGTCCTGCCGCCGCTGACGCGTGTGACCGCATCCACGGCGTTCTTTTCGGTTACGTCGCTCCACGTGGAGAGTCCGCCGCTCGGACGGATCGCGCTTCACAGTCCCGCGCGAGGCGAGACGTACGTCATCCAGCCGATTGATTGGGGCAACATCTGGGTCTACGGCATGGACATCTTCCTGACGGGTTGGATGTCGCGCGAGGAATTCCGCCGCCGCGCCTATTCCATTTTGCCTGGAACGCGCGTCTTCCAATACGATGAGACGCGTGTCAAGAATCTCGCGGTGAACGTGCGAGATCTTCGTCCGTTGGGGGCTTTGTTGGAAAAGGTGAAGGCGTGGGAATCAAAAAGCCCGAACGGGCTTTGATGTGTGACCCCGGGGGGATTCGAACCCTCAACCAATTGCTTAAGAGGCAACTGCTCTGCCGTTGAGCTACGGGGCCAAACTTGCGAGCGGTATTATACCGCAAAGGTAAAATGCGTCAATGCAACCGTTATTTTTTGCTTTTTTCCTTCCCTCACCTTTCAACTTTGGAAAAAAATCCGCCGCCTAACAAGAACGCAAGGCGCTTAAAACGGGAATCCGCTATACTGTAAGTTACACGCAAACTGTCAGGAAAACGATATGCCCAGAAGAAAAGAAGACCCCGCTGAACTGCACGCCAAGATCGCCAGCCTCGAAAACCTGCGTCCTGAACTGGGCGATGATTTCGTCAACCAGAAGATCGAAGAGATGCGCATCCGCATTCAGGCCATGCAGAGTGATTCGGGCGGTAGGAAACGCTCCCAGAAAACCGTGGGGCGCGACCAGTCTCTGCAAAGCGGCGATGCCAGCGTGGCCGTGCAGGGGGATGTCAATGACAGCACCATCGTCCACGCTCAGACCGTTGTGCTGGCTGAGCGATTCTGGCGGGAACTGCATTCCTCGCTCCCCGCGCCTGACCTGAAAAACGCCACCGCCTCCTACCTGACCTACCTGATAGACCGTCACAACTACCTGAGCCTGAAAGGCATGGGAGTCTCGGACCGCGTCCCGCTGAAACTGGCACTGCTGGATGTCTACGTTCCGCTGAAAGCCCGCCTCGAACTTCCCGAAGGCGAAACATGGAAGCGCGATCTCAGCCTGGCCGGGCGCGATCCCACTGACGAGGATCTTCAACCTCTGCGTTTGAGCGACCCCCTGCCCGTGCTCGACATCCTCGGCGCGCACTCCGGCGTGATCATCCTTGGCGACCCGGGCGCGGGAAAAACCACGTTTCTAAAATACATCGCCCTGCGCCTGGCGCGCGGCGAAGGTGAGGAAATCGGGCTTGGGAATCGCCTTCCCATCCTCTTGCCGCTGGCGGCCTACGCCAACGCCTTGCAAAACGAGGATATCCGCTTGGATGAGTTCATCGCCAAATACTTTTCCGATATCGGCGCCGACAGCGCCATCGGTCCCATGCTCACCGATGCGCTGGGAGCCGGGCGTGCCCTCATTTTGTTGGACGGCCTCGATGAGGTGCGCGACCTGAATTTAAAGAACACCGTCGTGGAACGCGTGATGGACTTCTATTCCTTCCACCGCCACCCCGGCAACAAATTCGTGCTCACCAGCCGCATCATCGGATACCGCGCAGTGCGCCCCTCCGCGGACGGGTTGGTGGAATGCACCCTCGTGGATTTCGACGACTCAGAGATCGAGGAATTTGTCCAGCGCTGGACAGCCGCCCTCGAAAAGCAGATTCAGGGAGACAATGCCGTTGCACGCAGTGACGCCGAGCAGGACCGCCGCGAACTGCTGGATGCCATCTACCAAAACGCGGGGGTGCGACGCCTGGCCTCCACGCCCCTGCTCCTGACCATTCTGGCGTTGATGAAGCGACAGGGCGTTAGCTTGCCCGAGCGCCGTGTCCAACTCTACGACCAGTATGTGACGACTCTTCTCTCGACCTGGAACCGCGCCCGTTCTCTGAGCGGACGCGCCCCCGGCCGCGAACTGGACGAACTGCAGACCGTGCGCGTCCTTGCCCCGCTGGCATTGTGGATGCACGAGATCAGTCCCGGCGTGGGGCTCGTCAAACGCGAGGAGTTGGGACGCAAACTGGAGGAGATCTTCAGGGAACAGGGCAACCCATCTCCTGTTAATGCGGCGCGGCAATTCCTTCAGGATGTACGCGACCACGCCGCGCTCCTGCTCGAGCGCGGTCCCGGCGAATACGGATTCATCCACCTAACTTTCGAGGAATATCTTTCCGCGGTGGCGCTGGCGCTCAAAGGTCAGGGTGACGCGGGGCCGATTGCAGAGACTCTCGTCAAGCATGTGGGTGAGCAGGCCTGGCGCGAAATGACCCTGCTTACCATCGGCTATCTCGGTATCCGCCAGCAACTTTCCAGGGTGGCTGGTGACGTGGTGGAGAGACTCGTCAAGGCGAAGGCCGGCGCACCGGGCGAGGCCGTCATTCTCGCGGGTGACGCAGTGCTGGATACCTGGCCCAGCGGTGTGCCATTACACAGCAAGGAACGCGTCGTCCAGGCGTTGGCACCCACGATGCAGAATCCCGATGTCCATCCAGATCTGAGGCGCCGCGCGGGACTCCTCCTCGGTCGTCTCAGCTGGCGTCCACCCGATTTGGATCGTTTTATGGAGGTTTCATCGGGAGACTTTCTGTTTGGAGCGAAAAAGGAAAAGGTGAAAGTCGCGCAGAAATTCTGGGTTGGAAAATACCCTGTTACCAACGCGCAGTACGCGCGCTTTGTGCAGGCGGGAGGGTATCAGACGCGCTCGTTCTGGAGCGATATAGGCTGGGCCTGGCGCACCGGTAAATATGATGAACGCACGCTGGAGGCCGTGGAGCGCGATTGGCTTGAGCATCGTCCGTCTGCGCGGCGGAACGCGCCGTATTTCTGGCATAACATCGAATTGGGGAATCCCATCTTCCCGGTGGTGGGTATCTCGTGGTACGAAGCCGAGGCCTATTGCAACTGGCTTGCCAAAAACGTGGTGGCCGTGCCTGAGGGGTACACCGTGCGACTGCCCAATACCTTCGAATGGGAATATGCGGCACGCGGTAAACGAGGGAGCGAATATCCCTGGGGCGACGAGTTCGATAAAACCGCCGCCAATACCTGGGATAGCGACCCGGCCGATTCTGGTCTGGGCGGCACCACGGCTGTTTGCACATTTCCGCAGGGAGCCAGTCCCGCGGGGGTGTGGGATATGAGCGGGAATGCCTGGGAATGGACCTGCTCGTGGTATGATGACGACCATCGTTACCGCGTAGTGCGCGGCGGCTCGTGGATTGGTTACCAGTGGTTCGCACGTGCCACCTTCTGCAACTGGTCCATCCCACTGACATTCAACGATGATCTCGGTTTTCGTGTGGTGATCGCGCCACAGGAAAGTCTGTAATTTGGTTGAACGAGATATCAGACTTCTTGCATAAATCCGCGCGAGAAAAGGCGAACACAGTTTCTTTGCCACGAATTACACGGATTTTCACGGAGTTGGTTTTTAAAATCCATGCTAATCCGTGGCATTGTGCCTGAAGAGTAAATCTGTGGCTGATGGCACTTTTGCAAGAGATCTATTTTCTCGTTCTACAAAAGGAGAGGAACATGCCTGTAAAAAAGAAAGTTGTCAGTTCCAGCAAGGGCAGTGTGGGTCGTGACCGCGTCGTCTCCGCGGGAGATGGGAGCATTGTCATTGGCGGTGATGTCAACCACAGCCTGATCGTCAAAGGGGATAACAACCGCATCAATATTGCTTCCAAGTTCAAGGATGTTTACCAGAAGGTTGATGAGCATCCCGAACTTTCTCCCACCGACAAATCCGACCTGAAATCGGAACTGCAGGCCTTCGAGGATGATGACAAAAAAGGCCCGGAGTCGAATGAGGGTTTTCTGGCGCAACGTCTGCGGAACGTCCGCCGCATCGCGCCTGACATTGTGGATGTGGCAATTGCCACCATCGCCAATCCCGCGGCGGGTTTTGGTGTGATCGCGAAAAAAGTCGCAGAGAAGATGAAGTCCGAAAAGCAGTAGCCGCCTCCAGTCACGAATGAAGCGCCTCGCGTCAGGTAAGAATCATCTGGCGCGAGGCTTCTTTTTGTTGTATACTTATTGCAACTACTTGCAATAAGGAAATTCCATGACTTGCGGCTCCTACCTGATTGACCGACTCCACCAACGCGGTTTTCGTATGACTCCCCAACGGATGGCCATTCTGCACACGCTTCGCCGCGCGGGTGGACATCTCTCCGCTACGGAAGTCTTCGAGCGTACCCGCCGCGCCCAGCCCGGACTGACGGAGCCGACTGTCTACCGCACGCTGGAATTCCTGGCTGAGAACGGTTACGCCCTGGCCGCACATATCGGGGGTGGAAAACTGGTCTATGAATTGACCGAGGAAAATCACCATCACCTGATCTGCAAGAAATGCGGCAAAACTATATCGGTCGAATATACCGTTCTGGCGTCGGTTTATGAACAACTCCAGTTGTCCACTGGCTACAAACTGGACTCGAGTCACGTCACCCTATTTGGTCTGTGCCCAGATTGTCAAACATAACGCGACTTGGGCCGCGTTATGAAAAATCTTTTGAAAGGAAAAGACTCATGCACTTCTCTCCTGTTCCCCTCCACATTCCCGATGGATTCCTCAATCTGGTGATCTCCCTGCTCTTTTGGGCGATTACCGCTATCACGGTTGGGATCGCCATCTCCAAGACGAACAAATCGCTTGGAGAAAGACAAATCCCGCTGATGGGCGTGATGGCGGCCTTTATCTTTGCCGCGCAGATGTTGAACTTCCCAGTGGCGGGCGGCACATCTGGTCACTTTTTGGGTGGCGCACTGGCGGCGATTGTGCTGGGACCCTGGGCGGCGATCCTGGTGATGACCGCGGTCATCGCGGTACAGGGGCTGCTCTTCCAGGATGGCGGCCTGCTGGTGATGGGCGCCAACATCTTCAACATGGGATTGCTGACCGCTGCCATTGGTTACGGACTCTACCGCGCTGCGGCTGGACGCAGCAAGGGGACTCGTTACGCGGTGGCAGGCATTGGCGCGTGGATCGCAGTGCTTACGGCCGCGTTGGTGACGTCCTTGCAACTCTGGTTGAGCGGAACGTCGCAATTGCAGATCGTCCTGCCCGCCATGTTGGGCGTGCATGTGCTGATCGGAATCGGCGAAGCGATCATCACTGTCGCGGCGCTGACCTTCATCGAGCAGACGCGTCCCGATCTGTTGAGCGAGAAATCCACCACAGAAAAGGGTGGACGCGGCTGGGTGTTCGTTGGCGTGATCGTTGCCTTGCTGGCGGTTCTTATCTCTCCCCTCGCCTCTGCCTTCCCCGATGGCTTGGAACGCGTGGCGGAAAACGTCGGCTTCCTCGAGATGGGACAATCCGCGCCGTATCAGATTCTCCCTGATTACACCGTCCCCTTCCTCGGCGAAACAGCCCTTTCCACGATTGTGGCAGGCGCGGTCGGCGCGCTGGTGTTGCTGGGATTGATGATCGTCATCGGCAACATACTGCGCGGCAAGACTCGCTAAGCATTTCAGTCCACGGATGGATTTAGAATCTGTCAGTGAAGTGGCGGTCACTTCAAGAGTGACTGCCACTTCACTATATTTTCTGTGAGTTGTTCTCCCCGTTTTCATGGTATTAATTCCCCACCATGCACGCCAACGCATTTGACCGTTATCACGAAACCGAAAGCCGACTCCACCGTCTCGACCCGCGCGTCAAGGTGGTGTTGACGGTGCTGTTCATCCTGTCGAACGCGCTCCTGCCCGATGGCGCTTGGACCGCATTTGGCCTGGCGTGGATTTTCCTGCTGTGGGCGAATCACCTCTCAAATCTGGGCATGGATTTCACCTTCCGCCGTTCGCTCATTGCCCTGCCCTTCGCGCTGGCGGCGGTCTCGGCGATTTTTTCGCCGCTGGGAAATCCGCTGGCAGAGTGGCATCTCGGCTCGCTCGTTCTCATCCCCACCGATTACGGCTTGATTAAATTTGTCAGCATCCTCGTCCGCTCGTGGTTGTCGGTGCAGGCGGCGATTTTGCTCGTGGCGGTGACGCGCTTCCCCGATATGATCCACGCCTTCGAGCACCTGCGCGTGCCGAAGATTCTCACCACCATCGTCGCGTTCCTCTACCGCTATCTCTTTGTGCTGACGGACGAGGTCATGCGTCTGCTGCGGGCGAGGGAAGCGCGTAGTGCAACCGCGCCCGGCACAAGGTCAGGGCGAAGCGTGGCGTGGCGTGCCAAAGTCACGGGGAATATGGCAGGTCAACTCTTCCTGCGCAGTTACGAACGTAGTGACCGCATCTACAATGCCATGCTGGCGCGCGGGTACACAGGCCAGCTTCGCACGCTCAATCCGCACGTGATGAAATCCAGCGACTGGTTATTTGCCGCGCTGACGATTTTTCTTATTCTGCTCCTTCAATTGATCGGAAGACTTTAATGCCAGTCATTCACCCTGCCCAAAAAATCTCCATGCCCGAGTGTGAGGGCGACGTTCTGCAAGTGCGCGACCTGCATTTCGACTACCCCGACGGCCACACTGCCCTGCGCGGCGTCTCGCTCAAAATGTGCGAGGGCGACAAGGCCGCGCTGGTCGGACCGAACGGCGCGGGAAAGTCCACGCTGATGCTGCATCTAAACGGAATTTTGGAGGGCCGCGGCGAGATCGAAGTGGGCGGCCTGCGCCTCACGCGGGACAATTTGCCGGTCATCCGCTCGATGGTGGGACTCGTCTTCCAGAGTCCCGACGACCAGCTCTTTTCGCCGACGGTTTTCGAGGATGTGGCCTTCGGCCCGCTCCACATGGGACTGCCCGAGGACGAAGTGCGCGCCCGCGTGGACGAGGCGCTGGCCGCCGTCCGAATGAGCGCCTACTCGGACAGGTTGTCGCATCACCTGAGCGTTGGTGAGAAGAAACGCATCGCCATCGCCACCGTCCTTTCGATGCGGCCCTCGCTCTTGATTCTCGACGAACCCTCTGCAGGTCTCGACCCGCGCGCGCGGCGGACGCTCATCAACCTGCTTCGTGACCTGCCCATTACGATGCTCGTCTCCACGCATGATATGGCATTGGTGAAAGAGTTATTCCCGCGCACGATTGTGATGGATGAAGGTCTGATCGTCGCGGATGGTTTGACGATGGAAATTTTGGAGGACGCGAAGTTGCTGGAGGCGCATGGGTTGGAGAAGGCGTAACATTCACTCATATTTCCAGCCCGGCAGCAACGACAACGGCGCAGACTACATGAAGTTCTTCAGCGGCAACTACGCCACGGTTACTGCCAGGCCGACGCTTATCATCGAGTACTATCTGCCGTAGGCTAGCCTACCGTCTCGGTCAACGAGCCGGCCCTCACGTTCTTGCAGGACGCGGGGGTCGGTTTGATTCTGGGGAAAGGCGCAATTCGGTGCATTATGGTAAAATATATCTAAATAAGACGCGGGATAGTATTTTTTGTATCAAGGAGAGTATCATGAAAATTCAAAAGCATCCCCGCATCTTTTCCTTTTCAATCAATGTTTTACTCTCGCTGACCTTATTGATTGGAATGGCGATAATACCAACCTCCGCACATGCCGACGGCACAATCACGGTCACCACCAACACCGATAATACGACGGATGATGATTTCTGTTCACTGAGGGAAGCGATCACCAATGCGAATGACGATTTCATCTCGCATAATGATTGCAATGCAGGCACAGGAAATGACACCATCGTCTTTGCCAATGGAATTACCGTTATTGCACTTGGGTCAACCCTTCCAACCATCACAGATCCTGATGGATTAACCATCAATGGCGGTAGTGATGTAACCCTTGATGGCAGTGACAACTATCGAATTCTTATGGTTGATTCTGGTGTGCTCCTCACACTGGAGAATCTAACCGTGGAGGATGGCGCCTGCGCCTCCTGCATTGGCGGTGGCGTTTACAGCAGCGGCGGGACATTGGTCATCTTGAACAGCATTTTCTCAAGCAACCAACAGGGTGTCTATGTTTATGAGGGATCAATAACCATCACGAACAGCACTTTCACCGGTAATAGTTCCACGTACGGCGGTGCGGTCAATAGTTCTGGTTCCAACAGTAACTTGACTATCTCAAATAGTGTCTTTTCGGGCAACAGCACCCCAAGCGGTGGAGGAAGCGCCATCTATAGCGCCGGCGCGTTATCAGTCACAAACAGTTCTTTCATAAATAATACAGGAACTGGAGGCTCAGCCAGTAGTGTTTTCACTGATGGCGGCAGTGAGGCGACCATCACGAAGAGCACTTTCTCTGGTATTGTCAGTGCTACCACGCGCGCGATCTATAATAATGGCGCCACGCTGACAATAGCAAACAGTACATTTTACGGCAACACAGTGTCTGATTATGGTGGTGGTGTGATGAATGTTAGCGGTACGCTAACTATTAAGAATAGCACCTTTTCAGATAACAGCGCTCCATCTGGCGGCGGTGATATTTATCAATATGGTTCATCGTCAGTGTTAAATCTCTCTAACGTTATCCTTGCCAATAACAGCAGTGGCGGAAACTGTGTGATTGACAACGGTACCGTCTCAGGCAACAACAACATGATCGAAGGCTCTTCCAGCGCCTGTGGATTTACAAATGGTATCAATGGCAACATCATTGGGTCCGATCCCAAACTTGGCGCGCCGACTGGTTCACCCGCCTATCTCCCACTAAACCGCGGTTCTCTAGCGATTGATAGCGGCGATGATTCAATATGCTTGGCCGCACCTGTCAATAACACTTCGCAAAATGGTATTACCCGTCCACAGGGCTCACATTGCGAAAGAGGTTCATTTGAAGCCAATGCAATCCTGACATTTAAATCTGCCAAATCGCGAGACGGCTGGGTGCTCGAATCCACTGAGACGAGCAATGTGGGTGGTACATTGGATTCAACAGCAACCACCTTCAACCTGGGCGATAACGCGCAGGACAAACAGTATCGTGTCATCCTCTCGTTCAACACAGCCACCCTGTCCGATACGGCTGTTATCACCAAGGTCACGCTCAAGATCAGGAAGCAGGGACTGGTGGGGACGGATCCGTTCACCATCCTCGGCGGTCTAAAAGTGGACATGCGCAAGCCATACTTTGGAACCGCCATTGGTCTGGCTGTTCATGATTTCCAGGCGGCGGCCGGAAAGACCGCAGTGGCTACTTTCAATGCCACCCCGGTCAGCGGCTGGTACAGTGCCTTGTTGAATGTCACAGGCCGGGCCTACATCAACAAGACCGGCACGACGCAATTCCGCCTGTATTTTCGGACCGACGATAACAATGACAATGGAGCGGACTACATGAAGTTCTTCAGCGGCAACTACGCTACGGTCAGCGCCAGGCCGACGCTCATCATCGAGTACTATCTGCCGTAGCCGCGCGGCTCGGGCGGCGAATTCCCCCCGGAAAAACAGAACCCGCCTCACGTCCAGGAAAGACGCGAGGCGGGTTGATTCCAATTCGTCTCGATATCCTATTCCGGTGGCACAAGGCGGGTGGTATTTTCGTTAAACGAATTGCTGATGGTTTCGCGGAACGCGGTCAGGACTCCCAGATGTGCCAGCATTAACACCCCGACAATGGAAGTAATCAAAAAGAAGATCGCGTCGCCCCATAGGTATTGGTATTGCACCTTGTCGCTTGGGATGAAAATGTAGTGGAAAACAATCAGGTATAAGTGCGCCAGACTGATGATCAGCACGGGGAAGGAAAACAGCACCAGGCTATGCTCCTCGATGAGCAGGTGGATGCCGATGAGCGCCACCAGCCCCACCCCATACAGGATGATGTAAAAGATGAATTTTTCGGTGGAATAGGCCTGCTTGAACAATCTTGAAATAATGGCGATTTGCAACACCGCCAATCCCAGTAATATGATCACGGCATAGATTTTCATGGCGATGGGCAGGATGAAGTTTCCCAACATGCGGATGCCGAACAAACCGACCACCCAACCGACTCCGTAGGCCAATCCCGTCGCGACAATTCCTCCGAGCAACACATCCACCGGGTAACTGCCGACTCCATTTTCCAAAACGCGATAACCAATCCACGCCCCACCCAGGAGCGCGATGCCCATGGAGAGGGCGCTGATCAAAAAAATAGCGACGCTCAACAAGCCGCGCTCGGAGGGGTAGCCATTACTTCGAGCGGGTGTTCTGCGGAGTGACTCCGGCTGGCTGGCAGGCTCGTTCACTGCCGGGGAGTTATCAAAAACAAAGGGGGGTGTTTTCGGGAATTTTTTGTTCTGAGGATTCATAGGACCGCCCAGGAACTGAGTTTCTTTTTTCAGAGTAGCCAGGATTGTATCACTTTTCATGCGTGCTGTAGTTCGTGGGAACCCATGAAGGCGCATCGAACTGCGGACCCGCCAATTCGTTGTTTTTTCTTAAAAGGCTGTCCTTTGAGACCAAATCAGGCGGGAGGGGACGGTCGGAAACCGCCTCCTCCTTTATGGTGATCATCTATCCTTTCGGTTTTCTTGCAGCACGGCGTATCAGCCACAGACAAACCAGACGAGCAGGACTTCGATGGATGTGCCCCACATCGGCGCGGGATTCAGATCCCCTCTTCCATGAAGATGGGCGGTTCCGCAGGCCAGTTGTTGGGATGGGATTTTGCGGCCAGCGCGGCGACCGGCTTGGGGAGGACATTTTGGACGGTCACCTGCTCGAGCGGCAACCACGTCGGTTCATACGTCCCCCGCGCGGGGTCCAGGCCAGACGCGAATTCCTCGCCTGTGCCGCTTCCGAACTCCCCGCCCGTCTGCTCCACGAGGAAGAAAAACTGCTGGTTGCCGCGAAACCAAACCTCCGCCGCCAATCGAATCACGCGGATATCAACTCCCAATTCCTCGCGCACCTCGCGGACAACAGCCTGTTCAGGAGTCTCACCTGTGTCCAAGCCGCCACCGGGGAAGGTAAAGTAATGCATTCCTGTGCGATGCCGCTCAAGGAGAGCAAGTCCATTGTTTTGGATGAGGATGGCCGCGGCACGAATTCGCATTTACTTCTCCGCGATGACCCAGGCCGTGTGCTCCTCGGATTCAACCCTCACTTTTGCATCTGAAGGCAACAGTGCGGCGACCTGTGCGGGCGTGAGGAAATGACTGCGCATCAGCGCGAGTTTCTCGGCCACCGCGATCATTTTGACGGCGAAAGTGCGATAATCTGGTTCTTCGATCACCAGCCGTCCGCCAGGCTTGAGCACGCGGTACAGTTCGCGGACGGTCTCGGCTTGGTGGACAACGTGGTGCAGGGCGTCCACCATCATCACGCGGTCGAAAGTACCGTCAGCGAAGGGCAGGCGCTCGGATTCGGCGGAGGCCGCCGCGAGGTCCTTTTGGTGCGCCTGCGCCAGCATACCGCGCGAAACGTCCGCGACGACGATTGAGCCAATGTGCGGACGAAGCGCCTCGGCCACGCGTCCCGTCCCGCCGCCCGCGTCGAGCAGAATCCCCGCGTGGGGCAAGTCCAGCACTTTGAGGGTCTGCTCCAGCCGCTGGAATGGGATGGCGCGATCATAAAATGGGGCGAGGAAGTTGAAATGGGAGTTCATGGATTAGTTATTTTATTATTGGAATGGACAGACTTCATTTGGATTCCTATCGTAATGAATGTTTTGGCTTGTTGTGTTACCACTCAGTAGAATCAATACATCGCGCTGACTGCCAATAAAATTTGTGGACACTTCGCACGATTTGGCTATATCCTTTGAAACCAGATACTCATTCCAGAATAGTGTTGCCATTTCTGTTATTGGATAACCTGCATTATCAATTGGAAAATCTAGAACAAGTTGTTGGTAATTTTTTTCTGCTTCCTCCAGATTGTTTGTCAGCACATGAATCAGCATGATTCGAAAACGAGCATATGCACTAATGATAGGGCGCTCTTTTGGGTCGGGATTTGGTGATGGGCATGGAGAGCCATTGCAGGTGGTAAACCCATGTTGGCTCAAATTGTAGAGGCGACGTTCCTTTACCCACCAATCGAGGCTGTTGCTACTAATTGCCAATTCATAAAAGTCAGTAGCCTTTCCGTATTCGCCCGCAAGCGTAGCTCTGTCTCCATCCTGAATTGCTTGAAAACGAAATTCAGGAGCCGAATAAGAAACTGGAAGCGCACTATAGTTGTGTCCATCCCATTTATAAACATGGGTTGCCAGACGTTGCGGGTAGTCATCCCAATAGTCTCCGTGCCCTTCGGGAGGCAATTCGCCTTCCCAAATTAATTCTGGAATCCCATCGTTGTCCAGGTCTCTGAGATAAACATCCTTTGGATCATCCATATCGGCATAGTCAACTATTTCATTCCATCTTTCATCCTTAATGAGACGCGCAAATTTTTCCCCATCCCATTCAACTATGAACAACGATCCACAACGCGCCCAAATACAAGTTGAAGTTTTATAAACCAATTCTGGAATGTCGTTTTGATTAAGATCATCAATTGCTAATATCTCTATTCGTTCCGCCAGACCGACATCTCCCTCTTCTTCGCGAATTAACTGTTCCTTGTATTCTCCCTTTATACAACTGTAGAGCATCAATGTTTTGAACATGGAGCGAAATTGCAGAATTATTTCAGGCGTATTATCCTTATTCAATTCTTGAATATCTATATCGTAATATTGCGC
Organism: Anaerolineaceae bacterium; assembly: GCA_003598975.1. Classification (GTDB taxonomy): domain Bacteria; phylum Chloroflexota; class Anaerolineae; order Anaerolineales; family Villigracilaceae; genus Denitrolinea. Next base: position 3,351 of record QZIJ01000094.1, on the reverse strand, counting down.
AAGTTTCTGCGGATCACCGCCAGCATTGAAAAAATTCTCTACAGCCTGAACATGGATTTGATAATATCCGTCTTTGGGTGACGTATACGCCAACCCGTTGTCTATTGTGGGACATGACTTAGGTGTCGGCGTTATGGTTGGTAGTGGGGTTAATGTTAAAGTCGGCGTCAAAGATGCAACAGATATGGATGTTGAAACTTGTGTTGCTGTGCTGACAATTTCAGTTTCTGTTGGGATTGCTTGGGCGGATTGACATCCTGTCAGAGAGACCAACAGGAATATGTATAACCACATCTTCATGTAAACCTCACAGGGTTAAATTGAAATTGAAGTGTTCGCGCGAATCGACTCTACCGCTGCGAACGTGGCGCGGGTCACACCGATGAGTTGTTCGTACGGAATCGGCGGCGCGCCTCCCTCGCGGATTGATTTGGCGAAGGCTTTCCATTCGTCTGCCCAGCCTTTGTCTTGTGCTTTTCTTTCCTCTTTCTTCTTTCCATCTCGAATCATTTGCAGGCTTCGGAAATCATCTAGCACCATCACCGCGCCTGCGCAGAAGACTTCCACGCGTTCCTTCGCGAAGGATTTGTCGCCGTTGGCGAGATAGTCCACCACGCCGATGGAGCCATCGGGGAAAGTGAAGGTCATCGAGACGTTGTCTTCGCGGTATTTGCCGTTGTCGGGCAAGGCATATGCCGTCACCGAAACAGGCGCCGCGCCGACGAGGAAGGTGATGAAGTCCACGAAGTGACAGGCTTCGCCGATGATGCGTCCGCCGCCGAGGGTTTCGTCTTGAGTCCAATGGTTGGGGGGGATGTAGCCCGCGTTGATGCGGTAGTGAACATGGAGAGGCTCGTTGCGAGGCAAGAGGAAAGATGAAAGAGATTGTGCGAGGGGGGAGAAGCGGCGATTGAAGCCTGTGAGTAATTGGTAATTGGTAATTTGTAATTGTTTTACGATTTTGGTGAGTTGCTCTGATGTGGTTGCGAGAGGCTTTTCGACAAAGACATTCTTGCCAGCTTTCAATGCTTTCACCACCAAATCTGCATGAGTATCGTGGCGCGTGAGGATCGCGACGGTATTGATGTTCGGGTCGTTGAGGATTTCATCGTCCGAGGAAGTGGCGTATTGGAAGCCGAATTTCTTTCCCGACACTTGGGCGTGCATCCCGCTCGCAGAGGCGATGCCGACGAGGGAAAAATCGCCTGCCTTCTTGATCGCGGGAAGCAACACCGCGTTGGCAAATGCGCCCGCACCGAGAACGCCAAGGCTGACGGTGGATGGTGGACGATGGACAGTGGATGGAAATTCGATCTTCTTACTTTTCTCATCTTTCCTCTCGCTATAAGTCAACACCACGCCTAGAAAAGATTCTTTCTTCTTGCCCGTAATAACTTCGTACGCGGACGCGGCCTGTTCGATGGGGAAGCGATGCGAGATCAGCGGGTGGATTTTGAGTTTGTCCTCGGCCATCAATTGCAGGGCGGACTCCATGTTGCGGCCTTCTGTCCAGCGGACGTAGCCGATGGGATAGTCCACGCCATTCTCTTCGTAGGAGGGGTCGTAGCGCCCAGGGCCGTAGGAGCGCGAGTTGATGAAGGACAACTCTTTTTCGTAGTAGACCTTGCGCGGGATGTTGAGTCCCACCGCGCCCGTCGCGACGACGCGGGCACGATCGCGGGCGATGACTCCCGCCAGCTCGACGGGATCATTGGATGAGGTCGCGGCGCAGATGATGACCGCGTCGAAGCCGCGGCTGGCCGTGAACGTTTGGGCGGCGGATTCGGCATTCGGACGCGCGGCCCCCTCCAGTCCAAGGGAAGAGGCGAGGCGAAGTTTGGCGGGGTCCACGTCAATGCCGAGGACGCGGCATCCCGCCGCGGCGGCGATCTGCGCGGTCAGCAGTCCGAGAAGTCCCATCCCGATGACCGCGACGTTTTCGCCAATCTGCGGTTCGGCGAGGCGGAATCCCTGCATGGCGATCGCGGCGAGGGTGGTGAAGGAGGCGGACTCGAAATCCACATTTTTGGGAATGAGCGTGAGCAGGTTGCGGGGCACAACATTGTATTCGGCGTGGACGGCGTAGTTGAGCCCCGCGCAGGCCACGCGTTGACCGACCTTATAACCGCGCATGTTTTTGCCGAGCGCCACGATCACGCCCGCGGAGGAATAGCCGAGCGGCATGGGCTGGTCGAGGCGATTGAACGCGGCTTGGATGGTGGGGACGACGCCCTCGCGTTTGGCCTTGTCGAGCACCTGCTTGACGAGGTCGGGACGGGAACGCGCCTTGTCGACGAGATTCTTTTCGGCAAATTCCACGAGCATCCGTTCGGTGCCTGCGGAGACGAGGGACGCGTATACTTTGACGAGCGCCTGCCCCTCACGCGGCGTCGGCACAGGGACGTCTTCGACAGTGGTCAGTCCGTTCTTCATGTTTTGGAGGAGTTGTTTCATGTTAGTCTGATGGTTTTATTGGTCGGATGGTCTTGTGGTTGAACGGGATGGTGAATGACCCGAATTGTTGCAATTGGCAGGCAAAAGTATACTCCAAAGTCCACGTGATATAATTTGGACGCTTGTATCAAAATTTCAAGGAGAAATCCTGTGGCAGACCCCCGCGTTGAAAAATTTGCAAAAGTTTTGGTGGAATATTGCACCCGCATCCAGCCTGGTGACCGCGTCCTGATCGAAGCGACCACCGCTGCCGAGCCGTTGGTACGCGCCATCTATCTGAAAGTGCTGGAGGCGGGCGGACATCCCGTCCCGCTGGTGCAATTCCCCGATATGTTCTTCCCCCAGCATGAAGACATGTTGACGTTGTATGGAAACGATTCACAATTGGACTTTGTGCCGCCTCTGCAAAAACTGGCCTACGACCAGTTCGAGAGCCGCATCCGCATCCACTCGACGACCAACACCCGCTCGCAGACGGCCATTGACGCGGTCCGCGCCCAGAAGCGCAATCGCCCGACGGGTGTCATCACCGAGGCGCAGATGCGACGCGGCGCCGAGGGCGCGTTCAAATGGGTCACTACACTCTATCCCACCGAGGCGTACGCACAGGATGCCGAGATGAGCTTCGCACAATACGAAGATTTCGTCTATCGCGCCGTCCACGCCAACGAGGATGATCCCGTCGCATTCTGGCGCAAAGTGGAAAAAGAACAGCAATCAGCCGTCAAATGGATGGAGGGCAAAAATCAGGTTGTGCTACGCGGCCCGAATGTGGACCTGACCCTCTCCGTCAAAGGCCGCAAGTTCAACAACTCGTGCGGCACGCACAACATGCCCGATGGCGAAATATACACTGGCCCCGTTGAAGAATCCGTCAACGGCTGGGTGCGTTTCACC
>QZIJ01000139.1 GCA_003598975.1 Anaerolineaceae bacterium | reverse complement strand
ACCTGATACGCCCGCGCCAACTTCGTCGGTGATGTGGGCTCGGACAGGAAACTCAGCACGTTGCCCAACGCGCCCGCGGTGAGACGGGTCTGGTCGGTGCTGTTGAGGAATTCCACGAACTCGATCTTCTGGGCTTTGAGGGCGTTGATTACATCCGTGCCGCGTAGGTTGCGCGGGACGAGCACAGCCACGGTCCAATCTTGATGATCGGGGAGCCAGTGCTTGAGCGAGTTGACGACCGCGGTCACTTCTTCTTCGGGCGAGAATTTGTTGGGGATGAAGCGAATCCCCTCGGGGTCCGCGGGCGGATTCGGTTGCGGGTCATCGGGCGCGGCGGCTTGGATGTGGGGAACGCTCAGGGCGTCGCGCACGGCTGGGGCGGGGTGCGAAGCGGACGTCCAGTCAATCAGATAATTGGCCACGTCAATGATGGCCTGTTGCGAACGTCCGCTGACGGGCAGTTCGCGCGAGACGTCCGCTTCGTGGGCGATGAAGTCGCGCAGGAGTTTGGGGTCGGCGGTGGTGAACGTCTCGAAGATGGCCTGATTCGGATCGCCGACGCGTACCCAATTCGTCGCGAGCAATCTTAATATTTTTTCTTGTATCGCGCTCGAGTCCTGCGACTCGTCTTCGAGGATGAAGGGGAAACGATATTGCAGGCGGGCGAGGTACTCGGCGTCGGACTGGAGGATGCGGTGGGCGTACATGATGAGGTCGTCGAAGTCCACCGCGCCGCGGTAGCGCAGGGCTTGCTGATATTTGTCGTAGATCCACCAGCCCATTTCGGCGAGGGGCAGGAGGGCGGGGGCTTCGTTTAATTTCGCGCGTAGGTCTTCGGGCGCGAGCGCGTAATTTTTGCAGGTGCGGATGAAGGCCAGCCCGAGGCTGTGGACGAGGTCGGGCAGGTGCTGGCGGCGCGTCCAATCGCGTTTGTTGTTGTCCATCTCGGGATCGAAATAATCGTCGAGGTGGTTCGGGAAAGTGGACAGCCAGGCGTTGGCGGACTCTTTGCGGATGAACTCGGACTCGCGGTCATCCACGATCTGGAAGCGATCCTCCAGCCCCACCAGCGACGGTTTCTCGCGGACGATGTCGTGCGCCAGTCCATGCAGGGTGCGGACGCGATAACCGAGATGCGGGATCAGCCCGCGCGCTTCCACCATCTGGCTGATGCGCGCCGAAAAATTGTCCACCGCCGAGTTGACGAGCGTGACAATGAGCACATCCTGATCCGTCTCGAGCGCGCCGCTGGAGATGATCTGCGCCGCGAGGGCGCTAAGGGTGAAGGTTTTTCCAGAGCCAGGCACAGCAGAAATGCCAAGCTTGCCGCCGCGATAGCGGAGGATATCGGTTTGGGAGGGGCGGAGGGTGTATTCCATAATTTCTTTTTGAACCGCGAAGCACGCGAAGGCCGCTAAGTTTTCTTTCTCTCTTTGCGTTTTTGCGGCCTTAGCGGTTAATTTCTTTTTTGAACCGCGAAGCACGCTAAGGTCGCTAAGTTCTTTTGATAAATCTCACTGGAATGGCTGGGTTTTCAATGCCATTTGCGACTCTCGTGATTCCATTTTTGATCAATTTCACATTCCAGTTTATCAGAAAGCCAAGTTTGCAGTTTTTGAGTTTGAGATATGTGATCAATTGCGCCATGTGAATCGGATGAATTTCATCAACCGCTTTATTTTCAATGATGACGAGGTTGTCTACGAATTCATCTATTCGATAACCTTCATCAAACTCCTGCCCATCATAGATGATCGGCAACTTTAATTCGGTTAATACAATTCTGCCCCGTTTGCGGAGTTCATAAGCATGACATGCCTGATATGCAGATTCCAATAAACCAGGTCCAAATTCCTTGTGAACTTTGTATGCGGCATCAACAATATCTTTAGCGATGGCTTCAATGTCTGCGGTCATAAAAACTCCTTTGGTTTTCTTCGCGTTCTTTGCGTGCTTAGCGGTTGATTTTTTACCGCGAAGAGCGCGAAGGTCGCTAAGTTAAAGCATCTTTTGGTTTTCTTCGCGTTCTTTGCGTGCTTAGCGGTTAATTCTCTCCCGCTTCCTGCAACACCCTCTGGAACGCCCGCAACAACGTTCCTCTTTGTTCAAATCCCGTCTCTCCCAGATCGGCAATCGCCAGATAGACTTTTTCACGGCAACGACTGAGCAACCCGCGCACGAGGCGCGCCAGGGATTCGGTCTCTGCCTGGACCTCGTCTGCGTCGGTCCACGTCCGCGCGGGATCCCAGCCTCGGCTGAGAACGTAGGGTTGGGTGAGCGGCTGGGCGAGACGTTCTACCCATCCGTTCGAGCCTGGGTCGAGCCAGAACTGCACGGTCACGGGACGGTTCATCATCAGGAAGGTGTGCGCGGGGGCGATGAGGACGGCGTCGTCCGATTCGCTTTTCCACGATTCGAGATATTGCGCGGCGATGACTCCGTCTTGGAGCATGGCGAGGTATTCACGTCCCAGACCTAACAGGTCTCCGAGACCTGTTAGGTCTAGCGCGAACCTGAATTTTTGGACGGATTCAATTAAACTTGCCGCGACTTTAACCGCGTCGAGATTGTTGTGGAATCCGAAATCGGGTTGGGAGAGAATCTCGCCGAAGAGTTTGCGGAGGAAGTGGTCGAGGGGGAGCGGGTCGCCTTCGCGATAGAACATGAGCCAGTTGCGGAGGGATGTGTAGCGCTCGCCGAGCGCGTAGGTGACGCGTTCCTGCATCTCGGGTTTGATCTCGTCGAAGGTGGAGAGACGCAGGTCTTTGGGACGATAGACGATCTCGGCCAGTAATTGGGCGCGGACTAAGTCTGTGCCGAGGGCGAACATGAAGGCGTAGGCCGCGTCGAAGCGTGTTGGGTGGACATGCCAATCGGGATGTGCCAGCGCGGCCAAGGTCAAAAGGGCTTGGGAGGCAGGTTCGTCACGCAGGGAGCGCGACGGGCGGTGCGACCTCCACGGGATGCCCGCCTGCTCCAATCGGTGCGTGATTGAGAAGCGCAGGGCGTCTGAAAGATAAGGCGCAAGAATTACAATTTCGGAGGGAGAAAATAAGGACGAAGAAAGAAGTTCTTTGATTTTGGCGACGATGGAATCGAGAAGTTCGGGATAGTAGCGCGCGCTGATGATGTCGGTGATGTCAAACGTGCCGTGGACGCCGTCGGTGGGCAAGCGCGTGATGGCGGTGGCGAGCGAGTTGGAGAGGCCTTCCACGTATTCGGACATGACGAAGGAGTCGTTCATCTCGATGACTTCGTCGCAGATGTCGCTCAGGGACTCGCCTGTGGCGGGATCGCCGCCGAGGAAGTAGCGGTAGCCCGCGCCTTCATCGTAAATCAGTAGGGTGGATTGGAAATCCGCCATCCGCTCGCGGACGATGTCGTGGGCGCGGGGGCCGTCTTCCTCGACATTATCGTAGATGAGATGGCGGTAGGTGCGAGTCAAGTGATCGCGTACCATTGGCTCAGGCCAGAGCAGATTTGCGAAGATGTCCAGTTGCAGGGAGAAGTCGAGCAGATTATTTTCGAGACAGTATTCGCGGAACATCGTCGCGCAGGCTTGCGCGTCCATGTGAACGCGGCGTTGGGCGGGGTCGCCTGTCCATGCCGCTGAGAGTCGTTCCGCGATCTCGCGGTAGTCGAAGCCGACGATGGCGGATTTGTTCAGGTTGTCAATAATTTGGGAGTAGAGGCGGTTGCGGTCAATTGTGACGGACTCGAAGAAGCCCTCGTCCAGTTTGGGGCGGACGAGATGGGCCATGTAATATTGCGCGGTTTCGAGCGTGAGGAAGATGGGCGGCTGGTCGGGGTTCTTGAATTCTGCGCGCTCGCTGATCAACGGCCAATACAATTCGCACATGCGCCGCGCAAGTCCGCCGATGGTGGCGAAGGTGACTTGTCCGCCTGCGAAGCCCGCGGCGAGGATGGCTTCTTCGTAGGGCGTTTGCAGAGTCCGCTGGGGGGTGAGAATCAGCACGGACTCGGCGGGCGCGCCCGAGGTCAGGAGTTGAAGCGAACGTTGGACGGCCGCGGTGGTCTTGCCTGCGCCCGCGCGTCCACGCAGGAAGATTTTCGCGTCGAGGGGAAAGTCCACGATGGCGCGCTGGGCGGGAGTCAGGGAATTGTCCATTGGAGGGATTATACAATCAAACTTGTTTGGGCTTTGATTTTGTTGTATAGTAGGCGCATCTCACACAAGGAGTTTTCCATGTCCCCGATTCCTGTTGCAAAGGCTGGCGTCAAAAGCGGAGTTTCTGCTGGCAAGCCGATGAACTACACCAAGTTCTCGTCCAAACTGACTGGCTCGCTCGACCAGATCGGCAAGATGATCGAAGATAACGCCAAGATGATCGACTCGATTCAGGAAGTGGCGCTCGAGTTGACGGGCTCCATCGGCGCGTTGCACACGTTGACAGTGAAATACGCGGGCATCGCCAATCAAGTGCTGGACGTGTTGCTCCCGCTGATGCAGAAGATTCCGCTCATCCCGCCGAAATTGACGCAGTTCGCCACCGACCTGGAAAAAATGACCCAGAAGATCATTGATAACCAGACCGCGACCAACAAGACCATTACCGATGTTCGCTCTGGGCTTCAGACGGGTGACGTCTCCAAGTTACAGAGTCACGCGGGCGAGTTGCAGAACCTGACCAAGACCATCAGCGCGATTTTGCCAGCAAAATAAGTTCGGTAATTCTTTGCCGCGAATCTCGCGAAGAAAAATTCTACAAGTGACAGTCACTTCCGAAGTGACCGTCACTTGTCTGTCACTTGTTTGTAAGGTGGCGCGTTTTTTCCTTCATGTATAATCCGCCCATCATCTCTCGTCTTCACAAAGGAATCGCATGTCAGAAGAACGGACTTCTTTTCTGAACGTTCGTCCAGAGGAACGCAAACTGGTTTTTTCGCTGGTGTTCATCCTCGCCATCACCACGCTTGTGCTGGAACTTTCCGACGTGATCGCCACAGGCGGGTTCGTCAGTAAAGTGGGGCCGCGCAACATCTTCTGGCTGTGGATCGTGGACATGGTCATCACCATCCTGACTGCGGGCGCCTACGCTCTCGTGGTGGACCGAATGGAGCGCGTCCGCCTCATTAAATATCTCACGCTGGCATTTGCTATCCTGTTCCTCCTGTTGCGCTTTGTGTTTTCCGTCGGCGCGCCCGATTGGATTTCCTATCCCGCCCTTTACATTTTGACCGACCAGTTCTACGCGGTCTTTCCGCTGGCGTTTTGGGCCATGGTCAATGACTTGTACACGGCCTCCGAGAGCAAGCGGCTTTTCCCGATCATCACCATGGGGATGGCGCTCGGCTCGATTTTGGGAAACGGTCTCGCCGCACTTTCAGGTTGGATTCTGCGACAGAGCGGCGGCGACCCCGCCTCGCTCCTGCCGATGGGGAGCGTGTTGCTCCTCTTCGGTCTGGTCGTTCTCGAGGTGGTTTTCGCCAAACGGACGGTGAACGCCCGACAGTCACGCGATGAGGCGATTGACGTCAAGCAGACGGTCAACGTCGGGTTGGATTACGTCCGCCATGTGCCGATCTTCACCTTCCTGGCGGTGTCCATGCTGTTTTCGGGCGTGGCGTTCACGGTCATTGAGTTCAATTTTCTCTCCTCGGTGGACCAGTCTGTCTCGCAGGACCCGCTTCAGTTCCAGGCGTTTTACGGCAGTTTCAAGATCATCCTGATCGTCAGCATCCTGCTCGCGCAGGCATTGTTCTCGAACCGCTTCCTCGAAAAGATCGGGTTAAAGAATTCCTTCATTTTCCAGCCCATCGCGCTCCTCCTCGGCTCGGGACTGGCCTTCTTCGTCCCTGGCGTTTATGGCGCGGCAGGCGCGCGGTATCTGGCGCACCTGGTACACCAATCCTGGGATGAGCCTGCCCGCAAATCGTTGGAAAATCTCATCCCCGATGAACGCCGCGGGCGCGTGGCGGTGGTGATTGATCGTTATCTCTATGACCTCTCGACCATCTTCGCTTCGTTGATTTTGGGGTTGCTGATGCTGCTGGAACCGAATTCGGCCGTTTCGGGAATCATCCTGCCCATTTACATCGGCCTGGCAATCGCGGCGGCATGTGTGGCGGTTTGGGCGGGATTTCGCATCCGCGCCCGCTACGATGAAAGCCTGCTCGATTGGCGGCTTTCCCGCTCGCGCAGGAAGAGCGTTTTGACGGGTATTGAATTTTAAGTTTGGGAGTCCATGTGACGGCTGACATTGTAGAACGACTCAAACAAGATTGGTTCCAGCGTTTCGACGAGATTCTCGACAACAGCAAGACCATCCCCCTCAGCGGTTTGAAATGCCTCGACCTGTGCGAAGCGCGCTGTTGCCCGCGCGTGGGTATGCGCGGGATGCAGTCCGAAGAACTCGCCAGCCCCGTCGTTGTCCTGCTTCCCTTCGAGATGGAATACCTCATCGAAAAAACGGGCGTCTCGCGCCATGTCTTTCGCCGCTGGCCTCTCGACCTCACGCCCGAGATCACCATCGAAATTGGCATGCTCGACCTCGGCAAGCCCTGTCCGTTCCTCAGTGAAAAACTGCAATGCACGATCCACGAGCACAACCCGCTCGATTGCCGCACCTTCCCGCTCCTCCCCTTTCAAAATTTGCACCGCGCACTCGATTGGGAACTCGGCGCAAACTGTCCCTCGGTGGAGTATCTCAACTCGACCTTCGTCACCGTTGTCAAACGCGTCTGGGCGGACCTCTATCCGCTGATTCCGCAGGGATGGTGGGACATCTATGCCTTTGCCGATCACTGGACGGGATGGTCCCAGCCCGAGGAGGCGAATCGTGGCGACTGACCGCCTCGGTCCCGACGGGACGCGGCGGGTGACTGTTTCGAGCCGCGACTCAGACCTCGTGGAGGCCGCCTGCGTTCTCTTCGCCGAGGTCTTTCCCGAAGACCGACGTTACATCCCTTACCTGCGCGCCTGTACGCATGGACGGCATCCCTCGCATCCGCGCACGCTCGACCACGTCTGGCTCTTCCAGCGCGCGGACGAGTGGGTGGGCGTGGCGATCTTCAGCCACATCCTCACGCGTTCGTTCGGACATGGCGCGTACGTGGGCATTGTCCCCCACGCGCAGGGACGCGGCCTCGGTAAGTGGATTCTGTCCGAGATGCTGGGTCAACTCGACGAGGACGCGCGTCAGTCTGGCCTGTCGGGTTCGATCGGCTATCTCGGCGAAGTGGAGCGCCCGATGGACGCGGGAACCGAGGAGGAGCGCATCCTGTCGGAGCGCCGCCTGCAATTCCACCGCCAGTGCGGAGGCGTGATTCTGCCTGTCCCGTTCATCGAACCAGTGATGATCGAGTCGGTGGATTACCTCACCCCGCGCGAGTTGGAGGGCGAGTCGCCGCGTCCCATGCACCTGGTTTTTGTCCCCACCGAACGCGGCGCGAAGATTCCCAATCTCGATCTCGTGGACTTTATTCATGGTATATACTTGGATGTGTACCGATTATCTGCGCAACATGAATACGTGCGCCGTTCACTTTCATATTTGCTGGAGACGAAATGAGCAATCCGACTCAACTTCCGACCTCTGCGGTTGAAAAGACTGGTGTCTTCGTTGGCTTGCGGACCAAACTGATGTCCGCGTTGATGGCGCTGTTCATCCTTGCCTTTGTGGCGATCTTCATCTGGATGGACAAATTCGTAACTGAACTCGCAATGCGAAACCTGCAAACCGATTTGATCGCCACCGCCAAGACCGCTTCGGCAGGCATCGATGGGGATGCCCACGCGGCGCTGTTCGACCGCGGCGAAATAGACGATGCCGCCTACACCGAGATCGCGGATTTCCTGCGTTCGGTGCAGAAGACCAACCCGCAGGCTTCGGGGGTTTACACGTACGTTCAACTTCCCAACGAAACGGACCGCGTAAAACTTGTGGTCAGTTCGGGATACCCGCCTGGCGTTACGCCCCCGCCCGTGGATGAGTCGACTCATTCCGATTCGTGCCAGGCCTCCACGCTTCCGCGTCCCGATATGCGCGAGGATTACTTCGATATTTCTCCCACCATGGTTGCAGGGATTCAACAGGCGGGCGCAGAGACCGAATTGTGGTCGGACGATTGGGGTACCTGGCTTTCGGGCTACGCGCCCATCTACAACTCGAATGGTGAATCGGTGGGCGCAGTGGGCGTGGATATGTGTGCCAGTGATGTGATCGCCTTGCAACAAAGTATCCGCCGCAACGTGCTGATCGCCCTCGCCATCTCGTTGATCGCGCTGATCGTTGTGGTGTGGATCATTGCCACTGGCATTACCCGTCCCGTGCAGGCGTTGACGAATGTTGCCGACCGAATCGGCAGTGGCGATTACGAGCAGGATTTCTCCAGCCTGTATTCGTCACGGATTCAGGATGAAGTGGACAAACTGGCGTCGGTTTTCGAGTTGATGGTTGGCAAGGTGTACACCCGTGAGCAAAACCTGCGCGCCCGCGTCCAGCAACTGGAGATCATGATTGACCAGGGCAAGCGCGAGAGCCAGGTGCAGCAGATCGTGGAAAGCGACTTCTTCCAGGAGTTGCAGGGGAAGGTGAGCGAGATGAGGAATCGCTTCAAGAAAGAGGATTGAACGCCGATACAAAAAACAGGCTTCTCGAAGAAGCCTGTTTTTTATCACCGCTCCCGAAGGGGGATCGGTCACTGCCGAAACCAGCGAGACCTGACGATTGGGAAAGGCGATCTGGTAACCCTCCCCTAAAATAGTACCAGTGAAAAGTGGAAAACTTCTGGCAAAATAGACCCAGGAGAGATCCGCATGAAGAGAACAAGGTTCACCGAAAGCCAGATCGTCAACATCTTGAAAGAAGCAGAAGCCGGAGTATCGCTGGAAGATCTAAGCCGTCAGCATGGATTTAGCAAGGCGACCTATTACAAGTGGAAAGCCCAATACGGCGGCATGGATGTGAGCGCTTTGAAACGGCTCAAAGAACTGGAAGAAGAAAATCGTCGCTTGAAACAGATGTATGCCGAGTTGAGTTTGGAGCACAAGGCTCTGAAGGATATTGTCGAAAAAAAGCTGTAGCGCCGGACGAGCGACGTGAATTGGCAAGGTATGTCATGCAGACCTACGAAATGAGTGAACGCCAGGCTTGTCGATTACTGTCCATAAGCCGTACCATATTTCGTTATGCAGCCAAACTCACGGATGACCATGAAATCACCCAGGAACTGCTTCGACTGGCGGAGCGTCAGCCACGCTGGGGTTGTAGCAAGATGGTGGATTACCTGAAAAATCAAGGTTATGACTGGAACCACAAGCGGATTCGGCGTGTCTACCGTGAATTGAAGCTGAATTTGCGCCGAAAACCGAAGAAACGTCTGCCTGCCAGGACTGCTCGGGCACTGGCGGTGCCCGAGCAGTCCAACCAGAGTTGGTCACTGGATTTCATGAGTGACAGTCTTTCCAACGGACGTGCTTTTCGCACTTTGAACATCTTGGATGACTACAACCGGGAAGCCTTGTGGATCGAAGTGGACACTTCCATACCAGCAGAGCGCGTCATCCGGGTTTTGGAAGTGCTTCTGCTCTGGCGAGGAACACCGCACCAGATCCGTATGGACAATGGTCCGGAGTTGATCTCACAACGGCTGGCAGAATGGGCACAGGAGCGCCACATCGAACTGGCGCATATTCAACCTGGAAAACCTGCCCAAAACGCCTACATCGAACGCTTCAATCGGACCTTCCGCGAAGAAATATTGGATGCTTATTTGTTTGATGACCTACAGGAGGTGCGTGCCATCACAGAACATTGGTTGCAGGAATACAATACCATCCGCCCACACGAGGCGCTACGGGGCTTGACGCTCCATCAGTCGCCATCCGCACCCGCCTCGCACAATGTACAAAATCGCATCCACGATCTCGCGATCGGTCCAAGTTCGAGGTCGTCCACGAGCACTCACTCGTTGCGGCAGGAGTGGCGCAATTAGCGCCCATTGTGTATCATTCAAATCGGTTGGGTAGGCTTGTCTGTTCACACCAACAAGTCTACCCGACCATTTTCAAAACACTCTCTAAGATCTCCTTGTGTGAGGCATCGCCAGAGTTACTTTATATTGATATTTAGCAAAAGACTGTTTACCTTTTGCGCATCCAGCAATGCCTGTGTGCCGCCAATTCCACCCACCCAATCAGGATACGATTTTGCGGCCTCAACTACTGCGGCATTGAGAGTATCTTCTTCATCTTCCACCAGGATGCCTGATTTCTTTTTTGCATTATGGCGAAACAGGGAAGTTGTTCCTATCCATGCAATGATAAGGATGGCAAGCCCGCTCAACCCAGGGATGGCAGTAGGTTCGGATGGTCCGCCGACCATTGGCACTATGAAAACAAGCGCGATTGCGACTATCGTGCAGGCAAATACGCCAATGCCGCCGCCAAACAAAAGAGGCAAAACCCACGCATTTGCTTTTGATTTAGCTTTTGCAACATGGTTGTGTAGATCACGAATACGGATCAGGATTGCTTTCTGTTTTTCACGAATATCCGCGTTTGCTTTATCACGTTCAATTCCCGCCTGAGATTCTTTTTGAGCCTCTGCCATTTCAGTCTCGTTAAACTGATGACCACAATAGCGGCAAACCAGCGCTTCCAGTCGGATGTTCTCTGCGCACTTTGGGCATGTCTTTTGGGGAGATTGAGTTACTGGCTCAGCGATCTGCTGATGAGATATGGGCGCAGATATAGTTGAAGTGGGATTTGGTAAATCCGGCTTTTCTTGAGGAACATCTGGACTTTGTTCAGTGGTTTCTTTTGGCTTTTCTGATATGTAGCGATAAACAGCGGGGATGCTTTCTTTATCGCCAGTGTAGATTGTCAAAGTGATCCAATGCGCAACCCAAACAAAGGCCGCTGCTATAAACGGGGGGATTATGCCCAATCCAACGATTAGGTAACAGCCATACCTGCTGTTTAAGAATATATACAGACCCATGGACAAGCCACTGAGTAGTGCTGCTGTGACGAACAGCGCAGCAAAAGAGCCTATGAAATAGAGTACTGAATCGTGGCCCGATTCTAGAGGACTACCTCCAGCCCCCAGTACCATTAGAAGTAGAAATAGAATCGACCAGAGAAGTGTGCATGTCAAAAAGAGGAGCAGGGTGTAGTTGCCGCGAAGTTTAGAGAGGAGACTGGTTTGATTTGCTTGCATAGCGAATATCCTTTGACGCAAAATTAGGGGTTTACCAAGGTGAAAACTTCTTCACCCGTATATGTTACTGTTTTTCCGTTTTCATCGAAACCGATGGTAAATGTACTGGGACACATATCGTACATGTAGGAAAGTGTGGCAGTGGTTGCGGTGTTAAAAACGATCTCAATACTAAAACTGACTGCACCTGTTTCTTTGTATGTGAAGGTTATATCTCCCTTACCGTCAACTACAGGAATGTTCTCGGATAATAACTGTATTGGACACCTTGATGAGGGGACAACGTCATCTGCATTAAACGACCAATAGAAATTGGAAATTTCTCCGCTTTCCAGTAAGGTGAATGAACCATTTTCTCCACTCCACTCGCCTGCTGGTGGAGACGAAAAAACGCGGGAACATCCGCTCATTGAAATCATTATCATTACCAGAACGGAAAGACTGATCTGATTGATTTTTTTTCATAACCATATCTCCTTTTGATTTGATCGTGCAGGAAAACGCCCAACAGTTGGCGCTACTTTTGGGCGTTCGTATTATTTCGCGGTTGTCTGGTGATTCTTTCGGCTTTCTCCATCTCTTCAAGTATGAATTCCACCCACCCATGCTTTCGGTTCATAAATTGAGCTATTTCTTCGGTACTGGCTGTCGGATTTTGGGTATGGAAATCCACCAATTTGTCCATTTCCTGGGAATGGCGTTGCTTCCATCTTTCATAGTTTCCCCTGCTCAAGACTTCCTGAATGCCCCAGACCGCCAGGATGATCCCAGGGCCCCCACAGCAGGCAATTTTGGCGATCTCCAGCCAAAGGGAGGCGTTTTGTGAGAATACCGCAAACAAGCCCTGAACGCCGATACCAATTGCCAATAGAATGCCAAACACTATGATGAATGAACGGGACTTATCCGTATAGCCGCATTCTTTACAGTAGAACATTACGTTCGAGTCGCCCTGGCAGCGAGGACATAAGTTGGCATCCTCCTTTTTCTGCGCTTCAGAATCCTTCGATTTCCCTATGGGAGCAGCCTCAGTTGAAACTGCCTCATTGGCGTTTTTTTCCTGAATAGCCTCCGGCCGGGACTCTTCTTTTTCGTTGGGATCTTTTTGACATAGCCCCTGCTGAAGCATTGCACGGTATTGTTTTGGGGCGTACATAATGCCAAAACCCTGTTTCGCGAGCTCTTTTTTGTAAATATTGCTGGCTTTTATTGCTTGAAATGTATAAATAAAGCTAAAAAAGCCATCGAAGATAAAATATCCAGTAAAAAAATTTATCGCCAGTGCAAGGATAAATGGCATAGCTAAAACCGCCAATGGGGACATACTATCTTTGTCTGCCAAAGTCATAATCCCTAGAAAATCCAAGCCATAAAGGATGATTAGTGCTGCAGAAAACACTACAAAGGTGATGAGCATTATTGCAACTTGAGGGTCCTCGATGAAACCCTTTCGCAAGCAGCGAGAACATAAATAGACCGATTTTGAGCCGCCAATTTGTACTATTTGGGTTTGCAGTTCTTTTTTTTCGTCAGCTTTGAGCCTTTTGCCATAGTAGAACTTGTGGTAATTCCCTTCTTCGATCTGGCCGCAACATTCGCATTGTTTTTTTTCAGTGATTTCGATTGTCATAATTATTCTCATCTTTCCAATATAAGTGGATCTATCACAGGAGCATAATGATCTGGCAGGTTGTATTACCGAAGCTCATTTCAGTGAATTACCGCAATGCGGGCAAACAGATAAGGTTTTGTCTACACTCTCTTTACACTTCAAGCAAGTGCGATATTCGATCACCACATTTTCTGCAACTGATTTTATCGGTTTTGCCAACACAATCATTCCACCACTGATCAACATGAACAGCATTCCAAAAAGCATAGTCCATATTGTATCGGTGTTGCCTGCAAATCTCCAAACATGAGTAATTTCCGCCGGACAGGTTGGCGTCCAAGACCACAGGCTGATGATTGGCAGGATAGCCATACCCAGCAATAGAAAACCATCCCTTTTGATTACTGCGCGTTTGCGCCAGGGTAATAATACGAATACCAGAGCGAGTATGGCTACAAGCGGCCTTATCAATGGGAGCAAAGTCCAGTTAGGGCCGAGTGTGCTGACAAGACAGGCTGGCGTCAGACCGGTAAAGACGACCTGCCAACCGCTAATTTTTTCGAGTTCCACCACGATATGGGTGATGTTTCCCTTCTGCGTCATTGTGCGGTTACCGGTGGGTTCCCCGGCCATCCAGGGAAAGAACAACCCAAAAAACAGCAAAGCCACGCTGATAGTAGTAAGAATGACAAGGGACTTTTTAGATTTCATATTGTTGTCTCTTTTGCATCGAATTCAAATAGTATATTTTTTAATTACGTTTAACCGCCCAATGGTTTGCGCGTAAATTTCGCACGCTCTTTGCGAGCTAGGGGCAACTGTACTTTTCTGCCTGCTTATTACGGCAGCAATGGAGCCAGGGCAATGATTTCTCCGCTTGGAAAGTGCAAGATAAACGAATCTGATGTTTTTGCCACGGGGAATAGCCAAACGATTTGATTTTTGCTGTCCACAGAGAGCGTTGCGCCGGAGTCTGTTCGATTCCCCTGGCCGTCATTTACCCAAAGCGTCAAACTGGAAAGCTTCGCCAGATCGCCAGAGATTAAGGTCACTTCAACTGCCAATACGGTTTGATCGGCGGTCATGGGATAAGGGGCCATTCCGTTATAGCCCTTCTCATTTAAATCCACGTTGGAGATGCTTAGATTAAAGTCGCCTATGACAATAGGGTCATTTGAGCCTTGAATCACCATGATCGTGGGCGTGGGAGGGATGGGTGTGTTCGTTGAAGTTGCCGTGGGGAGAATCGGCATATTTGTTGACGTAGGTGCTGGTGGGGTGATTGCTTGTCCCAGCCCGCAAGCGGTGGTTGCCAAAATCATGGCCGCAATAAAAATTGCTATGGCGCGCTGTTTTGTAATCATACTTTTCCTGCGCTATGACGGGCGCACCCAATGGCTGCTCAAGTGAGCCACATAACTTTATGATTGCGCTGCAATCGCCTAACTACTGACAACCTCTGCGCCCACATTCTCTCTGCGAGGACTGATAAGGGTGGGACATGGCGGCAAAAAGCCAAAGGATGAATCCAATGTTTAGGGCAAAGTTCCCGAAGGTGCGGGCATCAGTTTCGCCACTAGCCCCTGATAGTGCCACTCGGCGATTCGCGCGGCTATTAGTTGTAGGTTCATTGCTCAATCGTTCTGAATCTCCCCCAGGGTTGTACTTTAATTAACCAGATACGTAATACAACTTGTGAAGTCTAACATACATATTGGTATGGAGCGACAATAATGTAACAAGATAAAGAGACGAATGTAATCAGTTAGGGTTTTGTCCTCCTGCCCAACGGTTTGCGTTCGCGAAGCACCCTTTAGGGTACCTGCGCTGGGGCGGGGACGGCGAAGCCGAAGCCGTCCAACCAGAAAAAGGCTCAGGTGTGTGAAACTGCTTGGGATGTGCGCAGATCGGGCGAGTGAGCCTCAGGCGAACATCGCCCAGAGCAAGCGCATTGGCGCTTGCCATCCCCAGCGTCGGGTGCATGCTTTGTTGGGCAGGCGGGTTTATACAGACTCCATAAATTTATTCACACTTAACAAAGATTCACCAGATGGTAAACCATGTCCAATATCTTGCATATGGGCAATATCGCAATTTTGAATCCGTTCAGCCATATATTTCATATCTTCATCATTCAAGGCTGCTCCAAGTTTAGGATTGCCTTGAATTAGCAAAACCTGACAAGCAATTTGCCTGAGTAAAGCGTCTGTATCATAACCTTCTATATGGCGGTCTTCTAAAATTGTCAAAACTACATCGGGGTCAACATGAGATAAAGTTACGGCTCTATTTTTTCTTCTTTGCTCATCCATTTTGGGATATTGTTCAGCCATGTAGTCATCAATTTCTTTAGCCGAGTGGAATGAGCTGATAACATGATGTAACTCTGTGAAAGGCTCATACCAGATAGTATCTTTCATGGTCATGTTGTGATAATAAAAGGGAATATCGCCCAAAACAAGTGCCTTGACATAGGTAGGTGCAAGGGACGCCACGGCTATTGCAATTTGAGCGCCCAATGAATGACCGTAAAGAATGCAAGGCTGTCCAATATGTTTTTCAAGGAAGCACTTTATATCTTCTGCATAATCGAATAGGCGATATTTTTCTGATACCCAACTTGACCCGCCATGTCCACGTAAATCAAGGACAAATACTTTGAATTTCTCGGCAAACACGGGGATTAATGGTGAGAAAGATTGCCATTCGGAAGCAGTACCGTGAAGTAACACAAGAGGCTGTCCCGTAGCAGATGCTTGGATGAAATTTATTTCTACACCATTGGCATTGAATTTTTGTTCTTGAAACATGACTCTCCTCTAGCCTGCCCAACGGTGTGCGTTCGCGAAGCACCCTTTAGGGTACCCGCGGGTGGGCGGGGGGAGACAACGCCGCTTTGCCGGAACCAGACTCGAGCCAAGGAAACTGCCTGAAAACGCGGCGACTCCCACCCGTCGGGTGCACGCTATGTTAGGCATCGGTTCTTGGCCGTTCAAGTCTTATCTCATCAGGTCCTAGCCAATCAAAGCACCAGATTAAGTCTTCCGTGATTGAATATGCCTGTATCAAAACTGAATCCGAGATCTCAATCTCTACGTAACGTCCATCGGATATTGTTACACCAAAATAAGTATAGTTGCGCAAGCCGCCAAGCGCCAGTAGATGGCTAGGAATTGGTTTACCGTTTCGACCAATACCGCGAAGACGATCTTCTATATGTTGGAGCGAATTTCGGAACTCATGGAGTTCACCGAATTGAGCTAGGAATCTTTTACACTGATTGCTTGCCCCTGTAGGTAATTGTTTCTGTCTTCCAATCACTTTTACTATTTGGGCGGCTGCGTCCAGAGCATACACAAACGACTTGGCATAGACAAGGCACAATCGCCGATCAGTTTCGGAAGTTTGAGTATTCGCTCTACTTTTTTCTTTGAACAGAGGAAGCA
Source organism: Anaerolineaceae bacterium (assembly GCA_003598975.1). Classification (GTDB taxonomy): domain Bacteria; phylum Chloroflexota; class Anaerolineae; order Anaerolineales; family Villigracilaceae; genus Denitrolinea. The sequence goes on along the minus strand of QZIJ01000139.1, from coordinate 4,237 downwards.
CAATGCGTGCCTCATTCAGTTGATCGAGAATCTCATCTAGAAGCATACGAGTTAAGAATGCCCAATCACGATCTGGATGATCAATCCAATGGCCTGGAAGTTCACGGTTGTCTTTATCTTCGTTGTGCATATTTTTTCCGATGCCTAACGGTTTGCGTTACTGGCGCTGGGGCGGGACGAGACAACGCCACTTTGACAGAACCCACTTCAAGCCACACAAACTGTCTGAAAACGCGCAGACTCCCACCAGTCGGGTGCACGCTGTGTTAGCCAGCCTTCCATTGAGGAGCGGCCTTTGCCGCTAAGCTAAATCATATCTTTCAGCAAACCGAATCGAACAGAAATCATTTTATGGTTTGAGAATTACAGAAGTACTGACTGCGACTCAAATCATCCGCGTGGACCTCTACTTTTCAATCTCTTGTCTAACTCCCACAAAGCCGTCTTGTTGCCATCATATTTTATCAATCTGTAGGCTTCATCATAGGAGAACCATTTGTATTCAGTGTGCTCCCGCGAAATTATAATTTGTAGATTCTCTGCGGTTACGCCAAAACAATATTGCGGTATCACATAAACATTCTCACCCCAGATATGACCATCTCTGAATTCGGTTACAGGCACAGGCTCAACAGTATCTAATTGCATGAACTCTGAAGCTGGATCAATACCAGATTCTTCATAAGTTTCTCGCCTGGCGGCTTCAAGTGGTTTTTCCTCATCCTCACCGCCACCTGCGATTCCTTGCCAGTAGCCCTCATCTGACCTTCTCAAAAGAGCATATTCAATCTGCGCATTATTGGTTTTGCGATAAGGATATACTAGGACTTGAAATGGTGCTCTTGCCATATTTCGATCTTCCTCCTCATCTCGGCTGGCTAACTAGGTGTTTACCTGCAGTTTTGCAGTCTAACTGCTTATAGATTCCTCGCCGCCTAAGTCCCCTTGGGGAAAAACCCTAAATTTCTAGGACATTAGGCCGCCAAAGATTAAAATTACCTGAATCGTTCTTCGTATTCTACTAAACAAGCCCACAACCCGCAATGCCGCGTGGCGCCCACCTCCGCCACCCGCTAATACTTCCCATAATTGATCGGCTCGCTCATCTGTGGCGTCACCTTCAACCGTTCCTGCGCGCCGAGTTTTTGCCAGTATTCGGCGCGGTCCTTCACGCCATAGACCCATTCATCCAAATACTGTTTCGTCGCTTCGGGCGATTCGCTGATCTTGTCCCAGCCGAGATAGAACTCGTTGTCGCGGTCGTAATATCCCTGCGCGTAGGAGGGATGACAGGCAAACGGGACGTGACACACCGCGCTGACGATGATGCCTGGAATCATCGTTCGGTTCGGGTCGGAACGGATGACGGACTCGTCCACGATCTCCTCCGCGGTCAGGATGACCTTCTTCGCCGCGAAGGCCGCTTCCTTCTGCTCGCCGATGATGCCCCACAGATGCGCGTTCCCGTTCGCGTCCGCGCGTTGGACGTGGACGATGGCCACATCGGGATTGAGCGCGGGGACAGCGACCAAGTCGGGGCCGCCGTACGGGTCCGCGATCCGCTTGATGGAAGGGTTGGCCCGCTCGAGGTCCGCTGCGCCCGTCTGCTTCATGGGCAGGAAGGGCAGTCCCGACGCGCCGGCCTGCAGGCGGGTGATCATCCCGAAGTGGGAATATTCCTCCCATTCCAGTTCGCCCTTTTCGAGCGCGGCACGGACGATGCGCAGGCTTCCCACGCCCGGGTTGCCCATGTACGAAAAGATGACCTTCCGCGCGCACCCCGCCGCCACCATCTGGTCGTAGATCAGGTCGGGCGTGGCGCGGGCGAGGGTCAAATTCTTTTTCCCCTGGCGGATGATCTCGTGTCCCGCCGCGAACGGGATGAGGTGGGTGAATCCCGCCGCGTAGATGGTATCACCGTCATTGACGAATCTGGCAATGGCTTCGGAAAGAGGGAGGAGTTTGCTCATGTTCATTTCTTCTGTTCTTTGTTTTTTTCTTTTTTAGAGGCTTCGCGCCGTTCCTGGATTCTTCGGATGTAGCGGAAGCGCTCCGCGGCTTCGGGAGGGGAGGCGGCTCTGCGAAAGAGGAAGCCCACCATGAACAGGGTGACCGCGCCGCAGAGAAGGGTGTAGTTGGTGGGGTCGCCGCCATGCGCTCTGCCGATATCAGACGCGATGAACAACACGAACAGGCCGATGCCCATCAAGAAGAAAAACGTCCCAATGCGGGAGATGAATTCTTTCATGGGAAATGGTAGAGCGAGATGTTATCTCGCTCTACTCTTTGCCTATAGCGATGATTTACTTCTTTGCCTTTTTCGCAGTCTTTTTAACGATCTTCTTGACCGCTTTTTTCTTGGGAGCGGCCTTGGCGGGCTTGATCAGGGTCTGGATCTGCTCGTGCATGTAGAGTTGCACGTAGTAGTAGCCGCCGCCGTTCTTGCCGCTCGCGCCCGAGCCTTTCCACCCACCGAAGGGCTGGAAGCCAGGCCACGCGCCCGTCGTCGCGCCCTGCGGACGGTTGGCGTACGTCACGCCGGCTTCGATGTTGTCGAAGAACCACTTGACCTCGGCCGCGTTGCCGTAGAAGCCCGCGGTCAGGCCGTAGTTGACGCTGTTTGCGATTTGCATGGCCTCGTCGAGGCTGTCCACTTTGCCGATGGTGGTGATGGGCAGGAACATCTCGTACTGCCACAGGCGATGGCTGAATGGCAGGTCGGTGACGAAGGTCGGCTCACAGAAGTAGCCCTTGGCGAAATCGCCGTCAGTGCGCACGTGGCCGCCCGTGAGGAACTTGCCGCCAGCCTGGTTGATCTCTTCGCAGAAATTCTTGAAATCGTTGTAGGAGGAACGGTTGATGACGGGACCGTTGTAAGTGGTGCGTTCGGTCGGGTCGCCGAGGATGAGTTTGTCGGTGATGGCCTTCAGTTTGGTGACCAACTCATCGTAGACAGGAGACTCCACGATGACGCGCGAGGCGGCAGAGCATTTCTGTCCCTGCAAGCCGAAGGCCGAGCGGACGATGCCCATCGCGGCGTCATCCAGATTCGCGTTGCGCGAGACGATGGCAGGATTCTTGCCGCCGAGTTCCAGCACCACAGGGCGGACGTAATTGCGCTGGGCGAAATCGCGGAAGAGTTTCATGCCCACGTCAAACGAGCCAGTGAAGGTCGCGCCGTCGAATTCGGGGCTGTCTACCAGCGCCTGTCCGAGCGTGGAGCCAGGGCCAGTGACGAAGTTCACCACGCCATCGGGGAAGCCCGCGTCGCGCAGGCAGTCGGCGTACAGGCGGACGATCCAGGCGGTGTCGGTGGCGGGTTTGATGACGACGGTGTTGCCAGCCACGAGCGCCGCGCCTGTCGGGCCGCCCGTCAACGCGAAGGGGAAGTTGAACGGCGAGACGATCAGCCACACGCCGTAGGGTTTCAGCACCGACATGTTGGTGGCATCGTAACCCACCAGCGGGTCTTTGCCCATCGGTTTCACAAAGCCGTTGTTCTCTTCCATCATCTGGGCGGAGTAGTACATCAGGTCAGCGGTTTCCTGCACGTCGCCGAGCGATTCCATGCGGTTCTTGCCCACGTTCATCGCCATGGCCGCGCCCAACTCAAAAATGCGCTTCTCGATCAGTTTCGAGGCCTTGCGGACGAGCGCCACACGCTTGGCCCACGGGGTGCGTCCCCAGGCAGGCGCGGCGCGCCGTGCCGCGGCGATTGCCATCTGTGCGTGCTTGGCGTTGCCTTTTTGCATCACGCCCAGCACCCAATCGGTGTTGATGGGCGAGCGCACTTCAAATTTCTCATCGGCAAACACTTCCTTGCCGTCAATGATCATGCCATATTCCTTGCCCAGGTTCTGTTTCAAGGTTGCAACGGCCTTATCGAAGCCTTTGTGCAATGCCTCGGGCGGGTTGAACATGGTGGCGTAAGTCAGTTTGAAAGCCATGGGGACTCCTTGTTGGTCTGCTGGTTTGCTGGTCTTCTGGTCTACTAGTCTGAGACCGGACAAGCCGACTAACGGACTAGCGACCAGACGACTAACAAAGTATAGCGTAGGTAATCACAAACGTCAAAGTGACGAAATTCCTCTCTTCAAAACCAGGATTCTCCGAGCCTCTGGATTTAGAATTTGGTTAATAGGGTCTTATGCTAGTTGACAAAAAGTCCTCGAGCGTGATATTGGAGTTTCTGCTCAAAGAAGCCCCACACGCAGGAGGACGCTCCAATGATAAACGA
>QZIJ01000092.1 GCA_003598975.1 Anaerolineaceae bacterium | reverse complement strand
CAAGGATTTGTTCCCAATGGGTGTACGTGTGATCGCGATACAAGGCTTGCCGGCACAGACTGACTCTACTGAGAATAGCGATGGTGGTTCCTCCTTCACGCTTGAAGATACGCAGAAGATGCTGATCCTGCTCGTCCCAAATGAGAGCCGTGAAGTGTTGTCGCTTGCCTTGCAGCAGAGCGATCGTTTGGTGGTCTCGCTCATGGCACGTGGCGATGAAATACCTTCTGCCGGTTTTACCTATTGGGATTTCGAAGACTTGTTCAAGCAGGATCGTGAAGAAGTCCTGGGAGGAGGGCAGTAATGCAAGTATTGTTGCTCGGTGCGGGAACCGTGACATCCCGCTTGAACATGCAGCTCGCGGAACAAGGTCATTCTGTTATCGCTCAGATCGCGGCATTCACGCCGCAACATATTGACTTGTTTGATTTCCGTGCCTTGGTGGTTGTTTCGCCTGAGTCTTCGGTCTCACCGGAGAGTCTGGTCAAGGCGGCGGAACGTGGCAAGATGATCTTTGTGGTCGCTGGCGTTGGCGATGGCATGGCGTCCTGGGCGAATGGGGTCGGTGTGCCTTCGATTGCCTATCCACCCTCGGATGTGGACATCAATAAATTGTATGAAGAGATGCGTAGGGCAGATGCCGGCAATCTCGCGGCAGATGACCAATACCGCCGTGCAGTGCTGGGCAGTGATATGTCGGCCCGCATTCAATCTGGGATGGCGGTGAGGAAGATCGCGATCACATCGCCGAAAGGTGGAACGGGTAAGACAACTGTAGCGGTTAATCTTGCGGTAGCGCTTGCTTTGTCTGGCATTACTACTTATCTCGTGGATGCAGATGGCAATGCCGGCGCGTTGCAATATCACATGCGCATGGAACGAGTGAATACAACGATGATCGGGCTCCTGCGACGTGAGATCGCCAAAGCCAATAAAGGCGTGATGGGCGACGTGGCATCGGGAGCAGCTTATCTCAATGCCTTTACGCCGTTGGAAAATTTACCGACCTTGAGAGTCCTACCAGGTCTCATCACCGATGATCTTGGAGATGAAGTCCTGCAACAGGAAGGTAAAGTCGCAGAGGTAATTCAAGGGTTGTATGAAGCCGGCGTCGCCGCTGGTGGTGTAGTCATCATGGATGTAGGTATCAACCCAGCGCATGTCGTGCATCGCGCGGCTTTGAAAGCCGCCGAAGGCATTGCCATTGTCATCAAGCCGGAGATCCCTGATCTCGCGGAAACACGTCGCTGGATCGCACGCATGATCAATTCTCTGGCAAGTGTGGTTGGCAAGAGCAGCGCGCATGAATTCGTCGGCAGCCGTGTCAAGCTTTGCTACAACCAGGTGGTGGGCGATGGTTTCAAGGCGGCGCACAAGATGTTGCAACAAGCCTTGAGTGAGGACAAGATCGAACTGGCTTTGATCCCGAACGGTATCATCCCGATCGTCGATCCACGTCTGGCAGCGCAGGCTGTGAACTCGGATCGACGGGAGGACATTCTGATCTGGCGCTACAAGAAGGAGAAGTTGGAGGAACTCGGACCATTCGCCGATTCATTACTCGGGTTTGCCTCGCACTTTGTACCCGCTGTTCGTGAAGGCGCTTCACGGATTGGATTACTTCCCAGCCCGAAGAAAAAACGTGGTTGGTTCGTGAAGGGTTAAGCCATGTTCGATATTACTGGAAAAACACTGAAGCCTATCTCGGAAGCGCGTTCCTCGGATGAGATGGAACGCTGGTGGAATATTCTTACTGAGGAGGGACGTGCAAAGAAGGCGATTGAGTCTCTACAAAAAAGCATGACCTCCACAGAGATCGAGGCGATGGCACGTCAGGTCTTTGAAGAAATAAGTGTTCGTGCGGTGGATGCTGGTGTTGCCCTGCCCAAGGAATACATCCTGCGGCTGATCGGTGAACTCTCAGGGATGGGTCCCTTATTGGAACTGATCGCCCGTTCGGATATTGAAGACATCGCCATCAACCTCGGACACATCTATGTGTACACCACGTCGAGTGGCTGGGAACATGCGGGAGCTGCGCCGGATGGGATTGGCGATGCACTCAGAGTCATGATCGACCGTGCCGGGCAACGCGCGCCGACTCCTGATTATCCGATTGCCGATGCGATGTTGCAGGTCATGGTTCCTCTTGTGGATGGAACCGTGCGGAGGAAAGGCGTGCGTATCAATTATGTTATGCCGCCGGCATCACCCTATGGCGATACGATCACGTTGCGCGTTTCAAACTATCGCACAGCATCTGACCTCACACATGGCAGCCTGGCTTTACTTTGCCAGAACAGACTCCCACCGGTCCCGCGTCCCAAATTCGATCCGAAAGACTTTCCGCGTGGCAACGGCATTCTCACGCCTGAAGCTGCCAATTATTTGTTGAGTGTGATGGTGCATGGTGGCACACTGGTCATCGCCGGTACGACCGGTTCAGGCAAGACCTTTGTTGGGCAGCGAATTCTTCAAGAGATGTTGGACTACTACCCGCGTGGCGCGATCCGTTTGTTTATCGTGGAGGACAGCAACGAGATTATCTTGAATGGTTGGAACGGTGATGGCAAGGCGGATACAGGAAACATCATCTACACTGTAACCCGTCCTGAAATTCGTGGTGGTCCGCCACCTGTCACGATGTATGACCTGATCCGTTCGGCGTTGCGTTCCCGTCCGCATGGTGTAGTGATCGGGGAAGCGCGTGGCGCGGAAGCATGGGAACTCATTCGTGCGGCAGCCACGGGACATGGACACAGCGCATTCACCATCCACGCCACCAGCGCCGAGCATGTCTGGCCACGCTTCTTGCAGGTGGTACAGGCGCATCCTGATGCGGCACGCATGTCCGAAATTCAGATCGCGCAGTCCTTTGCGGAAGCCGTGACAGCAGCGGTATATATCGAACGCAATCCGCAACATGGACAGATCGTGCGCGAGATCGTGGAGGTATCCACCATTGTGGAACGCACGGCTGCACGTCCTTCGTTTTCCCCGTTGTTCAAATTTGAGTCCGGCAAGGGTTTGGTGCCGACAGGCAACCGTCCCATGCGACCGGGTTTTCGTGCCACGGACCTGAATATTTCTGAATCTATTTTCAAGGCAGGGTTTTAATGGCGGAGCAGACCATTGGTTCGACGAGAACCTTTGTATTGGCAAAGGGCTTTATACAAGTCGGCAAACACTCGGCAATGATCGGCGAGGATGATACGAAGCGCTTATTTGCCGAAGTGTATGCCGACCCGGATCGTCCCGATGTGCGACCGCAGGATGCATACAGGGCGATCCTTTCCTCGATGCAACCGGGCTGGACACTACGCCTATTGCAATTGTTCTGGCCCGATCCTGAACCGAGGTTGGAGTTCCAGAAACAGGCAAACCAATGGAAGCGACCTAATGTGGAAGGCTTGGATATCCTGCATCAGGGACTGACCTTGGCAGTGCAGGAGTATCCACTCCCTTTTGTGCGGCGGACAGTATTGGAATTTGTATTACCAGGCGATGAAGGCAACGCCTGGTGGGAGGGACTCGTGGGATTATGTGCCGGCTTTGGTTTGCGGATTCGGTATCTTGATCAAGCTGCCATTCAGGAATTGACCCGCTGGATACTCAATCCGAGTTTGGAATATACCCAGGCTCATGCTGGAGATGAGTCATGAATTTAATTCCTGAACAAAACCTTGAAAAAGCCAATCAACTCGGGATGATCCTGGATTACTACGAAACCACGGATGAGTCTGCGCGTTTGCAACGCCTTGAAAGCGAACTGGAGTTGTTGCGCACCCGGGATATTCTCGCCCGCAATTTACCACCGGTCCCGGCAGACGTGCTGGATGTCGGCGGTGGTCCAGCGGTGCATTCCTATTGGTTGTCCATGCAGGGATACCGCACCCATCTGGTCGATCTGGTTCCCAGGCATATTGAAATGGCAGAACAAATGGCGCCACGATTTCCAAGCGCTCCATTGCTCAGTATGACGGTTGGCGATGCGCGTCAGCTCAACTTTTCCGATCAAAGCGTGAATGTAGTTGTGATGCTGGGTCCGCTCTATCATCTGGTGCGGAGTGCGGATCGGCATGCGGCGTTGCGTGAAGCCTGGCGGGTATTGCGTCCCGGAGGCATTCTGATTGCCGAAGCCATCTCGCGGTATGTGCCATTGGTCAAAGTGCTTACCCGTGACATGCTGACCGATGCAAGGTTGGCGCCGATTGTGACCCGGACACTCCACACGGGACAGCATCGCCCGGACCCGGATCTGGATTTTTTTACCACGGCTTTCTTTCACCATCCAAGCGGACTCAAACGAGAGGTAACGAGAGCCGGATTTGTGCCCGGCAACCTGTTTGCTGTAGAAGGCCCCGTACGGCTGCTGAAGGATTTCGGTCAACACTGGCAAATCCGGGAACGACGCGAATGGTTGTTGGGACTGGCGCGCCAATTGGAACAGGAACACGTGTTATTGGGTGTCAGCGGACACATGATTTTGACTGCGACAAAACTAAAAGGAATGAAACGAGGCTAAAAGTATGCAACCTTGGATAAATGAAGAAGAGCTTGGCAAAGAGTTTTTGCAGTTGAGATTGAATGTGGTGCGTCTGCGATCTCCAGAAGGTGGTTGTCCTTGGTTTCGGCAGCAAACCTTCTCAACACTGCGTAAATATTTGCTCGAAGAAGTGTATGAAGTCCAGGATGCCCTGAATTCAGATTCACCGGAACAGTTGCAGGAGGAGTTAGGCGACCTGCTGTTTCAGTGCATGGTTTTGAGTGAACTGGCTTCTGAACGAGCGTGGTTCTCGCTCAGAGAGGTCATGCAGCGGCTGAATGAAAAAATCATTCACCGCAATCCGCATGTCTTTGGCGAAGAAAATATAAAAACGGTAGATGAAGCGCAACAGATTTGGTTGGAGAGGAAGTCCCTTGAGAAGGCTTCACAGGATAATTCATTGTTGAGTCCCTTGGATGGACTATCCACAACCATGCCGGCGTTGGCTCTGGCGCAAGCCTATGTTGGACGATGTGATTTCTCTGAAATCAGTTGGAGTTTTCCTTTTCCCGCGTTAATCCATGATTTCGAGACTCGCCTGGTTTCCCACCCCGACGGAAAGGAATCCGGCTTGGGTCGAATGTTGTTCATGCTGGTGGATCTCGCACAGCGTCATCACTTGGATGCGGAGGTGGCTTTGCAAAAGATCAATGCTCATTGTAGACAGAAGGTCCGTGAACATGCAAACAACTCGTAAAAGAAGTGTGACCAATTGCTTGAAAGATATTCATATTGATATTCAGAAGCAACGCGTCATATTGTTGTTTCCAAACCAGCCATCCGTTATTTTTTCGTTGGAGGTTCCTGATCTGCGCTGTGCCCGACAATCTCCGACCTATACCTACAAAGCCTGGATTTGGTGCGCGTACATCAACGCACTCCATGCTGCTAAAGTTCAATTGGACTACGAGCGCAATCAGCGATTGTTTCGGAAGATTTGGAGCCGCATCGCGATGCGGCTTGGATAGATAGTGCGTGAGATTGTGGAAGTGTCCACAATCGTAGAATGGGCAGCCATAGATCCTTCATTTTCCCGGTCGTTAAAATATGAAGATGGCAAGGGATTGGTGCCGACAGGCAATCGCCCCATGCGACCCGGGTTTCGCGCAAGTGATTTGAATATTCCTGAGTCTGTCTTCAAGGGAAGCTGTAATGGCAGAACAAACCATTGGTTCGACAAGAACCTTTGTTTTGGCAAAGGGCTTTACACAGGTCGGCAATCACTCCGCATTGATCGGTGAGGATGATACCAAACGATTATTTGCCGAGGTCTATGCCGACCCGGATCGTCCCGATGTGAGACCGCAGGAGGCATACAAGGCGATCCTGTCCTTCACGCAACCTGGTTGGACGTTGAGACTCCTGCAATTGTTCTGGCCCGACCCGGAACCGAGGTTGGAATTTCAGAAGCAGGTTCAACGATGGGAAACTCCTGGTACAGAGGGCTTGGATATTTTGCACCAGGGTTTATCCCTTGCCGTGCAGGAATATCCACTTCCCTTTGTGCGGCATCCTGTACTGGAATTTGTATTAGCCGGCGATGAAGGCAACGCCTGGTGAGAGGGACTCGTGGGATTATGTGCCGGGTTGCGAATCCAGTACATCGAACAGAGTGCCATCGAAGAGTAGTCGCGTTGGGTGCTCAATCCAAAATTGGAATATAGATCAAGTGATGATCAATGGCATTTTGCTAAAGTGTGTGAGTAGGTGTTTCTACTTATTATGGCGACCACGCTCAGCAACTTTCTTAAACACAGTACTCAATCCCAAAATCGGATTGGAAAACGAATTGACTGCAACCTCATAGATATCTGGTGCCATCTCTGCCAGAAAAGAAAACCACTTATGAACATTGCTCTCATTGGCATTCTCCCCTTTTCTGGCTTCAACTTCCAAATTTTGTATTGCGGTTACAGCCATTGTCTGTTCGGGGCTTTCTGGCATTTCGTGAACTGCCTGTAACAACAACGAGAACGCTTTGGCAATCTCCTCTGCTGATATACCCGTAACCGTGGATGGTTCGTTTCCCTTTCCAATCGTGACATTCGTACTGTCACTAACATTACCTACCCGTATAACATCACCATAATGTCGGTGGTCGTCTACCTGGGCTCCTTTTCCAAGGATCGTACCAATTACCGTACCTCCCTCTTCAATGCTGCTGACATTTTGAGAGGTAGTACTTTGCAAATTAGAAAGAGCCCCATCATCACTGATCACTGCGCCAACCACTCTTCCCTTCACATCATCAGCCTTCTGTTGGACGTTAATTAGACTGCCATCAGACTGAACCCGCTGACCGCACTTTGGGCAAAATTCTGCCTTGACTGGCAGTTGAGATTTGCATTTTCTACATTTCATTTGATTTATCCTTCCAGCAGTAAACATGCCTGGGTCGCAGGTGTTGTTGAATCATTTATCCATCCATTCCTCTTGGCGCTCCCCCTCTTCCATTGAAGGCCGTAGATGAAGCCGCTGGCAAAAAGACCAGAATAGGTATTGTGCTTCGGCTTGAAAGTTATGTACTGCCCAGTTGGAAAGCCGCATCGCCAGGAAGAAACTTGTGCCTAATAAAACAATCACGAAAAGCAGAGCCCCAACCATATACACAATTTGCAGCCCCCAAGGCATTTGCTCGCTTTCGGACCAATGGAGGCGAAGAACACCAACTTTAAACAGAATGGGAATTACGATCAAAAGCAAAACTCCGGCATTTTCAATAATAAGCATTTGGAGATCAGTGGTTAACAGGTGAAGCAGAAATCTTCTTTTCAATCGACCCATCTTTGGTCTCCTTTTGAAATACAACGAATGAAGTCAATTTCCGCGAACAATGCTGGACCCTCTTAGCGATAGTGTATTCGTGGATGGGTGGTCTTGGGCGAAGTCTCAGGGACCAAGAGCCAAGTGAGACGTTGCCTAACGTAGTGTAGGCCGATCCAGCCAACCTGGAAAAATCGCTTCGTGAGATCGTCTCTTTCTGCAAGCGCCAGCACATGATAAAGTAGTCGAAAGAATGGAAATACTACAGGATTTTTAAGTATGAATGACGCTTTATGATTTGGGAGCGCATGATCCACATAGATCTGACGCACCTCTGGCATTAGTGCTTTTTGCTTTCCAAAGGGCCAATGGGCAAGAATTAAGTTGTTTCGGCAAAGGTGTTTTTGGAACGAAGCAGCGCAGACTGAAGGACAGAACTGACCAAACGTGGACAAACGTGGTCGCTCACCCGAATGTTTTTTAATGCCCGGCAGGCTGACAAAAAGTCCCGGTCATCTTCAATACTGTCAATAGCTTCAATCAGCAAATCCATTTCGTGCGGTTTATCTAATGAAATCGATTTGCCAGGTGTAAATCGCCGCGTAATCAAAATCAAGCCTTCCATCGTCAGACAGCCTTTCATTACGAGTCTCACCCCTGCAGCGGAAAAGCAGAATGAAACTTTGGCCTGCCAAAGATCCACAAGCTCTTCCAAGAGAGTCTGCCAATCTTCGCCATCCGAAGACTTTATCGATTCCAAGAATGATCGGCCAAGCCTTCGCAAGGCATTCAGATGAGACTGCCTGCGCCACCAGCGTGGTTGCAGTTGGTGAATAAAGTGTTGAGGCTCCAAAACCGCTGGAATTGCACGAATGGCCAAATCTTCGCGGCCACCCTCCAGAAAATTAATCACAACGAACTGCCAGATATTGGTACCTTCCAACCACCAAGCGAGGTTTCTCGTCTTCCCCTGCTTGTTCGAAAATACCTGGATGATATGTTGGCTGGCCGGATTTCGTCTCAGCCAATTCCAATAAGTACTGATCTGCCACCGAAGTGTGATGACAACCAACAATAAATAGAGAATTCGAATAAGCAAGACGGATAGGAGGGCAATAGCGATGCCTAGCACGGCACCCTCGCACCACACAACGCCCAGAATCAGGCTATTACGTAAGAATGATCCGAACGAGTTGCGGTCATAGACGGAATGCGCCGTCGCGTTCTTTTTGTTAATCAGCGCATTGAAGCGTTCCAGCAATTTCTGACTAAGTGTTATCCTTCCGACACAACATAATGCCTGTCCCAATTCAATCCATTCAATGAACTCATGGGAATCGCGACTAAAAAAACTCTCGTATGCAGGTGATAATGCACTGAGATCAAGGTCAACGATCTTGTCCAATGTATCTGAATCATGGACAAGTTTTGCCCAAAGCAAAAATACGGGCGACAGGATCGCCTCATGAGCCCTGCAATTTTGCGTGCCCTGTGTCAACCAGAAATCATCCAGATGTGCTGCCAAAATGCGACTCCGCCAGATAGGAAAGTTTCCCGGGAATTGTAATGCTCGACCATTGGGCGTTTTTATTTTACCTGCCGATTCCCGGGCCCTGACATGAAGCACTGAATGAACAAGGTCCTGATGCTCAAGTTCAGGATCGAACCAGCCCATATAAAGCAGCGCACGGGTTAACAGTTCCGAACTGCCCCGACCGCGAACAGCGAAATCCAGAAGCGAGTATAGTGTTTCGGGTTGGTCAATCAGATAAACAGCGATAAATAAGGCGGATATGCCATCAGGATTTACACCACCCCGTAGAAAAATCCGGATGGCATTTTCCAACGCTGGAATGCGTTCGCTTGAGTTCCAAAGCAAGCCAAAGGATGCCAGTATGGCATCAAAGGTGCGACTGGCCGGATAGGAGCGATCATTTTCCCGCTCGAGGAGATAGACCAAAAGTGATGCTGCTCTCGGGTGATTAGAATGACGCTGAACCAGCTTGATAATTCTGCAAATGCGTTGTGCACTTGGTTGCTGGTTATATAATTTGGCTAGATGAAACGCCTGATCAACATCGCCAAGCGCCTCCGCTGCCAATAAATCCAGTCCACTTTTTTCCGGGGCATCCCTCACAAGTTTTTCCAACTCGATCCGATGCGTTTCGCGAAAGTCGCCAGCCAACTGGTGCTCTCCTATTCCTATTAGGAATTCAGAGATCATTCTGATTCGGTCCTCACCCGGTGGTTGTCCCTCAATATAGACCATCATTCGCTTGATCTGACTCTCATCATTCGCTGAGGCAGCAAGCAATCCCAACCACACTGGAAACGATTCGTATTTGAATAAATCGGTTGTTCCTGTCAACCGCTGAAATGAGGATGCAATCAACACCATGCTGGAGAGATCGCCTCTCTGCGAAAAGAACGATAATGCACTGGTGAAATCCGCCTGTAGGCGGTCAGGCGAATAACCAAGAATTTCTTTTTGCTTAAGGAATCCCGTTCGAAAGCACTGCTGGAGTCCGTTCGTATCGTCCGCCCCAATCATATGATGGATTAACCAGCACCATCCATAATCGTCCGGACTTGTATCGCCACTCCACGCGGACTCCGACCAGGATAGAGCTTCACCTTGATAATACGCCACGATTCCAGCGTGCCATTCGGCAGGGTTCATATACAAATCCGGATACAGGCTTGCGGTGTCCACTCCGGTCAGAAATTCCATGACTGAACTGTGAAAGAATTGGTAACCATCACTCCCTTGGTTCAGAAATTGTTTCAATCGATCCAAGGCAGATTGCACCCAGGGGATGGCAGCCGGCGTTCTCCCAAAAAATGCAATTTGCCTGATAGATAATGGCTCTGCTGCAATAGAGAGGCTACCAAGGATAGGTCGATATAAAGCATCCCAAGCAGGTAAATAAATCGGTTGCCTTTTAGCGGTGATGCTCTGGATTTCCACGCTATCGCGGGCAATACTATCTTTGATTCTTCGCAGGAAAAAAGCATACAATCCCGGCAGGGTAGGAGGAAGCTTGGATAAATCCAATGCTGCGTTGAGTTCCTGCTGATCTTCACGTTCAATTGCATGTTCTATGGTACGCCCTACTGCTCCAGCGTATCCAAAATTCCCGTTGGCTTTTTCCACTGCCTGACGCACAAACTCATGTTCGTGCTTGCCCATAAAGCGTAGTGTCTCTTGTACCCGCTGTTCCAGCATCCAGGAGCTAATATAGCTGGATATATCTTCCTGGATTTTTGGGTTGTCTGCATAAATCGCGATTTCCTGCAACCAGGGTTGTTGCGAGCTTCGAAAATCATGAAGCAGGGTATTATCAGGACGGGACGTAAGAATGAAACGGACATTGGGCGGTAATGACGGGCATTGAGAAAGCCAGCTTAATAACGTCTGATCTGTGTCGCGGTATCGCAATTCATCCAAAGCATCAACCAAAATGACAATTTGTTTTTGGGGATCAATCCGTTGTAGGCTTGTTGCGGGATCAATCAGCGCCATATATTGAAGATTGTTAAGAGGTAATGAACGGTTGTCTGCATACCACTCGCCGATACGGACACCTGTCACCTTACCCTTCTGCTCCTGGATGTTCTGGTGAATTTGTAGAACCCGTTGATGAAACGGAGATGCGTAAATTTTCCCCAGTTCCACTCCAACCACCTCTCCAGTTGAATCCAATTTCTCAATTCGCTGTTCGACGGCAATCCTAACTTGTTCGCTGTCAAACAGATGCGGAAAGTTTACGGCTAATTGAAAACCAATCTGCAACAGGAATGAATGAGCACCAGAATCTCCTAGTGGCGTCCTCTGATCACGACGGATGAAGTAGGTTAGCCAATCCAGATGCTCAAGTGCCATTTGCGCCAGGAAGGTGCTTTTTCCAAAACCTGGTTCAGCGGTCAATAGAAGAAAGCGACAGTCCGGTACTTGAAGCCGTGTTTCAACTTCTCTAGCCAGCCAGTTCCGTTTCACGATCCATTCATGATGAACATAATCCTGAATAACGGAACGGAAGAATAAATCTGTACCTTCCGGGGAAGTGGTTTGAGAGATCATAGTTTCTCTATATGAATCTGAGACATGGATAGTTCACCATTGACGAAAATAAAAGCGCAATTACAGATGGGAACCCAAAATAATTCCCATGCCCGGTCCAAACGTGAATCTCCGTGTGCTGATATTGATTATAGATGGTTTTGTTGCTTTTTCAAATGAACCAAGAAGCTGACATAATCGGATCGACATCCCATTTACCTAGTGAAGCCCTTGATTACTTATCCGCATTACCGACACAGACGGACCACCTGTTCTTGTTTTCTTATATCATCCGGGGCATGTCATCCGATCACCCCATTCAAGTCCCTTTCATTCTGCGCGGTCAGGAAGTTGCCGTTAAGGATCTGTTGTATCAAAGCCGGGACGGAAAGAATCAGTTCCATTATCCCGACCCGCGTCCCTTGCTTGACCGGATCGTGCTCTCCGATCCGGCACAACTCCAGCGCGACTTTGCCTCTGTGCGTGTCAGCGAGATCATCGACTTTCTTGCCGAAGCCGGCAAAGCCATGACCCTCAATCATGCCCGCATGGAACAGGCTTGTCGTTTCAGCATTCCGTTCAGCGCCTTGCCGGAGTCCATCGTGCGCGGCAGTTATGACCTGATCCCGGTGGTGTTCTCGAAGCTGGCGTTGCACACGATGGTCGAGAATGAGATCGGCTCAAAGTATCTGGACGGCTGGGTCGAGATGCCCTATGCGGACAAGATCGCAAGACGACGAGCCTATGGCGCGCGAACTTTGCATTTCATCTCCGGCAATGTACCGGTTGTGGCCGCCCTGAGCATCGCCCGTGCCGCCTTGATCAAGTCGGATAATATCATCAAGGTCACGCCCAACGATCCGCTCACCGCCTCTGCCATCGTCGGCGCGATGATGGATGTCGATCCAAATCATCCGGTGACCAAACATTTCTCGGTCGTGTATTGGTCAAAGGAACTGCATAACTTCGAGCATGACCTGATCCAACCACGCTATTTGGAGAAGATCATCTCCTGGGGCGGTGCCCTGGGTGGCATCAACTCAACCTTGAATCATGGCAACCTGCAAGCATCCGGTATTGATGTCATCGCCCTGGGTCCAAAGTTCAGCATCTCCATTTTGGGACGTGAAGCCTTCCAAACCAGCGCGGAGATAGAACAGGTTGCCAGACTTGCCGCCAAGGACGCAGGCTCCTTCAACATGGAGTCTTGCGGTTCTTCACGCTTCCATTTTGTGCAAGCGTCTCCGGATCAGGCGATGGAATATGCGCGGCGCTTGTACGATCACATGCAGCACCAAGATCCATCGTTGAGCGCCATGCCGAAGAATTTCCCGGCTAACCTGCGGGATGAGATCAACGCCGCCCGAGCCCAGGATGATTTCTATTATGTCGTCGGCGGGGACAAGCATGAAGGCGCTGTGGTGGTGAGTCTCACCGGCGACCTTCCCGACTTCTTCCCCATCCACAAAGTCGTGGTGGTGATCCCCTTTGATGAGCCGCTTCAACTCGTGGATCGCATTCATCCTTCCACACAAACCGTTGGTATTTATCCGGAGTCCCTCAAAAAGTCCCTGCGGGACCTGCTGGTCGCGCGCGGCGTTTGTCGTTTCATTTCCATTGGACATACCGTGGACTATTCCATCGGCGGTCCCTTCAATTCCTACGAGATCATGCGGCGCGCCTGCCGCTGGATCCTGGATGAGTCCTATCCATCCAAATGGGAACTGCCTGGGTTCTATCTGCGCAAAGCCTGGCAGATCTTCAAACACCATATTTTCTAGGAGATTAACTGCATGACTGACACGATTCTTTCGGGCACACCCGAATCCTGGACGCGCCTGCCGGTCCAGACCTTGTTCTCGCTTTCCAAGCCGGAACTGGACTCCTTGCAATTGCATTGGGCGCAAACCCGCTTTCAACAATTGCAGGAGCGCATTCCCGCCCTGGATGCTTTGGCGGAAAAGCAAGGTGTGAAGATCATTGAGGATTTCGAAACCTTGGCAACCATCCTCTTCACCCATCAGGTTTACAAGAACTATCCCTTTGCGTTCATCGAGCGCAAGTTGTTCACCGAGCTTACGCGCTGGTTAAACAAGTTGACAGCGCATGATCTTTCCACACTGGACATGCACGGCGTGAATACCATTGATGAATGGCTGACGCGCTTGGATGAAGCTGGCATGTTCGTCTTCCATTCGACCGGCACCAGCGGCAAGTTGAGTTTCTTCCCTCGCAGTCAGACGGAAAAAGAAGCCTGGGTCGAAGGCACATACACTTTCCTCGAAGCCTTCATGCCGGGCATTCGTGATCTTCACCTGCCCGTCTTCTGGCCCGCCTATCGCAGTGGACGTCAAGCCTCCATGCGCCTGATCACGCACTTCGGTCCGGCGTTGGCGGGGGATGAGGCGGAATATCACAGCCTGTTCAACGCACCCATGTCGGCGGATTTCATGTCACTCGCCATGCGCATGAAGCACGCCCAGGAACACGGCGACCTGACTACAATGGATACGATCAAAGCCATCTTCAAGACCAAGGGTGAGATCGTCACCCTCAAGGTACGCAAGGCAGGTCTCACCAAAGCCTTCTTCGACAAGATGGTGCGCGAGTATCGCGGTCGGCGGGTCTTCCTGATGGCATCCGCCACGGATCTGCTGGATGTGGCGGTGGAAGGATTGGCAGCCGGACAAGAGAGAGTCTTTGCGCCCGACTCGGTACTTTTGACGGGCGGCGGTTTTAAGGGACGTAAGACCATTGCCGACTGGAAAGAGATTCTCAAGAAGTTCTATGGCGTGGAGCAAGTCTTCATGTCCTATGGCATGACCGAACTCAACACCTATAACATTGCCTGTTCCAAGGGTGTCTATCATGTTTTCCCCTGGAACATCCCAATGGTGTTGGACCCGGACGGTTCACCTTTACCGCGTACCGGGGTACAGACCGGTCACGCCGGATATTTCGATCTGCTCGCCCAGACCTATTGGGGCGGCATCCTGACAGGTGACCGCATCACGGTCCACTACGATGAGGAATGTGGCTGCGGCTGGAAGGGTCCGTGGATCGAGGACAACGTCCAGCGTTTCACTGAACTGATGGGTGGAGAGGACATCATCTCCTGCGCCGGCGTGCAATCGGCATACAGTGACTTCATGGAATACATCGCCGCCGATGTGCCAGAGGGAGCGTAGATAGTATGGATATGGCTGCATTGACCATGCTGGTCTTTGGGATGGTGATCGTTGGATCGGGACTAACCGGACTCCTCGCGCCCCACATTCTTCTGACCGTGCTGGGCATAACCGATACCGGATCTGCCACCCAACTATTTATCATGGCTTCCTCACAAGCCTCCCTCGCAATGGGACTGTATTACATCCTGGCATCTGTAAACGAAACGCGCAGCTTCTTTCAGTGGAGCGTGCCATTGCGGATCATCAACTTCATGGTGTTTGCCCTCATGATCCCACTGGGAATTGCTCCTACTCAATGGCTGATGGTGGCTGAACTTGAAATAGTAGGTGCAGTCGCAACAGCGATTGCACTGGCTTCCAAAAATAATTTCATATATAACCCGTTCCATATGTTGAGGATTACCAGTGTGATCCTGGCGTTTGCTGGAGCCATCCTGTCCTTCCAACCATTTGGTGTATATGGCAGTGCTTCCGCCTTCCTGTTGATCTCCAGCGTCGGCATGCTGTATGCCTATCACAAGTTCGTTCCGGTGCAGATAAGTGATCAATAATGCAGCATCCATCATTTGAGTTTCATCGCATCCCGGTCGGGATCAACAACTGTTTTCTGCTGCGTGGAGGAACGACTATCCTGATCGATGCCGGTGCGCCAGGACATGTGAAGGACTTCATGCACGGCATGGACCGCCTCGGTATTTCGCTTCGGGAGATCGATCTCATCCTGCTGACACACGGGCATGCCGATCATATCGGCTGCCTGCGCCAGATCCAACATCTCACCGGCGCCAGGATCGCGATGCACGAGGCGGATTGTCATTGGGCCGAAAGCGGGTCGCCGGGCCTGCCGCCCGGAGTCACGCTGTGGGGCCGCCTGCTGCATGGCTTGGGACGGGTTTTATACAGACCGTACATTCATCCCTGTGAAGTCCATTATGTCATCACCACCGCGCGCTCCTCCCTAATGGGACTGGGGTATGGCATCCCCGGACAGGTCATCCATACCCCCGGTCACTCCGCCGGCTCGGTTTGTATTTTGCTTGATTCGGGGGAGGTGTTTGCAGGCGACCTGGCGATGAATGCCTGGTTCCTGCGTTCAACGCCAGGATTGCCGGTGCTGGCAGAGGATATGAGTCTGGTGATACAGAGTTGGAAGAGGCTGATCCGTATGGGCGCCAGACACGTCTACCCGGCGCATGGAACCGATTTCCCAATTGCGGTCATCCGCAGGGAGATTGACATCTGGGAGGCAAAGCACATGGCGTTTCAAAATAAAAATCCGTGACTTCCCTTATTCGATTAACGACACGGACGGACCTCCCGTCCGTGTCTTTTTGTATCATGCCGTCCATGCCTGACCTTCAAGATCAATTCGTTGCCTCGATTGCCTCCGAAGCTGTGGAAGTATTGGAAGATCATCTACTCTTTCCGGGTGGCTATCTATTACCGCTCTCTGCGCGTGGCACGGGTGTGCCCGGCATGACAGATCGTCCCTGGTCACGTTTATCAGCGGATGTCTTCTATCCCAACCTGCCGGTGATGTATTCCTTATCCATGCGTCGTGAACCGCCGGATGTTCTTCGTGGATCATTACGTGCAAGACGCACTCTGTTCGAAGGTTTCATGATGGCACTGGCGGAGAAGACCGGGCGCCGACCTTCCCTGGCGGAACGCTCCGCTGACCATGCAATGGATGCCGCCGAGTCGGAATTGACCTTCGGCAAGCCGGCTTTCAAGATCGCCTTGATGAGCGCGCTCTTTGTCGAGCGCAATCGCTTCGAGGAAGCTGAAGCCGCACGCCGAGTCATCGAATCCAATTTGCGCGCACGCGGTCTCACCGCGCAACGGCTCTTCTACATCGCCGAACGTGCGCTACATCATTTTCAGCCGGGCGGAAAATTATTTCCCGGTCTTGACGAGCCAACCTTATTTCTTGAAGAGACTCTGCCACTCATACCTGCACCTTCCAGACAGGTCTTGCCGGTGGATGACTCGGTCTGGATCGGCACGCATGCACGGGATGGACGCGATATCCACTTCTCCTTTACAAAGGGACTCGATCCCGCCGTTCCGCCTCCACCCCATGCAACAACACTGATCCTCGGTGAACCTGGTGCTGGCAAGACCAGCCTCTTGCGCTGGATCATGTTACAGCGCTTGTTGCAGGGACGCACGGTCATCTCCATCGACCCCGAAGGCGAGAACAATCGACTATGCGAAGCAGTAGGAGGTAAGGTTGTACCGGCTGGTATTCCCGAAGATAAGGAAACCTGCCTCATTCATCCCTTGCAAGGTGAAAACCCGGCGGAGTTATTACTCGCTGTTCGTTTCCTGATCGCCTCTCTTGCCGGTGAGTCGGCTTTATCGCCCGGCGTACAAGCTGCCCTGCATGAAGCCGTGAAGCGACGTTGGGATCGCAGACCCGGTGCGATGTCTATTGCGGAATTCGTGGAGACTTTGGGAACGATCAATGTTCCTGAAGCCGCCATGCCCTTGGCACTGTTACGTCCTTTTATGCGCGGTGGACTCTTTGAAGGTTTCTTCGATAGACCCAAAGCCCTGCTTTCCCCTCACTTCCCTGCCGGACAATGGTGGAATTTTGATTTGTCTTCTGTCCGTGAAGAGAACCGTGCCATCGTGCATTCGGTGCTGGCCTGGTTTTTGTATCATGCGGTCACGGTCGGCAAACAGCCGATGGACATCTTCATCGATGAAGGTTGGCGTTTGTTGCGCAGTGGTCCCTTCACGGACTTGCTGGATGAACTCGGCAGGCGCGCTCGCAAACGTGGTGTTGGCGTGACTCTGATTACGCACCTGCCTGCCGACCTAATGAAGAACCCCACCTCCTTGAGTCTGGCATCCACCGCTTTCATCGGTCGGCTCGGACCGGACGAAGCCTTTGCCTTTTACCGTTCGCTGGGCGTTCCAGAAAGCGAAGCACGCAAGAATGCAGAAACCACTTCACGTCTACCGCCTCGTGTCTTTCTTGCAGCTCCTTCTGCCGGACGCGGGGCATTGTTTCCCGTCCTTGTCTCCATTCCGCCAACATGGATCCAATTTTGGAAACAGCTTGGGGCGACGGGAGTACCGCGATGATCTGTATGCATTGTGGCTATGAACACGCCACCGCCCCAGATCAATGTCCACTATGCAATGGTGAATGGCAGGGCTGGGAATTGCTCTTTGCGCCACACGCATTGGATGATTTGCGTGCGCAAGTCATGGGCTGGATCGCACAACTGCCGTTTCCCACCCTCATGGAATGGATCGCATCGCCCAAAGGTTTGCGCGTGCGGCTGTATCTGCCTCCCCATGTGGCAGAAGGAGTTGTGAATTCCTGGTCTGCAATGACCGGACAACATTCCAGATGGCGCAGTCTGGGCATCGTGAAGGTTCAAGCCGGTGGATATGCCCTGCATACATCCAATCGTTTGCCATCCCTGATCGCCTCAGCGAAAGATAGCGATCCCTTGCTTGCCATTGGCAGCCGGTTGATCAGCGCCGCGCGTGAGGGAAATGAGACCAGTCTTCGCCTATGGCTTCTCAGCAATGAAGATCAACTACAGGAGAAGTTGAGAAGTCTATCCGCTTACTCGTATGGCACGGAAGGCGGCGTGGGTAATGACACGCCCAATTCCTGGGGTTTGCAATTGGACTTCCTACGGGCAGGACTGTTCCTCGGGATGATCATGGCAGGTATCAGTGGCGGGATTTTGTTCGCAGGTTGGTTCAATCCCTTTGCGGTCTCCATGTTTGTAATTGCAGGAGTCACGATCTGTATTGCATCGGCGCTTGGTATTCGGGACTGGCTTGCCTGGCGCTCCATTCCAAAGGAAGTTGTGGAACTACGAATCCAACAACCTTTGTTGAAGGTTGCATTTTCCATCTCTGAACCAATCCAACTGCCGCTACTCGCTGGAGAACAATCCTGGCAACCGATTGAATCAGCATGGACCGCTATACAAAAGCATACCTTCCCATTGCCAGCCGGTGAACTCGCCGGTCTCATCGCCCCGCTGCAATTGGGTGAAGGATCGGGCTTGTTGGACCGCGCCGTCTGGCAGGAAGTGCCGGCGCCGCCCCCGAGTCAACCACTACTTGAGGCTGGTTTCAAGATCGGGCAGAGTGTCGCGACCGGCGCGCTGGTCGGTGTCGATCCGGATGGACATGGTCTTGCGACCGGTGGCAGTCGGTCAGGTAAATCATCCTTTGTATATTCCATGTTGGAGCAGTTGATCGCCAAAGGCGATGATGCGCCTGGCATATTCCTTGTCGATCCACATGTGTCGCTTGCAGATGCCTTTCTCGATGCGATTGCTCAATTGCCGGAGGAACAAAAACAAAAAGCAATCAAGAGATTACGTGTCATCACTCCGGATCAACCACAGGTTATTCCCCTGAATCTTCTTGCCGTTCCCGACTTCACCTGGGCAGGCAATGCCATCGTGCAGGTCGGTCGGCGTATCTGGGATGACTACTGGGGTCCACGTATGCAGGCGGCGCTATTGGGATTGTTTCGTCTCGCGCATGTCTGGAACCAGAACCATCCGGAAGCCGGGCTGGGACTCTTGCATATCGTTTTCATGGCCTTCAATAAGAAATGGCGGCACACGGCAATGGCCCTGCTGCCGCCCGGCGAACGCATGGGTGCGCTGGCGCTCGATGCCTTATTGGGTCAGGTCGGGGAGGAGGATAAAAAGAGTCAGAATTGGATCACGGAGGTGATCAGCCCGGTGCTTTCAAAAGTCATGGCGTTGGAGTTATCACCCTGGTTGTTCTCCGCCATGCATCAGGAGTGCTTTGTGGATTTGAATAAGTGGATCGATGAACGCGCCTGGATCGTGTTGCGCCTGCCTTCCGGCGAGATGGGACGTGAAGGCGCGAGGCTTACAGCAAGTGTGGTGTACAACGTTTTCGATGCCGCCTATCGCAAGGCGACCCTGGAAAAGCCTGTGCCGTTTTATTTCATTGTGGACGAAGCGCAGGAGATCGGCTCGGGCATGCGTTTGGAGTCCATGCTTGCAGAAGGCGCAAAGTTCGGTGCGCGCATGTTCGTGCTGGCGCAATCCTTATCCATGATGCGCAAGGTGGAAGGCATGGAGCCGGTCGTGCAGGCGATGCTTGCCAATACCTCCACGCAGATGTTCTTCTCCCCCGACCCGGAGGATGCCGACTTGATCCGCGCCACGTTGAGTTCCACGGTGCGTTACGGCAACATGACCCTCGACCTGCCTTCCCTACAGTGCTGGTTACGTGCGCGTATTGGTGGGAGATGGCAGCCACCGACGTTGACGCAGATTAAACCTTTGCCGCGTGCGGATGCTTCGAGAGTTCGGGCATTGATCGAGGAAGTGATTGCTGCTCATCCCACGGATTATCTGCCGGCGGATGGATGGCAGGAAAAAGCATCGAGTGCGCTGAGAGACATGCTCCCCAGGAATCTGTCCCACCTCCTGGATGAGTTTCTGGCGGTGTGGCTCGAAGAACAGAACAACACTCAGATTCACCAGCCCGCGCCGGTGGAGGATAAAAGGCGGTTGGGTTTCTGATGACAACGATGATGTTGCGTTTTCTGTGGGTAGTGTGTGGCGGTTCGCTTGCCTGCGTATTGACTTGTATTGGCGTTATTTATTCCGCCTGGAGAATGTCCCGGCGAGACAATGGATGGGATCGATGAGTGAGTTAAATGTTTTGATCGAGCAAATGGTGTTGGACATCGTAACACAGGCTTATCAGCTCGATGACCTGCGTTTGCGAATGTTCCTGAATTGGCTGGCGGCTCATAGTGGCAGCATGAAGGTCCTCACAGGCAATGTCCTCGATATGGACATCGCCGTGCTTCGAGGGACAGACTTGCAGGAAGGATTCAAGGCGGCTCTGAAGACCTGGCTGGAGTCCCTGCCGGCGCAGGGCATGCTTTGGGAATACCGCACCATTTCCTTTGAAATTGCCTGGTGGCGCAACCTGGACCCCGTGCGGTTGAAGATGATCGTGGAATCGGAAACTGGGTAGTGAGATGATGCACTTCCTTGCCGGCTTGGGCGTCGGCATCTTTGCTGGCTATCTGCTGGGACTCGTGATTTCGATCCAGGTGTTCATGATCGCCTGTCTTGTGCTTCTGGCGTTGGTGATTTTGTTGTTCTTCCTGTTCCATCTCGGCATCCGGGATTTCCAGGAATATTAGG
>QZIJ01000015.1 GCA_003598975.1 Anaerolineaceae bacterium | reverse complement strand
GATTTTTGACTGCTGCCCACATCCCCATGCCAGCGGTGAATAGGAATAATGCCTGCTTCACACAATAGATCGAGCCTACGGAATTGATCGTTGATCAATGCTTTGAGTGGACCAATGTACAACGCTTTGATCGAGCCGACTGGTTCCTGGGCGATCAGACTCAAAATGGGCAGGAATGCCGCCTCGGTCTTGCCGCTGGCGGTGCCGGTTGTGATCAGGACATCGTTTTCGCTGTCGAAAATGGCGTCTATTGCCTGAGCCTGAAGAACTCGAAGTTCTTTCCAGCCCAGGCGATAGACAAATTCCTGTACAAAGGGGGCAAGCCGATCAAAGGCGTTTTGGGAAGGCATGTCAGTTCACTTTGAAATCGCTGAAACGATCCAATGGGTCTTCGTCCGTGGCAGGAGGAAGGTCCTGCGGTTGTTCTTCCTTTGGCGCCGGCAAGCCCATGACAATCTCCTGCCAGGTCTTGTCTGGATATTGGACCAGCAGATTCAAGAGATTGACAAACTCGCGCACCAGGTCACGCGGCGTGGTAAATTCTCTGGCGCCCATCCTGCGCAGCGTTTCCTCCATGTAGGTATGGATATCCTGATCCGCCATTTTTATAGGAGCCGCAGCCTGGCTTTGGTGGATCTCGCGAATCTTTTGGAGCAGGACGAAGATCTCTTCCGCGGTCAGGGAAGATAACTTGATGACAGGTCCGGTAAAATCCTGTAATCCCTCCCCAAGGAAACGATTGCCCGCCAGACGGGAACGTAAGGCTTCATAACTGAATAACCCACGGCGTTGATCTTCCATGAACTCTGGGGTGCCGCCAAAGATAAAACCGATATAAGATGCCTTCCCCTGTAAACAATCATTGATGATCGAGAGGATCACCTCGTAATTATTCTTGCGGGAAACACTATTGGTGATCGTATATAGATATGCTGCTTCGTCCAGACAGACCGTGAAACCGCTATAGCCGATCTTTTTGAAAAATACGGCAAACACCTTGAGATAGTCATAGAAATTGTCGCTGTTGATGATCGTCCGGATCTTCAATGCGTCGTAGGCTTCTGTCTTGGTGCCATATTCCCCGCGCAACCAGCGCAAGGCACTGGACTTCAACTCTTCGTTATTATCTGCATATCCCTGGTAGTAGGCAGCCAGGACGGAGCCGAAGTCAAATCCGTGGATTAGTTCCTGCATGTCGTTGAGCGTGCTGAAGATCTGGCTTTTGACCTGATTGACGAACTCAGGGGAAGCATGATCCAGTCCACTTTCTGTGGCGACGTTGGTTTGGATACCGGAGATCCAGCGTTCGATGATCGTTGGCAGTGCATTGCCATCCGGACGGGTCTGGGTCGAGAGATTTTTCATCAATTCCCGGTAGGTCGCAATGGCTTCATCCCCGGAACCAAACAGCCTGCGTTCGGGGGAGAAATCCGCATCCGCCACCACAAACTTGCTTTCCAGGGCGTAGGTCCGCATGAGCTGCAGCAGAAAACTTTTACCACTGCCAAATTTACCGATCACAAAACGAACAGTGGCTCCGCCTTCACGGTTATGATCCAGGTCGTTTTTGAGCGCGGCAACTTCCGGCAGGCGTCCAACAGAGACATGCCGAAGACCGGTGCGGGGAACCACGCCGGCACTCAATGAAGTCAGGATCGTCTTTGCTTCGCGTTTTGTAATCGACATATTAATTCACCTCAAGTCCAAGATGTCCTCGCAGGAGCGGGAGATATTCCTCCTCCACCATCCAGAATGTCCCATCCGGGTAAAAGGGGAGTTGCCCAATGTGAACCTGCGCCTTTTCATTCAATGAATCCATTACTGCATTTGCCATTGCATTATGAGCCCTGGCAATGACATCGAGTTCAGCCTCCTCCAATTGCCCATCTTTTCCAAGAAGTTTCGTAACCTCTACTTCCACGGGATCAAGGGCGTCAAAGAACTGCACCCAAGGGTTGAAGGGTTCCTCCATGCCTGTTGGAGAAGCGATTTCCTGATCGACTGGCATCTCCCCGACAACGACTTCCAGTTCGTCTGTAAAATCTTCCGCCAGCTGAATGGCATCTGCGGTTTGATACACCATTTTATCGCCAAGCTTACTCTGTGATTTCTTGTTGATCGCTTCCAGAAGCGCGAAGACTTGTTCCAAATCCATACCCAGGGCGGTATGGATCTGTGTAAGCGTGCTCCATTCCTTTGCAAGCAGCCCGGCAAGCACATTTCGTTCCGGAACTTGCAGGGCTTTCCAAAGAGTACGAACCTCTTCCAGATCGGTAAGCAATTCCTTTTCTGATCCAGCTTGTTCTGTAGCCAGCATCTCGCTGACCACCCGACTCTCTTCATGCAGCGAGGCAACCCGCTCGTGATCGATGGTGATCTGGATGGGCTGCGGCTTTCTGGGTTGGGTCTTCTCCTGTTGGAACGCCAGATCCAACTGCTTAGCAAGGTCGGCAGGGAGTTCGATGCCGGACAATTTTGCCGAGAACTTCAACTGTTTTCTCAGGATGTTTTCGGCATACTTCATGATGGAGGTAATGTTATTTGCCAAACGGGTCGAACCGGCATAATCCCTCCCGGTCGCCAAACGTGCGGTAGCTGGATGGGAAAAACCGATTAAGGCGGAGGCAAAGACAGGTTTTTCGTAATTGAGAACCCGTTCTGAGACGAACTGGTCGATCACGGATTTCCCGGTGGTTTTGAGATAATGGGCGTTGGCGACTTTGATGGCTTTCTCATAGGAAAGATCGACGAAGTGATTCGTGTTGTACTTTTGATAAAACTTATTACGTGGCTGGTAGTCGGACAATAGAGACCAGATCTTGTAAGGAAGTGCATCGACGCCATTGGTGCGGATGGCTTTTTCCACGATGGTATTGACAAGAGGATCGGGGATATCCACCCCATCCACACTTAGAGCGGACTCCCACCATGCCAATGCCTGGGCGCCTCCGACCTTCACTGCCAGAAGATCGCCGCCCCAATCCGGCAGGTAGCGATCCAGGTTGGGGTATTTTCCTCGATACGCGAGCCATAACGTACGAATTCGTTCTGCTGCCTGAATGGGATCCGGGGTTTCGACCAGGTTCAAGATCTCATAGACATGGACGAAAATGTAACTCAAATCTGTCGGGTGAAATTTGTCTTGTCGAGCCCACGATCTCCAATAAAAATACCATTGTTGCTGCCAGCCATTCATGTCACTGTACGTCGGCCAGTAGCATTTGAAGGGTACATGATTGGCAAAATTTTCCTTCTTGTTCCTCAACTTTTGCGCTTCTTTAACAAAACTTGAGCCCCTGTTTTCGTAGGTGATGGTGACACCGATGGAGGGTGTATAGCTTTGTCGTCCGGCAGGTGCAACATCCACAAACCGATCCGTGCTTGTTGTTTTGCTGGTATTGGCAGGCGCAAACTTCTTTCTCTGCGTTGTCTGAGGTCTGGAAGTCACATTGGGAGAACTGAGAGAATTAACAAGACTCTCCAATAATTGGAACGGCCAAAGCACCAATGAAACCAGACAGCAACCTTGATTGGATTTTTTTCTTCGTTTTGGCATACACGACTACCTAATTTGTATCTGAACTCCCCGCAGGGTGGTTCCCTTGTCAGAATAATAATATCGCCATACCCGAATTTGGCAGGCTTTGACTAATCAGGATTTCTTTAATAGGCTGATATTGTAGGCGAGTGCGGCTGATTTGTCTAACGAATATTTCAATCAGTGATTAGAACTGATTCGCGACATGTGTTCGCCCGTTGTTATCCAGGAAACAAATCGATAGCTTCGCATCCTGTCCTAACAGTTGCTTGATGGCACTGGCATATCGTTCCAGTTGCCGGGAATACTTCCCAACCAACTCCTTATACTGTTCTTCTGAGTGGATCGCATCGGTCTTGAAGTCCACCACGAACCACTCATTTCCCTTACGGTAGAGCAGATCGATATATCCCGTCTCGGAACGGACTCCATTCATGCGGGTATACGGTACCTCATGATGACGTTCGTCGGCATTCTCGATCTCCTCCCGCAATGAATGGGCACAGAATCGTCCGATCAACTCACGTACACGCCGTACTGCTTCAATGCGTTGCTCATCCGTGGCCAGCCCGGCATCCAGTGCCAGGGACTCCAGCAGCGGAATCAGGCGTGGGTCCTCCACGTGGAGCCAGAGTTCTAGGGACTTGTGGGTCATCTGCCCGATTACACTGGGTGGGACAAATAACGTCGGCTCGGTCGCGCGCCAGATGCGTCGAACGGTTTCCTCATCCTCTGCGGTTGCAATCGGCATGGGATCGATCAATGTTTCATATAAGGGCAGTGTCTGCGGTTCTGCTGGTGAGGCAGATGGAACAGGCTTCTCCCCTTTGAGATCGGAATCCGGTCCATGTGAGCACCATACCAAGATCGGATGGTGCTGGACAGTCTTTGGCTGCGAGTAAGGTCCAACTTCGGCTAGAAGCTCATCAGGAGTAACCTCTAAAATTTCACATAGCTCCTTCATCCAACCGGCGATCTTGCTTCTGCCCTGGCTGACATGCCCGCTGACGATCAACTTTTCCTTTGCTCGGGTCATGGCAACATACAACAGACGCCCGGACTCGGCTTCATTCTGCAGAGCATCCAATTGCTTGGAGAGACGATACAGCATCGGCTCTGGTTTTAGCTGGATGGACAAACCCATTTCCGGCAGAAGATAAACAGGGTCACTTCTATTTGTAGTGGTACGGGTCGCATCCGCCAGGATGACAACGGGAAACTCCAAGCCTTTGGATTTGTGAATGGTCATCAGGCGCACAGCGCCCTGTGCCTCGGCAGGGGCTTCCCCTTCGCGGGCGCCGGCATCGTTGAGGGTGATGAGATATTCCAGGAAATCACGCACACTGACCAAGCCGCTGCTTTGGGCATCGGCAAGCAGTTTGTCGAGGTTGCGCCACAGACGTCCATTGGAGCCGCGTTCATCTTCAATGGCAAGGATGGCGCGGTAATCAACGGCATCCACCAGTTCCTTGAGCAGATCTGCAACCGATTCGCGGTCTACACGCGGGAGAAGATCATTCAGTATGGATACCGTTCGTCTTGCGCAGGCTTGATCAGGTTCATTTAAGTATGAAACATCTTCGCGCAGGGCATTCCAATAAGAGGATTTCTTCTCTCCGTGATGACGCAGAAGATATAGAGCAGAGTCGCTCAAACCGAACGCGGGGGATCGCAGCAAGCCTGCCATTGCCAGATCATCGGCAGGGTCTGCCAGGGCGTGCAGGATGTTCAGGATATCGCGAATCTCAGGGCGCTCATAAAATCCCCGTCCTGCTACAGTCACGAAAGGAATGCCGGCATCTTCGAAGGCATCTTCATACCAGGTGTAACCGGTCGAGGCGCGAAACAGTAGGGCAACATCATCCCAACTCTGGATCTGTCCCTCCTCACGAAGTTTGAGTAGACGCTGGGCAAGGGCGCGCGCCGCAGTGGGGCGGGCATCTTCAGCATCCTCCCCAGCGCCCAGGATAAATTCGATATGCGGATCGGAGATATGGTCGGGCTTTGCTTTGCGATATGCTTTCAACGGACGGAATGGAACATAAAAGGGCTGTCCCAGGCGATCTTCAATTCCCATTACACCTGCAAGTAGATTCCCGGTGGCATCCAACAAGGGCTCATGAGCGCGGTAGGTGATATCCAAATCGAGTACCAGATCACCCTGAGTGCGGGCTTGCGATTGCACGTTTCGAAAGACCGTAACATCGGCGCGGCGGAAACGATAGATACTTTGACGGTCATCACCCACCACGAAAAGCCGACCGCCTGTACCTGCCAGGGCATCCACAATGCTGCGTTGGCGCGGGTTGGTATCCTGAAATTCATCCACCAACAGGGCCTGTACTTCATTCTGCCAGACAGCCCGAATCGCATCTTGTTGAAGCAGGGACATTGCCCCATGTTCAAGGTCATCGAAGTCAAGTGCGTGACGCAGGTGTAATTCGGATCGGTACGCCTGATGCAGGGACGCAAAGCCTTTATCGACCAGGGGGAGAATGGTCTTGAAGGTCGCTTCCGACTCCGCACTGGGGGGAACACTGTCAGGGGATTTGCCGCCGATCAGGGGATCAAGAAATTCATCATATAACGCCTGCAGTTCGGCATGGATTTCCTTCACTCTGCCTTTTTTGCCCGCGCCTTTTTTCAGGTGGTCACGGCGGGCTTTATATAGGTGTTGGGTGCAGGCAATTGCATCCCCTTTTACAAAGGCTTCTTCTGCGCTTTTCCATTCCTTCAATAGGTCAATGATCTGTTGGGCAAGCTTATCGCCCGCTTCATCGTACAACTGCCGTTCCGTGAATCCACGCAACTCCTGAATGCAATCCAGGATCGCTGGAGCATGAAAACGGCTCTCAAGATGAGAGCGCACAATGGCATCGCCATTCAGGGCGGATGCGAATATCTCGCTGGCTTCCAACCGCTTGTCCAACAGGGTGGCAAGCAGGTCTTGTACTCCCTGAGTTCCCAACGCTTGAAACAAGGGTCTGTATTCGGTCTGGGAAACCATGCCGATCACAGCCGTTTCCACCAATTGCTTCTTGAGTGTCTTTGCCAATCCTTCGTCGATCACATCAAAACGCGGATCGACCCCAGCTTCAGCAGGATGGGCGCGCAGGATCTCGGCACACAGGCTATGAATGGTGCCGATCCGGGCGGAATCCATCTGGTTATTCAGAGATGTCCAATAGGCGCGTTCATCGACGCTATCCGCCTTGGAGACCAGGTCTAGCAATGCCCCACGTAAACGGGAGCGCATTTCCCGAGCAGCCTTTTCTGTGAATGTGATTGCCACCACCTGTCGCGGTGAGAGTCCATCAGCCAACAAAGATGCATACCTAGCGACCAGGGTGCGGGTCTTGCCACTACCAGCGCCGGCGGTCACGACGATGTTTTTTCCGCGCTCCAATGCGGAAGTACGCTGATCTTTCGTCAAACCGAAAGAGTTGACAACCCGTTGTGCTAATGTCTCAGCCATTACCAGCCTGCCTTTTGATAACGCCAACACCATTGTGCTGCGGGACAATACTCAGGACATCCGCCTTTGGGTGGAACAGGAGGAAAGTCGCCGGTGCGGATGCCTTTCAGGATGCGGATAAGATGCTCTTTTGCGGTCTGAACCGCACCTTCAATGCCTTCGCCCGTATCGGACTTGAACGTGGAAAGCTTCAAAGAACCGGCTTCTGCAGCTCGAATTTTCCAATACATCCCCTCGACAGGTTGACCCAACTTCAAGGCTTCTTTTACAGCAAGGGCATACAATGGCAGTTGCAATCGCCTGCCATGTATCAAGTCTTCTTTGGTCAAGTGCGTGCTGCCGGTCTTGTAATCCACCACGCGCAGACTCCCGTCTGCATTCTGGTCGATGCGGTCGATCAAGCCCCGCAAAAACACCTTTTCTCCATCCAACTCGATCTCCAATGGGGGAGTGTCATGGATTCCGAAGGCTTGTTCGTATGCCATAGGTGTCCAGCCTTCCGAAGTGTCTGCAAGTGCAACAATCGTGGTTTCCAATATCGCAAGGTACTGATCCTGTTCGAGTTCCCACAACTCCGAGGGACGAAAGCCAAAATCCTGCGGCGCTGTGGCAAAGACCGATTTAGCAATCTCGGGTAAACGTTTCAGTACTGAATTGACATCCCCTGGATTATCGGCAGTTCGGTATGCCTCTTCCAATACCTTGTGCAGGATCGAACCCACCTGGGCAATATCCAATCCCAAAGATGGGGGGGCAGTTGCCTCCAGATCAAGTACGGTTTTAACGTAGAACATCTGCGGGCAAGTGCCATAGGTTTCCAGTCGCGAAGCTGACCAGATTTTTTCCGGCGCAAAACGTTTGGCAAGGTCAACTTGTAAATCATGGATTTGACCTTCGTTGGAACCATCGGCTCGTTTGGCGCGGCGTGCATGGATCACATCGCGCGCGTGTTGCAGTTGCTTCCAGCGTGTTTCAAGGTTGGCATAATTTTGAGGCAAACCTTTACGGCGTACAGCCCAGAACAACAATTCGTGAGATGAGGCAGCATCTGCAAGCGGACGAGGATCATCCGGGCGGATTTTTTGCACAGAGGTGTCTTTTTCGAATAAAGACGCTACCGCGTTCCAATACGGGGAGGGTTCCCACGCCTCGCCATCTTCGGAAAGATAGGGGCGTGTCAGCAACAGATGAGCATCGGCGCGGGTGACTGCCTGGTAGAACAAACTGGACTGTTCCCGTTCCAAACGCGAGTCTAGTCCCAATTCCTCCCGCAGTGATTCCGGCAGGAAAGGATCTGGGCGTTCTACAGATGGAAAGAGTCCCTCTGATAGACCCACGATCGCAACTGCCTTGAAGCGCAAGCCGCGTGCTTCACGAATATTTCCGATCAGGATGGAAGCACCCGGCGCAGATGGTTCGGAGAGCGCACTACCTGCCAGGGTGTTTTGCAGGTCGGAGAGATATTGCTGATAGTCCACCACACGAGCACCCACAATGGACTCGCTCATCACCAAGGCGCGAAGCGCTTCTCGGAAACCTTCCAGGGCAATCTCATCCTGTTCACCAGTGCTGTTTTCATGGAATTGCAGGGTGGTCAACAGGTCTTCCAACCAACGTGTCCATTCAGTCTGCGAACGAACGCCTTCTGGCGGCATGATCATTTGAAAAAAATCATCGAGATGGGTCTGGAGTGCCTGGATGGCTTTCCCATGCGGAAGGTTTTTTAACGTACGTTCATCGTCGAGATCAATAGGACCGTCTGTGCTGGAGAAGGAGAGTCTCTCCCATATTTCATTCCACTGTTCCTGTCCTTCCACAACCATTCCGAGGTGACTGACTTCTTCCAGTGAGTCGATTGTTTCCAGGGGCAGACCAAAGGAAAAATAGGGGGATCGCAGCACTTTGAATAATGCGTTGGTACGGAAGTTTTGCGTAGGCAGGTTTAATAGCTGGATAAGTGCTGTAATGGCGGGAGACGAAGTGAGAGAGTCGCTTTGGGTAAAATGAACTGGCAATCCAAATTCAAGTGCCGAGCTGTGTAGATAGGGTCGGTATTGATCCAGGTTGGGGGCAAAGATCGCACATTCCTGTAAAGGAATTGCATTTCTGATGACAAGGGACTTTATCCAACGCAAGGCTTCCCTGGCTTCTTCTGCAGGCGAACGTAATTCCCGCAGGAATGGCTGAACAGGTTTGATCATGGCTGTGGGAGCAGACTCAAAAAGATGCTTTTCGACATAAGCGATCTCTGTAGGAAGAAAAGGTGTTGAATTTCCTTCCTGGAGTTCCAGGGAAAGACCTTTTTGCAGTGTGGAAAAGGTACGAATGAATCGCCTATGTGCGGTACGGGAGGGCGACGTTGTATTCCCGGGCAAGGTGATGAGCAGGTTCGTGGATTTCTCAAGGAGTTGCATGATTCTTCTTTGAGTCCCAATGAATGAGTCAAATCCGTCCAAAACCAGGAGTTGCATTGATTCTTCCATTAGGTTTGGGAACTCTTCCAGGGCGGCGACAGCCAGCCAACTCAACCCTTCAAAATCCGCCCAGCCCATGCCGCGTAATTGGGTTTGATAGGCGGCATACAATTGTGCCAGTTCCTGTTGGGCAAGGGATGAACCTCTTGATGACTCGATAAAAGCTTCGGGATAGATCAGGGCACGTTTGAGTTCAGCAAAAGCATCTTTCAAAGCCA
Source organism: Anaerolineaceae bacterium (assembly GCA_003598975.1). Lineage (GTDB taxonomy): Bacteria > Chloroflexota > Anaerolineae > Anaerolineales > Villigracilaceae > Denitrolinea. The sequence continues at coordinate 11,513 of QZIJ01000015.1, read as the reverse complement.
GAATGAAACCAGGTTGAGTGCGCAACGGTGCATAATGGACCAACGGTGTCGTATCCACGACGTCCTGAACGATGCGATGCAGGAGTGCGTTCGAGACAACCGGAACATATCCGCCAGATTTTTCTAAAATACTCTTATATAGATCGCTGAATGTTCCAACATATACACCGATTGATCCGCCGCTTGCCGACAGGCGACGTCGGAAATAGGCAGCTTGTAACCGATCCGGGACGATCACACGAATTTTGGCAAGCGGGTATTTTTCAAGTATGGCGCGAATGTCGTCGATACTTGCATTTGTTTTACCTGTGGCAGGGGCTGAAACAATCAAACGTGTCGGCATGGTATCTCCCTTATCTTTCCGGTCCGAGATTGTAAAGTATAGCAGATGAAAGTCTGTTTCGAGTTTTAAATTTGCTTGCGATCAAGCAGCACGCATTGAACTTGATGAACCTGCTTTATTGCCAATATATTATTTTAGATAATTGTCACTATTCCCCATTCAACATTTGGTAGGTTTCCGAACTTTTTTCTATTACCCATTACCACTGCAATATCACCAGGTAAATCCTTAAATGCCCAGAGGGCTGCCTTCCTGACCCAATTGGGGCTTACCTGTGCATATACAAGCCTCACGCCAGTTTCACGACAGAACGCCAGGGCTTCCGTCCATCTCTTTCGTGTAATGCCCTCTATTTCCTCCTTCTTTTTATGTTCATCTCCAAGCTCCAGCCAGAACAAAGTCTCGAAACCCTGAATTCGCCCCCAGGCAAGTGCATCAGGGCGCACAGATATTTCAGGAAGCTGCACTTCGGTCCAACCCGTCCATATTTCAGTGAGCGGATAAACGGATCGTAACCATGCCGGCCACCTCCGTGAAATGTTTCTATGGGGTGTGCAGATCTTGTCTGGATGCAGTTCCTTTATATTGCTAAAATCCACGCCCTTTGACGCCCCCCAACTGCGCAAGGCAGCGGATACTCCTTTGCGGGTTGGGTGCCACATCCAATACGGATCCATTTTCTTTGGCTTCGACTTGTCTTTTTGGAACTGCTCGCCAAGTTTGAATATCACCTTTTTTTTCTTTTGAAGCCCCTGCAAAACATCAAGGGTTATTGTTTCAGGAAGACCCGCCAGAGAAGCGATTTCCTCCTGGCTTCCTTTCCGGTTTCGGGTCAAGACCTGAAGACACTTCAACTCTTCGCGAGAGAAATGGGAGAACTCATCATCCACCTTGGGAGGACGAGGGAGTGCAGGAGAAAATAATCTTGGACCAAAAGAGAAACTGTGATAATCCGGAGTCTTGTCCTTTGAAGTGACAACATATGGTACGGAAAACCCGTCTGTCATGGAGCGTTTGACCTCCATCAGATACCATTCTCCGGGAGATGTCACACGGATCCAAAGGGACGCGCCAGGCCTTTTTTTATCCAACTCGGCAACCAGGCGCTGCAGGAGGGGATGAAAAACAAATGGCTGTAGTCCATTCAAGGCGTCTATATCGAAGATGAAGGTGTCGGTAAAACCGCCTTCATATTCCAGACTGATCCAATCGGAGAAGGTTACTTCACCAAGCTGAACAGTCATGGGTTAATCCGAACATCCAATGTTGATGTACTCATCAGCCGTAAAATAGTTTTGAGGGTTCAGCCAGACAGCGCTTTGTTCCCCCGTCTTCTGGCGAATGCCGTAATGTAAATGCGCGCCAGTGCTATTGCCGGTATTGCCGCTCAATCCCACCTCATCACCGTAATTGAGGATTTGTCCTTCTGTCACTTGAATGCTGCTCAGATGCGCCAGCCACACCTGATAGCCATTGTTCTCGACCACCACCAGATTGCCCCACGGACCGTTCGAGCCAGCCCACACAACCTTGCCTGCAAAGGTTGTGTGAATGGGTGTGCCTTCATTCACTGGAAAGTCCGCGCCGGTATGAGTCTGGTAATGTGGGTCTTGGAACTTACATCCTAATAATGGCTTGTCATACCAATCGCTCCAATGCTGGAGTGGACCGGTCAGCGGCAAACCATAGATCTCTGAACCCGGTCCAACATAGCCATCGAAGGGAACGGCGCTCATGCCGGATGGCAGCGAATTGCCATACGAGCCGTTGTCACTGGTCTCTGCATATTGGGGAATATCGAACAACCACTGTTCAACACCGGGTTGTGCCCATGCCGGGAGTTGCGGAATGGTCAGAACTACCAGCATGACATACCCCACCACCAAAGCCGCCCCGCATAACAACGGGGCGGTCATCAGGGCAATGGAAAAACGGAAGAAACCCTTCACTATAAAACCCGTCCAAGACGATCCAGGCGGATCTCGCCCTGTTGTCCTGCTTGTAAGCCCATTGAGGCTTCAATGGATAAACCGTTGCGGATCATGCGCATCGAGAGCCAGTAGGAAACTCCTGAGCCGAGGATGACAGGCGATAAGAACAATGGATTGCCTGAATACAACTTCCCGACCTCCGGTGTGGTGATAGCGATCAAGACCAGGACAGCCGGTGGAAAGAGTGCCAGAAAACGCGCCTGCCATTCCACACCTTTGGCGGCTGCACGAGCACGGGATAAGACTTCCACCACTGTTCCCAGAGTCTTTCGTAGCGATGCCACCAGCGGACCGATCTCGATACGTCCTTCAATGGAGGCTAGTAGTGATGTGGCAACAATGTCCACGGCAGGGTTATCCCAAGCAGTTGTCCATTCACGAACAGCCAGCGCAGCTTCATCAGCAGGCGCAGTGCGCAAACGCACGACCAGATCACCCAAGACCATCCTACCATCCGGTCCCACGGCTTGTGCGGCATCATCAAGGGCGTCACCTAGAGGCTTACCTTGCGAGAGCAGAGTCTCCACAACTCCAAGACCACGAAGAATATCCTTGGCTTGTTTTAAGCGGAATTCCTGACGTTTATCCGAAAGCGTACCTGCATACAACAAACCACCTGCAATCGCAAACAGGATCGCAGGGAATACTCCCAAGAACATGCCACCTGCCAGTCCGCCACCTACCCATGCGAGGAAGCCATATGCGATTTGATTGAATGCCAGTCCTGTTCCAGTCTGACGCGCAAACTTTTCGGGATCGAATTTTTTCTTCGGCTGGGCAATGCCCATCGCGCGCGCCATGCCCGCTTCATCCACGGTCCGTCGCCAGCCAAAGGCAATCGGGATGGCTGCCAGCGCCAATGCGCCAATGATTGAAATCAATGTGATCATGCTATCTCCATAAAAACCAAAATGCGAGTTCCTGCGCGCCACCGTTCGCAAGCCAGACGGCAAAGTAAATTCCCACAACACCCAGCAGAACGGTCAACAACGGATAGATGCCGACTTCGTTCCATGCCAGATCAATCGGACGGGTGTGAACAGCGTTCGAATCGAAAACCGGTGCCGGCTGCTCATGCCTGGGTGAAGGTCGTTCCACCTTTGGTCTCGGTGATCGATCCGCCTCAGTTTTTTTGCTTACTGTCTGCTGATTGACATACTGCCTTGTTTGCATCGAATATCGAAAACGGCGCATCAACCAGACTTCGGGTGGGACGCGATCGGGTCCAAGGCGCAGGAGCGCGAGCGCCATGAACCCGACCAATACTAGAAAACCGATCACCACCTTTCCGGTGAAGGATAGCGGAAGGAATAAACACAGCACTGCTAGTAATGCGCCAGTGCCGAGGATGCCAAGATCGCGGTTGTTGAACATAATGAATTAGAACGGTGGTTTGGGCTGGAAGCTCTTCAACATCTCACCCAGTTGCGGCAGGAAGAGAAAAGCAAATAGCACAATAATGATCAGACCGACCACCCCGATGATCGCCATCGAGGTCATGCGGCTGCCGCCAAATGCCATGCCTGCCGTGCCTTGCAGGATGTAATACAAACCGCCGAGCAATGCCACGACGATCAAGAGTCCAGCCATAAATGCCCAGGCGTCACGGGCGATGGACAGGATCTGTTCCATAATGGGATCAAACATAGATAATCTTCTCCTTTGAATTTTCAACAAGTACCGAGAAACCAGGCAGCCAGGGGAATGGCAGCGCTGGCGAGGATCATGCCAAAGAGTGCTTCACCGCTTTCGATCAACGCATTGGCAAAGGAAGACGCCCCGCCGATGGAAGCAGAGAACATCGTGATGAAGGCTGCCTTCATCATGCGCAGGGCTGCCAGTCCGCCAATCAATCCGGAGGCAAGTGTGCCCAACTCGCTGATCGGTCCACATCCACCGGCGCCAGGCAGAGTGGATTGCAGGGCGCTCACAATCTGCGGAATGCCGAGGAAGGCAAATAAACCAAGCACAATGATGGAGATCAGGGCGGAGATGGATTCCCAGACCCACAGATTTGCACCGAGCACAGAAGCGGAACTGACGCGCAACATCTGGGCTATGCCCGCCAGGAGTGCGAAGGCGACAAATGCGCCTGCCAGGGCAACCCAGGCTTCGCGCAGGAAGGTTAGTAACAAAGAGGAAACTTCGCTCATGACAACACCATCGGATCGTGTTTATGGAATTCATTTTCAAGGGCGGGATAGAAACGCTCGCCCCAGAACTGCATCGACCAGCGTCGTGCCGGTCCGGTGCGGTCTTTGAGGGTCAGGACTTCCAGTGGAGCGCAGCCGCAATCACGGACATCGCCGGTACGATTCACCACCAGTACGCGATCTGCTTCATAGGGAACCCGTTCATCGCCTAATAAGGCGGATAGATCATCGCCATCGTTGAAGCGTTCAGATTTCAAAGCGGCGGCTGCAATGATCGCCCAACCATGATGACGTGCCATTTCACGCAGGGCGGCTGCGGCTTCGCCGCTACGACCTTCTTCATTCATCATCCCAGTTAATCCAACCACGGGCACACGGTTGAGATAATCCACTGCGATGAGAGCTGGTCCTTTGACAGGGAAGGCATAATCATGGATCAACATGTCCTCTAGGGCACGCACGGTATCTTCGCGTGAATTGAGTGAGAGCAACACCGCTTCACTGGCGCGCGCCAGAGCAGCTTCCACAACGGGTTGTGAGGGTTGCGTATGAGGACCACCGGTCATCGCCTCTGTTTGCAGAAACATGCGAAAGCGCAATTCCTCCGGGGTGTGTTCATAACAACCAATCGCGGAAGGGATGTGTTGACAGGCAGACTCGAAGATCATCCGCAGCAGCCAGGAAGTCTTTCCGATTCCTGGTGCTGCGGCGAGGAGAGTCAAGCCGCCGCCCCAGAAGGACAGGCCAGCAAAGACACCAAAGGGAGTGTAGGGCTGTGGGTTGCCCAAGGTTCCGGAGCGTGGCATGGAGGTATATTATTCAATTGAGGGTGGGGGATGGCGGCTCGTGTCGCTATGAAGTCGATAGGAATAAACGCAATAAAAGATAGGCGATCAAACCAATCAACAGACCTGGCAGTGCAGGGATCGATCCTGTTTGTCTCCGCACCCAGAACCTTCTCCAAAGTTCCAATCCAAACAACGATAATAAAACTGCAGGTAGGGGAAACAAACAAGCCAGTCCAGAAATTGCAAACAGATCCGCCCTGCCAAGGATGCCTTTGCGATACCCATATCCTGTAAGCAATACCGGCCAGACAGGCGGGTAAAACAACAAAGGCAGCATGTACCAACCGGATAGATTGCGAAAGATACTCCAACCACATGCCAATAGAATGAACCCGGTTTGAAGGGGCGTAATGGGTAACGTCAATAAGATCGCTCCCAAAAGAAATACTTCAATCCCTGGAACCAGACGATAGCGCAGGTCGGCAAAACTAAATAATGAGAATGAGACCAGCGCAAATGTTTCTGCGAGGGTCATGAATTTTCCTCATCCCCATTTTGTTTATTTGGCGTAAACGTTAGTATCTCTTTCACCCGGGAGGCATTACCAAGTTCAGATGCCCGCATCAAAGGATCGCGTGCAGTCATGATCTCCTCCGAATGATCCAGATAGGCACGTGTCATCTGCGCCGTTTCCTGCGGGTATTGCGCGGCGAAGACATTGGGGTCCATTCCGTGTTGGGTGATATCGGCGGACATGGACTGAAAGCCCTGCTGGAACTCCTGCGGAGACCCGTTGAAATTGTCCCGGATCGAGGCATTCACGGATGGCGAAAAACCAAAGTCATCGGAGGAGGATGTAGGCGGGGCGCCATTGAAACGCTCCATCCGTTCCCCCAGTTCTGCTTGTCGCGCCGCCAATTCATGTCCATGCGCTAGGGATCGATTGTAGGCAGCCGGTGCTCTCAGTCCCATTGCCTCCAGGTTCCCGGCTTGTTGTGTCAATTGCTGCGCCGCGTTCAAATGTCCCATTGCGGCTTCTGCGCCAGTGAGTCCGCCTGTAGCCGCGGCGACTCCACCTGCGCCTGATGTCGCTCCGGCTGCGCCCACTGCCCCAACTCCCGCCGCTCCGACTCCACTGGCAGCCAGCATCCCAATGGAAACGATTTGTTGCGCTGCCTTGATCATTCCGCCAAAAGCGTCTGCTGTAGTGGAAATGGTCATCTTGCCGAGAATACCCGCTAGGGAAAGCAGCAAACCGGTTGCACCCCATAACCAGATCACGCGCAGGATGGCGGACAGGATTCCCTGCTGACCCAGCCAGGTGCTGGCTGCCATACCTGCCTTGAAGACTCCACCTGCCACGATGGGTAGCAGGGCGATCAATACAACTGTCTTCATCCATAACGAACGCAGCCAGGTTGCCTGAGGCAACACACTCGCAATCGCCAATGGTGGAGCGAGTATGGCGAGGATGAATAGAACGGCATTGGCGGAAGCAAACGCAAACAGCATTCCGCCGATGGCGAGTAATGAACCGATGGATAGACCGATGTTGAGCAAACTGCCAAGGAAGGTCTGGTTGGCAAGACCCAATAAAATGGAAGTTGCTGTCGTGTTCTCGACGAAACTGATTGCCAGCGCGCCGGTCTCACCGATGACTTTTCCCACCATCCACCACCCGAGTCGGACGATGAGATCAAGGAATGGACCGGAGGCAATCGCCAACACCCCAGCCATAACCCAATCCCCGACCACATGCAATCCGCTGTCATCATCACCGAGTAACCTTCCCCAGTGATACAGCGCCAGTCTTAATAGAAACAAGGCTGGAGCCAACGCTGCCGCAACCGGCAAACTGGACTGCGCCACTGTGCTGTAATCGCCCTGACTGGGAGCCTGCACAATCTCACCGATCACACTTGTCCACCTTGCTACTTCCTCGCTCATGGCACGCACTTCCTTGTCGGCGGCTTTATCGAAGATGCCTGCCAGCGCTTCGGAGATGGTTTCGGCCGGAAAGACCAGATGATTGAAGATCTGTGAGATGGTGGTTGTCGTTGTGTTTCCGCCACCTCCCGTGGGTGGAGTCGGCGTGACGGTGACCGTCACTGTAGGTGTGGGGGTTAGAAGTAGATTCGCGCTGGAGGCATGAACCGGTGTGACCGCCATCGCCAGATTGCCGAGGGCAAGCAGTGCAATGAAGATTATGCAGATAATGAGAAATCGGAATTTTTTCATAGATCCTTCAAGGCGTGTTGGGAAATATAGTTCCTTGTAAAACACAACTGCTGATAACCGCATTGTTTACAGATCGATGGTTGCTGCAGGGCATTCAAGGGTGGGTGTGGTCCCTTCTTCGCAAGGTTGGACAGGGACATCACTGTTTTTTCCAGATCCCGGTTGGCGAGGAGTTGATCGAAATGCTTTGCTTCACCGGTTTCCCGATTTAAAGAATAGATGGCTGGTGTGTTGGACCAGGGCTGGTTTCCCAGGGTTGTGCAGCGGTTAAGCAGGGAAAAGCGGAGTTGATCCTGTTCGCCATTGGAGAGGAGTGAACCGATCCTGGTTTCTGTGACATGTCCCACCTGTACCTGCCATATCCATGTATCGAACTGGACAGGCATGCGTACATCAGGTGGAAGAGTCAAGCAGACTTTTTCCGCCTTCAAGGTGTAGTCAGAGTCGCGTCCGATCAGCATGGCTTTGCGCCAGTCATGGGAAAGGAACGCCCAGGTGCGAACATAGATGAATAGGTTGCGCCAGTCGCCGCCGAGGTTGTTGATCGCGTTCTGGGAACCATATCGGCGACTCAGGGGGATATCCCCGCCCCGAAAGAGCGGCATGAGTTCCGGGGACCGGAGATCACTATGATGGTTGCGGTATTCCTCGATCTTGCGGATATTGGAGCGAATTTCATCGAGGAGGTTTTCGAAACCATATTGGATTAGGAATTCTGCCAGGGTCTTGCCTGTGGATAGATCTTCAAGAGACTTCCAGACGGGATCGAAGGGCGGGGTTGGGTCGGCACCTGTCAGCCACCAACGTGCAGCCGCAGGGCAGAAGGAATACAACATGGCTGAGAGAATGGGATTCCCGCGTGCATTTTTGGGATTGAGCATGGCAAGGAAGAGATCAGTGTACATGCCAGACCATCAAGAGAAAGGGAATCGTACGCCAGGCGGCGGGGGATTTCATCCCGGTGAGTGATTGTTTCTGAAAGAGTCTCCAGATGAACTGGAGGATGCTGGTGACCAAAAAGGAAAGGAAGACCAGCAGGATCAGGGATGGAATATTGGAATCGGGTAACGCCCAAAGAACTGCCATCCAGAGTTTTACATCTCCGGCGCCCATCCATCCGTTTGCCCAGGCGGAAAGCAGCAGAAAACATGCCAGCCACAAATCCATATGCCCGGGGAAGTGGGCGATCATGCCCGCAAGGATCAATGGGTAGGTAGACCAGTTTGGGATGCGACGGGTACGCAGATCGTACAGGCTTACTGCCAGAAGATAAAAAAGCAACCAGGTCATTGGTTGCTGATGATATATAAATGAATGGGTGGGTATGGTGAACGTGTCGCTTTGATTCAAATCCAGGGTTGGCGACAGAGGTTTTATGCCCGATGAAATATTTGGTAAAATATCTTTGCAACGTCTAGGGTGCCCCCCTCACCCTGGGCGTTGCATTTTTAACTCCTAATGCTTGACGAAAGAACATTTGTTCTGTTATTATCCCAACAGTATGTCTATCTGGGATCGTCTTCTGTACCTGATAGGCTTGCGTCCAACGCCCGGTCCTCGAACCTATCATTTTGATGCGAGTGAAAGCCTGCACGTTACGCTTTCCACCCTATCCTCTGACGAAGGCCGTCCTGAACACGATTTGATCCCCGATATTCTGGCCGCAGGTCTGACACAATACACCGCCAATGAGAGGTTATGGGACAGGTGGGAATCCCTCTCGCCCCGTGAACGGGACGTGACTGCGCTCGTGTGCCTGGGGTATACCAACCGTGAGATCGCCGCCCGTTTGAACATTGCCCCGGATACCGTCAAGGATCGCCTCTCGTCCGTATTCCGCAAATTTAATATTAACAGACGCAATGATCTGCGTGCCCTGTTCTCCCATTGGGATTTCAATGAGTGGGAACGGCAGAGATAGACCCATGCTCCAACCCTCCCCCCAAATCCAGTACCCCCAAAACACCCCCATCTAACACCCAAGTGGGGGCTGTTTTATAAGAAGGGAAGGCTGTATTCTGTCGGCATGGACATTCTTCCCGTTCTCAAAACCGGCAAACTAATTGCGATCTACACATCGGACGCTGCACGCACCGAAAGCATGACTCTAATTGCCGAACTCGGCTTGCACGGGGCAGTCACCATCCTGGATGGTGGCAATCGCTATCGACCGTATCAGATTGCCACATTCCTGCGCCGAAAAACGGTGGATATTTCAAGCGCTGCCAATCGACTATTCAGTCGGCGCGCCTTTACCTGCTATGAGATGAATACCTTGTTGTGCTCCACTTTGTCTCGTAATCAACCTTGTGTGATTCTGGATCTATTGAACACTTTTTATGACGATCATGTATCAATTCATGAGGCGGATCGGTTATTGAAATCCTGTCTCGGTCAAATCCAGCGTCTTGTACTCGCCGGACCCGTCGTCCTGACTCTTGCACCGCCTTTGGCGGAGGAACGAGCTTTTCTACTTGAGCAGGTCTGCGCACAGGCAGATGAAGTGCTGATCAAGGAAGCACCCGCCTGCGAACCCACCCAACCGTCGCTCTTCTGAATGATATGGGTCGTACTCTCGTCACCATCACCCAATTACTAAACGAGACCGAAGCCAACCTGTCGGCATTTCGGCGCACCTTGCGCCGCAGTGATCAGTATGTCTTCGATGGACTCTTTGCCGCCGCGCGTCGGCATATCGCTGCCATCGGGCAGGCTGAGTCGCTGTTGCCATTTGAATCGGCTTTGCTTGCCATGTTATTGGAACAGTCAAAGGAAATAGCTGTTCTTGAACAAAAGGTCGAAGAACTGATCAAGAAGAACTCGGGTTGACTAGCGGAGCTGTGTCGAAACATGACCGAGGCAATTGGTTGGCTCTTGGATGTATTTGCGGAAGAGGATGGCATTACGCTTTGGGTATTGGCGGAGGATGGGGAGCGTCTGCATTTACGCATGGATTTTGACATCACGCTCTACGTGGCGGGGGATTTCTCCCTACTGCGGCAGGCGTGGAAGTATTTGAGGAAGAAGAACGTGAGGCTGGAACGAACCCTCCGCCGCGATCTATTCCTTGGTGAACGGGACGTAATGGCTGTCTCTACTTCGGATCCAGCAAACATCCAAAAACTATTCGGGGACTTGCAACGGCAATATCCATCCCTCGATTACTACGATGCAGACATTCCCATCACCCTGCGTTTTATTGCACAGACGAATACCCACCTGCTTGGTCGTTGCCGCGTCATGCTGGAAGGGGAATGGGTACAGACCATTGAGCCTTTATCCTCACCCTGGGAGATCGATCCGAAACCGATTCCCCTGCGCATTCTGACGCTTGCCCCGGAATGCAATCCTGCTGTTCGGAAACCCAAACACCTACAGGTGAAATACAACCAACGGGAATACAGCCTCTCCCTGGAATCTCCAAGACCATTCCTGATCAGCTTGAAAGCCGACCTGCGGCGCATCGATCCTGACCTGATCCTGACGGATTACGGCGATACCTGGTTATTTCCGCTGTTAAGTCAATGGGAGAAGGAAACCGGGATCGAATTGAACCTAAATCGGGATCGGGAGCGACAAGTACTGACGCGCAAAGCCAACAGTTTCTTTGCCTATGGACAGGTAACCTATCGTGGGGCACAGGCGCATCTATTCGGACGCTGGCACATCGACCGCAAGAATGCCATGTCCTTCGGCGAGTACGGATTGGAAGGCGCAATGGAACAGGCGCGCGTCACGGGTATTGGTGTGCAGGAGATGGCGCGTAAATCTCCCGGCACGGGGATCACCGCCATGCAGATGCTGACTGCCTTGCGCAACAACATCATGGTTCCGGTACAAAAGCAACAAGTCGAGGGCAGGAAGACTCTGGCAGAATTGATCCGCGCCGATCATGGCGGGCTGATCTATCAACCCATCATCGGACTCCACGGAAATGTAGCGCAGATCGATTTCTCCTCCATGTATCCTGCAATCATGGTCAAACATAATATATCGCCGG
>QZIJ01000144.1 GCA_003598975.1 Anaerolineaceae bacterium | reverse complement strand
TGCACGACGCGCGCGAATATGACGCGGTGGTGGCGACCGGCGAGCAGGTCACCGCCGGGCTCTTGGCCATCGTGCTGGAAGGCATGGGCGTCAATGCCCGCTCCTGGCAAGGCTGGCAACTGCCGATCCTCACCGACAACGCGCACGCCTCCGCCCGCTTCCATGCCTGGACCTTTTGCCCGTTCCGCCACAAAGAAATCTCCGCGGCGGTTGGAAGTTTCACCTGCAATGTGAGGCCTCCTGCCAATGGAATTTCATCGCCCATCACGGCCTCCGCTTCGCGTCCCTGCGCGGTGAAACGGAAGCCGCGCGTCGGCGCAAGCAGGTCGAATCCCACCCAGCCGCGTCCGCGGCGCAGGGATTCGAGAACCCGCTCACCGTCCGCGCGGGAATCGTCCCCGAGGGGCGCGTCCAGTAAAAGGTGGGTGTTCAGCGCATGGAAGTGGAAGTCGTACGGGAAGATCGTCTTTTTGATGGGGCCGAGGCGGTAGTGCAGGGCATGCGCGTCCGAGCCGCCAACGACATTCACGCGTCGTCCGCTGGTGAGAAGTTCGTCCCATTTTTGCAGGGTGGGCAGGTCGGGGCCGCGTGAGTAGATGAAGGGAAAGAAGATGTGGAAGATGGCGCTCGGCCAGTTGTTGAGTTTGTATTTGAGTTGGCTGAGGTGATTCCAAAGTTCGATGCCAGTGTAGCCCTGCGCTTCCCAGTTTTCCCAGGTGATGTCGGTTTCGCGGAAGAGCGGAGCGGCGGGCTCGTGCGGATGGGCAAGGAAGCAGATGCCGCCCGCCTCGCGTACCGCGTTGATGAGCGCCTGCGGGTCGTCTGCGAGGGTGGCGAGGTCGCGGTCCGCGCCGAAGATGAGCAGGTGGTTTTTCTGCGGGTCGCGCGCCTGATCGTGGACTTCCTGCCCGATGAGCATTAGGACGCGGTGGTTGCCGTCGCGATGGTAACCTTCGAAATCCCTGGCCAGGACGTTGTGGTCGGTGACGATGACCGCGTCCAGCCCGGCACGCATGGCGGCCGCGGCGATGTCCTTGTGCAGTCCCGTTCCGTCCGAGTAACGCGTGTGCATGTGCAGGTTTACGGTAATCTCGTGCATACATTAATCCATTTTCAGAATGCTGTTTGACGATTTGTCATTTTCACAAGTATAATTCCCGCGCTAATTTGGCAGGAGGCCACAAATGACTCAGTTTTTGCAAATCGGTTTGATTATAACGTCGGTCGCGCTTATCGCCAGCGTCATCTTGCAAAGCAAGGGCGCGGGGCTGGGCGGATTGACGGGCGCGGACACTGGCAGCGTCTTCACCGCGCGGCGCGGCATCGAGCGCACCCTCTTCTGGGTGACCATCGCCCTGAGCGTGCTGTTCTTCGTGCTCGCCATCGCGCTCATCATTTTTGCGTGATCAGCTGTTCTGGGCGAAAGGCCTGGCTGGTTGTGGATTCGCCTGCGGCCGGCCTTTCTTTTTTATGCTGATGAAACGTCTTCGCTGGCAGATTTTGGTGGTAGTGGTCACTTTGGTTCTGGTTGGGATTCTTCTCCTCAGCCAGGGACCGGTCATTACTCCCATTCTGCCGCAGGCCGCCAGCGGCGGTGTCTACACTGAGGGACTGGTCGGCGCGATGGGGCGTTTGAATCCCATGCTCGATTGGAACAACTCCGCCGACCGCGATGTGAACCGTCTCATTTACAGCGGTGTGATGCGCTTTGATGCGCGCGGCATGCCCGAACCTGACCTGGCCGAATCGTGGGGGACAACCGCCGACGGCACCATCTACAATTTCAGCCTGCGCCCCAACGCGGTCTGGCACGATGGGTCCCCTGTCATCAGCGATGACATCATTTTCACGATTGAACTGATGAAAAGCCCCGCCTCGTTCTATCCACAAGACGTGAAAGACCTGTGGTCGAAGGTGGAGATTATCCGACTGAACGACAAGGCATTGCAGTTCAAGATTCCCGAACCCTACGCGCCATTTCTCGATTACATGACGTTTGGAGTCCTGCCCAAACATCTGTTGGAGAGCATTCCGATTGACCAATTCTTGAACGCAGAATTCAATCTCAAGCCCATCGGGAGCGGCCCGTTCAAGTTTGACCATTTGCTCATTGATAACGGCCAGGTCGGTGGCGTGGTGCTCGTCCGCAATGAGCAATATCATCTTCAAAAGCCGTTCGTCGAGCAGGTCATCTTTAAATATTATTCCACCTCCGCGGCCGCGTTGGATGCATTTCAGGCGGGCGAAGTGGCAGGCATCAGTCGCGTCACCGACGATGTGTTGCCACAGGCGCTGGCCGAACCGAACCTGTCCATTTACACCAGCCGTCTCCCGCAAATGGGATTTGTGCTGTTCAACTTGAGCAACCCCGAGGTCGCGTTTTTGCAGGAAGCCAAACTCCGCCGCGCCCTCTTGCTGGGACTCAATCGTCAGCGTTTGATTGACGCCTTTATGCAGGGACAGGCCATCCCGCTTGACGGTCCAATTTTGCCCGGCTCATGGGCGCACTACGATGGCGTGGAAAAAATCCCCTACGACGCGGATATGGCGATTGCCCTGTTGAAGGAACTGGGATACACGCTTCCCGCGGACGGGGGGGCGGTGCGCGTCGACAAAGACGGGAAACCCCTGGCGTTCAGTCTCGTCCATCCTGACGACGATGTCCACACAAAGATGGCGCAATCCATTCAGGAAAACTGGGCAAAGATTGGCGTTCAGGCGAATTTGATTCCCGTCCCGTACGCGAGTTTGCAGAACGATTATCTCGTCAAGCGCGCCTACCAGGCCGCGCTGGTGGAACTGGCCCTGCCGCGTACGCCCGACCCCGATCCGTACCCGTTCTGGCACCAGGCCGAGGCCACAGGCGGACAAAACTACTCACAATGGGACAACCGCTCCGCCAGTGAATATCTCGAACAGGCGCGCGTCACCACTGACTTTGGCCTGCGCGCCCGTCTCTATCGCAACTTCCAGGTGATCTTTGCGCGCGAACTGCCATCCCTGCCGCTGTATGTGCCTGTGTATTCGTATGGCGTTAACGATACCGTGCAAGGAATGCAAATGCCTCCGCTATATGATCCCAGTGACCGATTTCTTCTCATCTCACAATGGTATCTGGTAACACGCCGTGCTCTGGAAACGACTCCCACCCCCGCGCCATAATCAAATTGAGGGTGCGATGCACTACAGGCAATTATGAACTCTCACGAACAGGACAAGACATTTTTTGAATCAAGTCTCCAGCAACTGGAGGCGTATCTCTTATCGAAAGAGTTATACTGGCCGGGTTCCGTTCGCACGACCGATTTCACACAGGTTACGCTCGGAGCCATGCTCCTCGTCCGCGAAAGGCTGAAAGGCTGGAGACGGCCCGGACTGACGGAATTGACGATGCAGATGGACGCAGTCCGCTTGAAGTGGCGGGCGGCCTGGGACGAGAAAGCCCGCCGCGAGGTCCGCGCGAGAGGCGAGCTGTGGAAGAATTATCTTGAAGAGGCGCGGCGGCATCCAGGTGATATGGCTCGCCAATATCCGTATGAAGTCCGATTGCGCGCCATCCTGACTCTTTTGCTGGATGATATTCGCGAGACTCCAGCCGATTGGCTGGTTTCGCTCGACGCGGAGTTGCGCCGCGTTTTGAAGGGCGACGCGTTCGTCTGGGACCCGTCGCTCGCGTGGAATTTTCCGCAGGAATCATTTTGGTTTTTGTATGGAACGCTCACACAGGAGAAATGACATGACTGATGCTCGAGACATTGCCCTGACGTATGCCCGCCAGAATCGCGATCGATTTCTGGCCGATTTGAAGGATGTGATCGCCATCCCATCCATTTCCACCTCCGACGAATACAAGCCCGAAGTGTTGCGCGCTGCTTTATGGATGGCCGACCGCTTGCGCGGGCTTGGCATGGACAACGTGGAAGTGATGCCCACCGGCGGACACCCTGTGGTGTATGGCGAGTGGCTGAAAAACACAGGCGCGCCAACGGTCCTCGTCTATGGACATTATGATGTGCAACCGCCCGATCCGCTGGATCTGTGGGACACGTCTCCCTTTGAACCGGTGGCGCGCGGCCACCATCTTTTCGGCCGCGGCTCCTCGGATATGAAGGGACAGGTAATCGCCACCTTCTCCGCGATCGAGTCCGCCTTGAAAACGGGACGGATGCCTGTCAACGTCAAATTCATGATCGAGGGCGAGGAGGAGATCGGCTCGGAGAATCTTGGCAAGTTTATCAAGACCAATGCGAAAAAATTGAAGGCTGACATCTGCCTCAACGCGGACGCAGGCATGATCGGCGCGGACTATCCGACCATCACTTATGGCCTGCGCGGACTGGCCTACATGGAGTTGCGCGTCTACGGCCCAAACAAGGACCTGCACTCTGGCCTGTTCGGCGGGACGGTCCACAACCCGGCGCAGGCGCTGGTGGAACTGGTGGCGGGCATGCACGACAAGAACGGACGCGTCACTTTGCCGGGCTTCTACAAGAAGGTCCGCAGGTTGACCGAGGATGAGCGCAAGGCTTTCAAGCGCCTGCCGACCAACGCAAAGTTCTACCTCGAACAGACGGGCGTCCCCAAACTGTGGGGCGAGCCCGAATACATCCCGTCCGAGCGCGTCGGCGGACGTCCCACGCTGGAGGTCAACGGCCTGCTTTCGGGTTGGACGGGCGAGGGGAGCAAGACAGTCCTGCCCGCGTACGCGATGGCGAAGATCTCCTGCCGCCTCGTCCCCGACCAGACGCCCGAAGAGACGTTCAAGCAGATGCAGGCTTATCTCAAAGCCAAAGCGCCCAGGGATATTCGCTGGGAACTCATCAGCCTGCACGATTCTGGCACAGCCATCACCGATTTGAAGAGCGCGGGTGTGAAAGCCATGGCGGATGGCCTGCATGCGGTGTGGGGCACGCGTCCGCTCTTCCGCCGCGAGGGCGGCTCGATCGGCGCGGTCGTCCAGTTGCAGGAATACGCGGGCGTCGAATCTGTCCTCACTGGCTTTGGCCTGCCCGAAGACAATATCCACTCGCCGAATGAATGTCTGCACCTGCCCACCTGGTACAAGGGCATCGATGCGCTCATCCACTTCTTATTCAATATGGGTAAATAGACACGTACACACGTAGACAGGTATACAGGTAAACAAGGATGGAAGATCGAATTATCACGTATGGCGGGCAGGCCGTCATTGAAGGCGTGCTCATGCGCGGACAGAAGGCGTTTGCCGTCGCCATGCGCGCCCCGGATGGAAATGTAGTCGTCCACACGGAACAACTCGCCAAAGTGTACCGTTCGGGCATCGCTAAAATTCCCTTTTTGCGCGGTGTGATTCTTTTGTGGGACGCCCTCGGACTGGGAATGCGCGCCCTGACCCTCTCTGCCAACACACAAACAGGCGAGGATGAAAAACTGGAGGGGGTGCCTCTCTACCTGACCCTCGGCCTGTCTCTCGCCTTCAGCATTGGACTCTTCTTTTTGCTTCCCGCGGCCATCGGCGGCTGGGTGGAGGGACTCTTCGTCCCGTCCGCGGCGGGAGGCGGAGGCGTCCTGCCCGCGCCCGCCCTGAACGTGGCTGCGTCCACTTCGGGACTCTGGCTCGGCAACTTGAT
Organism: Anaerolineaceae bacterium; assembly: GCA_003598975.1. Lineage (GTDB taxonomy): Bacteria > Chloroflexota > Anaerolineae > Anaerolineales > Villigracilaceae > Denitrolinea. The sequence goes on along the minus strand of QZIJ01000144.1, from coordinate 15,753 downwards.
CGAGGGCGTTCTCAAACTCGCACTGTTGATCGGCTACATCTGGGCCATTGGCTTCATGCCCGATATCAAACGTCTCTTTGGCTATCATGGCGCGGAGCACAAGACCATCAACGCCTACGAGGCAGGCGCCGAGTTGACTCCCGAGTCGGTGGCGAAATTCCCGCTCGAGCACACGCGTTGCGGCACGGCGTTCCTGCTGACGCTGGTTCTGCTGTCCATTCTGGTGTTCACCGCCCTCGGTCCGATACCGATGTTGTGGAGACTTGTCAGCCGCGTCCTGCTCATCCCCGTGCTGGCGGGCATCGCTGTCGAATACATCCGCTGGACGGCGAATCATCTCAACAGCCGATTCGTCCAGTGGATGATCAAGCCCAACCTCGCGCTCCAGAAACTGACCACCCGCGAACCTGATGCGAAAATGCTCGAGGTCGCGATTGCATCGTTCAAGGCGATGCGAGAGGCGGAAACGCAGTGATCAGTTTCCAGTGATCAGTGTTCAGTCAGAACCCCGTTTTCTTTGAGAAAACGGGGTTCTGCGTTTTATCTGCGGTTAATCTCCCCTTGCTAAAATGACTGGCATGAAGCCCAGACTTCGCAAGTCAACCATCCTGATCGGTTTGCTCCTCCTGATTGGTTTGTGCATTGCGTCTTCCTTTCTTTATCTGCATGGACGCCCTGTGCCCGTTCCGGTCAAGCAGACTTTGCGCGATGGCGTGGAATACCAGCGCATCATCCACGTTTCGCCGCGGCCGATGGTCATCCATGTTTTGAAGATTAATATGAAAACCAGGGGGTTGAAAGTGGTCATCACGCCTCCCGACAATCCGAAGAGCGACAAGCCGCTCAATGCGCGCACGACTTCCCAATTCCTGAAAGAATTCGATTTGGATATCGCCATCAACGGCGACGGATTTTCTCCCTGGTGGTCACGCGGCCCCGCGGACTATTATCCGCATGTGGGTGATCCCGTGACACCCCGCGGCGAGGCCGCCTCCCGCGGGACCGTCTACGGGCGCGAGCCCGAGGAGCCTTTTCCCACCATCTACATTTCCCAGAAGAACACCCTGTCCTTCGACGCACCCAACCGAACCTATGATGCCATTTCTGGCGAAGCGCGCATTGTGATGGGCGGCTCGGCTGTGGAAGGCTTTACCAACACCGAAGTTCACCCGCGCACGGCCGTCGGCTATTCTAAAAACGGGAAGTTCCTCTACCTCGTCGTCGTGGATGGACGCCAGCCGTTTTACAGTCAAGGTGTGACGCTTGCCGAACTGGCCGACCTGATGATTCAAATTGGTGCGCACGACGCGATGAGTCTCGACGGCGGCGGTTCGTCCACGATGGTCATTCGCGGCGGGGACGGGAATCCGCGCATCCTCAATTCGCCGATTGATCAATACATCCCTGGTCGCGAACGCCCCGTGGCAAATCATTTTGGAATCCATTTCAAGAAGTAAAGCAGAACCCAGGTTTCTGGCAGAAACCTGGGTTCTCTTTCATTCAGGGGAAAATATTTCTTCGATCCTCTTCTCGAACAATTTCGCAATCTTGAACGCCAGCGGCAAACTGGGGTCGTACTTCTCAGTCTCGATGGCGTTGACTGTCTGTCGCGAAACTCCGAGTTGTTTCGCCAAATCTGCTTGCGACCAATCTCGTTCGGCCCGCAGTTCTTTGATGGCGTTTTTCACTGATACCTCCGCGAGATGAAGGCCAGTCCGAGTCCCCAAAGCAGGATCATGATGGGGAAGACCCACAGCAGGGAAATGGGCGGAAACCCCACGTTTTCCAGAAAGCCGTAGGAAAACGTCAGCAGGCTGGTCGTCCCTGCCGCGAAACCGATGGCCTGCAATTGGATGCGTTGCTGGAGTTCATCAATTCCCTTGAGATACTTCAGGAAAGCGAAGATCATGAAGCCGATGGGAATGACAGGCGCGAGCGCCACAACGACCCGCGCCGCGTTGAGTGGATAATCTCCAAGATAGCCGAGACCAATCAATGAGAGCGACAGTGTGAGGATGTAGGCGATCATCGAGTAGATGAATTCGCGGAGATAACGTCGGGTGGGATTGTCCATGGGGAAGTCTCCTTTTGTGTGTAAAGTTTACTTGACTTCCTGGATTGTAAAGCACCCTTGACACAATGTCAAGGGTGCTTTACATAGGAAGAAATCGGGTTTCTTGAAGAAACCCGATTTCTGACCTGGTGTCAAAAAGCGATCTCCCCGATCTGCTCGAAGTTGATATCAAAAGCCTCATGCACCTCGGCTTCCAATTCTGCCTCGCGCCAATCGCCCGCGATCGCGCCGCGCTTGCAGTAGGAGCGATAGGGGCAGAAGCGGCATTTCCCCTCATCTTCGGTCAACTCAAATTTTTCGCGTGACGTGATCTCGTGGACCAATATCTCGAACGCGGACGCGTCGCGCTGGAACGTGGCTGCGTCGTAGTGGAAAGCCGCGGGCTCGGATGGAAATTCCGCGAACCAGTAGATCATCTCGATTGACTCGGGAGAAAACGATTTTCCGCCGTTCAGGTGATTCCCCGCCGACGCCAGCAAATAGCGATACACCCTCGTCTGCATCCGCGCGGCCATCCATTCATTCTTGGGACGTTTGTGATACGTCTTCCAATCGTAGATGGTTGCCTTGTCAAAAGCCACCGCGATCAAGTCATATTTAGCGAGCAGGCGGTGATTTCCAATCGGGGCGGAGAGGACGATCTCTGGGTGCAGATTTCGGAATTCTCGCAGACTCCCGAAATCTTTCTCGAAATTCTCCCACCAGCGGGACAGGCTTGTGCTGAGCCCAGTCGAAGCATCGGGAGAGGATGCCAGACGCGATAACTTGTCGGCGGGCAGACCCAGCAAAAACTGTTGGGCGAGGCGGTGGAAGAAGTTGCCGTCAGCCATGCGGCGTTCATTCTCCAGCGCAGGCTCGGCCTCCTCAGCAGGCCAATCCAATTTTTCGATATAGCGCAACTCGAAACGGCGCGGGCAATCGAAGTAATCCTGCAACGAAGATTGCGAAAACGCGAAAGGGGTGGGAAGTTGCATGTCCGCATTATACAGCGAAGGTGACGATTGTCACTGGATTGGCAGGCGCGTCCGTTATACACTAAAAATGAAAAGGAGAACCTATGAAACGCTGGAACGGCTGGGGAAACGTGAACACGGACTATCCCGTGCATCTCTCTGCACTTGAATATTTGACCGAGCGCCTCGGTCATCTTGACCCCGCGCGGGATTCTGCCAAAGAGATCCTCCTCTCCGCTGTGACCGAATCACGCCTCCCCGCGCACCCGCTGGTGGATTCATCCGCCGAGGCGCGGCTGACTCACTCGCGCGGCCAGTCCCTGCCCGATTGGGTGGAACTGCGCGCAGGCCGCGTTACCACTTTCCCCGACGGCGTCGCGGTCCCGACCTCCGAGAAAGATGTACGCGAGTTACTGACCTATGCACACAAGATTGGGGCGCGCGTGATTCCCTACGGCGGCGGGACGAGCGTCGTCGGTCACATCAACCCGCTCAACTCCGACGCGCCCGTGCTGACCCTCTCCCTCGAAAAAATGACGCGCCTGCTTGGCCTTGACGAGACCAGCCGCATCGCCAATTTTGAAGCAGGGGTCGCAGGACCTCAACTCGAAGCGCAGCTGAATCGACGCGGCTACACCCTTGGGCATTTCCCCCAATCCTTTGAATATTCCACCCTCGGCGGCTGGATCGCCACGCGCTCCAGTGGACAGCAGTCCCTGCGTTATGGCCGCATCGAGGGGATGTTCGCGGGCGGACGAATGGAAACGCCGCGCGGGACTCTCATCCTGCCTCATTTCCCCGCCTCTGCCGCAGGGATCGATTTGCGCGAGATGGTGCTTGGAAGCGAGGGGCGCTTGGGGGTCATCACGCAAGCCAAGGTCCGCGTACGACGCGTGCCCGAAGCGGATGAATTTCACGGCGTTTTCTTCCCATCTTTCGAGCAGGGCGCGGACGCTGTACGCGAGATTGTCCAAGATGAAATCCCCGTTTCGATGCTGCGCTTGAGCAATCCACAAGAGACTGAGACTACTTTGATTTTGTCGGGCAAGAGTTGGGTCGGTGCAGCGGATCGCGGCCTGCGGATGATCGGCTACGGTGAGGCGCGCTGTCTGTTGATTTTCGCGGTGACGGGTTCGGCGAATCTTGTTCGTCGAGCGCGGCGCGAAGTGAACGCGACTTGCCGTCGCTTCGGTGGATTGTTCGTCGGCAAGATCGTCGGCCACACATGGGAGAAAAATCGTTTTCTTTCGCCGTATCTTCGCAACACGCTCTGGGAACGCGGCGTGGCAATTGACACGCTCGAAACCGCGTTGCCGTGGTCGCAGGTGCTGGATGCGTCGAGAGCGATTCCCAAATCCATTGTTAGCGCGATGGCATCACACAACGAACGCGTGCTGGCCTTCGCGCATCTTTCGCACGTTTACCGCGACGGTGCGAGTGTCTACACCACCTATCTCTTCCGCCGCGCCTCCGACCCCGATGAATTACTGGCGCGTTGGCGCGATATGAAACGTTCCGCGAGTTTGACAATTCAAAATCTCGGCGGGACGATCACCCATCAGCACGGAATTGGCACAGATCACGCGGCCCACCTCGAATCCGAAAAAGGCGCGCTCGGCATGGACGCGTTGCGCGCCGTGTGCAAAACCTTCGATCCCGATGGCATGATGAACCCTGGAAAATTATTCCACGATGGTTGATGGATTATAGCCGCCAATTTTCCATTTTCCATCCTCCATGATCCATCATTTGCTCACAGGACTACCCATATGCAATGGACTCACGGCTGGCGCGACCGCGCCTGGGACGAACTTGATCAATCCTGGGATGTGCTCATCATCGGTGGGGGTATCACGGGCGCGGGGATTTTGCGTCAGTGCGTGCACGCGGGCTTGAAGGCCGCGCTCGTCGAAGCGGACGATTTCGCCTCTGGCACATCCTCACGTTCATCCAAACTCGTCCACGGTGGATTGCGCTACCTGAAAAACGCGCAGTTCCGCGTCACGCTCGAATCGGTGCGAGAACGCGAATATCTGCTCAAGCAGGGACGCGGCCTCGTCAACCGTCTTGGCTTCCTCTACGCCTGTCTCGACGGCGACCACATGCCAGGCTGGGTTTTCGGCGCAGGGCTGGTTGTCTACGATCTCATGGCGGGGCAATGGTCTCATCGCGCTTACGATCCCGACGACATGCGCGAACTCTGTCCGCCGCTGACCACGCCAGATCTGCGCGGCGGCTATCGCTACTTTGACGCCAACACCGACGACGCGCGCCTCGTCCTGCGTCTCTTGCGCGAATCGGTGGCGGGCGGTGCGCTCGCGATTAACTACGCGCGCGTCGAGTCGTTGCTGAGAAGACAAAATGGGGAGGTTTGCGGCGCGATCGTGCGCGACACGTCGGGCGAAGCGATGCGGCAGGCCGAAGTCCGCGCCCGAGTCGTCATCAATGCCGCGGGCGCGTGGGTAGATGAGTTGCGCGGAAAAATCCAAAACAAGCCGCGCCTGCGTCCATTGCGGGGCAGTCATCTCATTCTCCCGTTCGACCGATTGCCCATCAAGCGCGCCGTCTCGTTCATGCACCCGCGCGACGGACGTCCTGTCTTTGCGATCCCGTGGGAGGGTGCGGTCGTCTTTGGTACCACCGACGTGGATCACCGCGCCCCTCTGCAAACCGACCCGTCCATCAGTGCGCTCGAAACCGAGTATCTGCTCGAAGCACTCCAAAAAATTTTTCCGTCGCAGGAACTCACCGCCGCTGACGTTCTCTCCACCTACTCTGGTCTCCGTCCCGTCGTGGACACGGGTAAGGCCGACCCCTCGAAGGAATCGCGCGAGCACGCCATCTGGGACGAGCGCGGCCTTCTCACCGTCAGTGGCGGCAAACTGACCACCTTCCGCATCATGGCGCGCGACGCGCTCAAAGCCGTCCGCCGCCATCTCGGTTCGATTCGTTTCGACCCGCAGACTCCCGTGCTGGACGCGATCCCGCCCGAAGCCGAAATCCCGTTGATGGATTCGTCTCTGCCGCCCGCGCAGCGTCTGCGACTTCTTGCCCGCTACGGGGCTGACTCTGCCGAATTCTTCGCTTCCTCTCCTGACTTTGAGCCTGTTCCCTCGACCCTGTATCTTTTCGCGGAACTCAAGCAGGCGGCGCGTGCCGAGGGCGTGATCCACCTCGACGACCTGCTCCTGCGCCGCGTCCGAATCGGACTCCTCGCCCCGCGCGGCGGCGTGGATTTGCTCCCGCGCATCCGCGCCCTCGTCCAACCTGATCTCGGCTGGGACGACGCGCGCTGGGAGGAGGAAGCACAAGATTACGAAGAACTCTGGAAGCGTGCGTATTCCATTATTTGAGATTTGTCATCGTTTCCACAACTGCACAACCAGCACCCCGATTCCCACCAAAACCAATCCGACGATTTCTTTTCCCGTCAGGCCTTCTCCCAAAATCAACCACGCCATGATCGCGATCTGCGGCATCATCAAACTGTTGATGACGCTCGACTCGACTGCCGATAGCGTCTGCAAGGTATGATTCCATACTGTGAAGGCAAAGGCCGTATTGACGATTGCCAGCCAGATGATGATGCCCCAATCTTCGAGGCTGGGATGCCCAAGTCCCTGTGTGACAATGCCGATGATGAGCAGGACAATCGAACCAATGCCCATGCTGACGAAGGTCACGATGAGCGGTGAGAGGTGACTCTGTAAATTGATTTTCCGTCCGAGCAGTGAGGATGCGGTGTTGCCAAGCATGGTGAGGATCGCGGCTAGCAAGCCAAATCCAAGCACACCCGATAATGAAAGTGGTAGAAAGTACACGCCCACACCCACGATAGTCAATGCAATGCCGAGCCATTGCAAACGCGATGGCGACTCTTTCAAAAAATATACCCCTGCCAATCCCACAAACACAGCCGTAAGATTGAGGACAAGATTGACCATCGCGGCAGGTAGGTATGCCAGACTGACGAATTGCGCACCCTGTGTCAACGTGATGACGATCAGGCCGAGAAGCGCCAGCCAGCCCCAGTCCGCGCGGGTGAGTTTCTTCAGGTTGGCGCGCTCGTTGGGATTTGCAAGAACAATGACCACCAAACAAAGAAACGCGGTGAAATACCGCAAGCCTGCGAATGAAAGCGCGGGCAGGTCATTCCGCAAGCCGAACTTGATCAGAATCCACGAAGTGGACCAGAGAAAGGTGATGAAGACGGCCAGCAGGATGGCCCTGGTGTGGGCGGGTTTGTTGGACATGACCTGATTATGCCAGATTTCGTCGGGCGTAACTTAGAACAATTTTTCGGGTTATTCATTTCAGAAATCGGCGCCCGTCGAATTATTTTAGAAATGGAGGCTCGAATGGATTTTGGTTCTATCAATTGGTTGGCTGTCGTTGCCTGTGTCGTGGTGAGCATGATCAGCGGGAGTCTTTGGTACAACCCGAAGACGTTCTTTCCCGCGTGGTGGAAGGGGATCGGCAAGCAGGGCGAGCCAGGTATGCAAGGTAACATGGGCATGACCTGGGGGCTGACGGTGCTCTCATCGTTCGTGCAGGCTGTGGCGATGGCGTTCATGGTCCCTGCCATGGGCGGCTTGATGGGCGGCGTGAGCGCGGCTACAGGCGCGTCCACGGGTTTCATGCTGTGGCTGGGTTTCATCGCGCCCACGTATCTCGTCAACAAACTCTTCGCGGGTCATGGTCTGAAAGTTTGGGCGATCGAGATCGGCAATCACCTCGTCAACTTCGTGCTGTTCGGCGCCATCCTCGGCGCGTGGCGATAGGCAAACCAGAAACCCGTTTTCTTTTTAACTCCCGAAGCATTCGGAGTGGGGCGAGAAAACGGGTTTCTCTGAAAATCTCAGGTATAATTCCGCCCATGATTTACGGCTTTCGCGTCGGCAACTCTCCACTTTGCATTGGTGTCCGTGGCTTTATCGCCGAGGGGCATCCTCGAATCGCGCCTGTTTGCTGAACGCAAATCGTTTTGATTTCTTCGCGCCGCAGGTGACTGCGGCATTTTTATTTTACGGAACCAACCATGATCCAAATTCAACTTTCCAACATCACCCTCGTGCTCGGCGCAAAACGGATTTTCGAAAACCTCAACTGGGAGATCCAGCGCGGACAACGCATCGGACTCGTCGGCGCGAACGGCGCGGGGAAATCATCGCTGTTCAAACTGATCGAGGGGGAACATTCTCCCGAACTGGGCGGATCCATAACCCGCGCCCGCCTCGTGACTACGGGATACCTGCCACAACAACCAGAGCTTGATTCCTCGCTGACGGCCTTCGCCGCCGCGTTGGCGGGCAACCCGCGCGTCGCGGAGGTCCATGCCGAATTGGAGCAGATCGAGTCCAGTTTGAGTGATCCCAAAATTTATGGCGATGGACGCAAATTGCAACGCGCCCTCGAGCGTCAACATCAACTCATCGAGGAGTATCACTCTCTCGGTGGCGACTCGTACCCTGCGCGCGTCCGCGACCTCCTGCTCGGGCTGGGACTCGCCGAAAGCGAATTCGACAAACCGCTGTCCGTGTTGAGCGGCGGACAGAAAAAAACTGGTCGGGTTGGCGCGGCTGTTGCTTGTCCGCCCAGACATATTGTTGCTCGATGAGCCCGACAACCATCTCGACCTGTCTGGCAAGATGTTCCTCGAAAAAATCATTCGCGAATACGAAGGGACAGTCGTCATCATCTCGCACGACCGTTACCTGCTCGACGCGGTCGTGACGCACATCGCCGAACTCGAAGATGGCAAGTTGACCGTGTTTACGGGCGATTACTCCTCCTTCATTGCGGACAAGGAGACGCGGTCGGTGCGTCAGGAGGAAATGTTTCGCGCCCAGAAACATCAGATTGACCGATTGCAGGCGGCGATTAAACGCTATGCGATTTGGGGCAAGGTCTACGACAACGAGGATTTCGCGCGCAAGGCCAAGTCCATGCAGAAGCGGCTCGATAAGATGGACAAGGTTGAGAAGCCCGTCACAGATCGGCGTAAAATGGATTTTCAAATCACCGGCTGGCGCGGCTCGAACAAAGTGCTGGAGTTGGCGGGCGTATCCAAGTCGTTTGGCGAGAAGCGCGTTTTCTCCGACTTGAACGAGACCATCTGGCATGGCGAGCGCGTGGGACTCATCGGCGCGAACGGCGCGGGCAAGTCCGTGCTGATGCGAATGATTCTTGGGCAGGAGTTTCCCGACGCGGGCGAGATCAAGATCGGGCCGAGCGTGGTGGTTGGTCATTACGCCCAGGAGCATGAGACACTCGACTTCAACCAGTCCGCGCTGGATGCAGTCCGTTCTGTGAGCGCGCTGAACGAGTCAAAGGCAACGGCGTTTTTGTTGCGTTACCTGTTCACGTACAAGCAGGTCTCGCAGAAGATTGGCGAATTCTCAGGCGGCGAACGCAGCCGACTGCAACTGGCTTTGCTGGTGCTCTCGGGCGCGAATTTCCTTTTGCTCGACGAACCAACCAATAACCTCGATATCGCCTCGTCCGAAGTGCTCGAACAGGCGCTGGAGGATTTTGTCGGCACAGCGCTGATCATCTCGCACGATCGCTATTTTTTGGATCGGACAGTGGATCGCTTATTGGTAATCGAAGATGGTCGGCTGGCGGAGTATCAGGGTGGGTATAGTGATTATCTGGAGAAGAAGGGATAGCAGAATCAGAAACCCGTTTTCTCACCTTCGGCGGAAAACGGGTTTCTGCGTCAGCGATAAAACCCAAAACGCGGCAATGACTTGACATCCACGCGCGTTACCCGTTCGCTGCGCGGACTGACGAGGTAGGCGTGTCCATTGCGGTGGAGGAGGGGAAAGCGCTTTCGTCGGGAAGAATAGTCTGCGCGTAGCCGCTCTGAATGGGTGACGTAGTCTTCGAAGACTTTGTCGAAGTTGGCGAGCAGGAAATCGAAGGTGCGGAGGAATTCGGCGCGGTACCTGTCGGTGACGGCACTCAGGTTGCTGATGACCCAACAGGTGGATTCAAATTCCCATTCGCAGGCGAGGCCGAGGAAGCGATAATCGGAGGAGATGTACGGAAAGAATGGAAAGGCGCGACAACTGAGAGTGCGATAGTCGCGTTGACACCTGTCAGGGCCGAGGCAGGCGAGAAGGGTCATGCCCGAGGGGATGTCAGAGTCGCGGACGGCGCGGCCCGCGTCGGCGTCGCGGGAGGCGTCGCATTCGTCGCCGCGATAGGCGTGCCAGAGGTCGGTCGTCGCTTTGAAGTAAGTCCACTCGCTTTTGTACGCGGCTGGGATGGCGTGACAGATGTCGCAACAGAACGGTTTTCCGTTCGGGTTGTGGGGCTCACATTTTTCCCCGCAGTCGAGTTTGGCGATGGGAGAGTCGAAATTGTCGTAGAGAGCGCGCAGGTCGGCGGGAGTCAGATCGGCAGGCGAACGCAGGACGCGGGTCATGCCGCGATTATAGCCGAGGGCGCGTATCATTCGCGCGGGGCGGGGGTTTTATTTGTATACCAAAGGAGGTACGAATGGCACAAGCAGGCATGCACGCAATGGTTGGAATGGCCGTCAAAAAAATGGCGGGCAAAAAAGAATGGTTGTTGCTCGGTGTTCTGCTAGGCAGTTTCGTTCCCGATATGGACAACGTGGGCGTGGCCGTCGCGACGCTGGCGGGCGCGTCCACCGAGGGCATCCACCGCACGCTGACCCACAGCGTATTCTTCGTGGTCGCGGTGATCGTGGCCTTCTACCTGGTCGCGCAAATGAAAAAGGACGCGCGCTGGAACAACCTGGGTCTCGGCCTCGGGTTGGGAATCCTGCTTCACATTTTGCTCGACCTCGTGATCTGGTTCAACGGCGTGAATTTGTTCTGGCCGCTCGGAGGCGAGATCAATTTCTGGGCGAACAGCGCGCCGCCCGAATGGTTCATGAAATTCATGGACCCCGCCGAGTTCCTGTTCTTCGCTTTGTATTTGTGGGCGCTGAAAGGTTGGGCGGGCAAAGCCAGCACGGACGACGACTTCATGAAAACCCATCGCGTTTGGCTGATCTTGCAAGCCGCGCTCTTCGTCATCTTCACCCCGCTGGCCTACATCATGACCAAAGGTTTCCTGACGATCTTCGGCGCGCTCTACCTGTTCTCGATCTTCATGACATTCTTTGTAACGATACGGATGCGAAAGACGGTGGAAGCGGCGTAGTATTTAATACTCCTCGTTACCATTGTTCCTCAAATACGAAAGTACCAAATACCGCCGCGCGAAATTTCCCAGTGTGACAAGTTCGATGAGCATCGGTTTTCCACACATGGCGCGGACGATGGCGTTCACGTCCCAGCCTTTGTGATGGAGTTCGAGCACTTTTTCACCAAACTCTTCCAGATACGAAATCTTCGCATAGAGTTCTTCTTTTGGATTCTCGCGGATGCGCGCACAGCCAGGGAACATCACCGTGGATTGTAGCGCGGCGACGCGTTTCAGCGAGGCGATGATCTGCCAGATGTCGTAGCCTTCGCGCAGGGCGCGGTCCCAGCCGCCGACGAAGAGGTCGCCTGTGAACAGCCAGCCGCGCTCAGGCTCGTAGAGACAAATGTGGTCGGGACTGTGTCCAGGTGTGTAGAGGACTTGGAAGCGGGAATGGTCAGTTTCGATCCACGATTCATCTGCGAGGGGGATCGCGTTGCACGGTTCGGGCCAGCCCCACATGATCTTGCGATAGGGATGGAGGGGTTGTTTGCCGCGTGGATCGGACAGAACAGGCAGGGCGAGCGGGTGGGCGAAAATTTGCAGGTAGGGATGTTCGCGTTGCAGGAGTCCGTTCGCGCCGATGTGATCTTCGTGGGTGTGGGTGTTGACGAGGCGACTCGGAGGTGCGTCTTTCAACGCCTCGACGAGTTCGCGGGCGGTGTGGGCGCATCCGCTGTCTATGAGGAGGCCATCCGCGAGGTAGGCGGTTGTCCAGTAACGGCCGCGCCCCGCGAAGGTCCGCGCGAGATCGAAGCGTGAGATGGTTTGGTAGGAGGAGGATTTCAACACGGGCTTGAGTCTGCTCGATTTGTCATCGGTTGTCAAGCAGTGAAGAATCAAAAACTCGGAGACCGAAAATCTCCGAGTTTTGATTTGTCGCCAGCGATCAGGCAGGGCGCTTTCCCTTTTTTACTTCGTTCCCTGGGATGCTGTTCTTGCGGGCTTCCTGCTTTACCAGTCGGATGTGTTTGCGCATCCCTTTGGAGGGGCGTTTCGTTTTGGTCTTGTCTTTTTTTGCGTCCATTGTATTGCTCCTTAAGCGTTGCTTTTGTTTTCGGATTCGTACTTTGCCCAGAGTTTGCCAACTTCCTCTCTGGCTTTTTGACGGGTGTACCCGTATTTGACTTGAAGCATGCTGACGAATTTGTCGAACTTCGCTTCTGCCTTATCCACTTTTAGCAGGTCATATTCAGCCATCAGACTCCACCATTCCGTAGATTGGCCTCGGATCTGCTTCCATTTCTCCTCGAAGATTGCGTTGTTCAATTTGTCTCTCCTTTCTTCGGCGGACGTTGTAACACGCCTCCTGGGGAGGCGCGTTACAGTGATTTGGGCGCGTTGGGAGTTTTCTCGATTTTGTTTGGAAGTGGCTGTCCCTTTCCCCCATGCGGAAAAACAAAATTTATAAACTCTTTCACCATCTGGTGACGGAGTTCATTGTACTACGTAATGTGGAGAATCAATGAATTTGACCCCACCCCGACCAAAACGGCCTGGTTGACAGCACTTCCGAGATTATTGGTTATAAAAGAAATGATGCTTGACTTTGGGATTGGATTTTGCTACGATAAATTTGATCTGTGTTTTCGGAGGGACCCATGTTGAATAAAATCCTGGATTGGATCAAGAGGTCGTGGGGCGTTTTTGCGGGCCTGGCTATTTTGATTGGGGCTTTGGCGGCGGCCGCGCAACTTGTGGATTTTTTTGAAGATCGGCTTCCTACACCTACTCCGTCGCCAACGATTGCGTTTACGAGTACACCATTACCAACTGCTACTCTGACGCCAACACCGACTCCGACCCCCACTGTGGGGCCGTTCGTGTTTTTGATTTTGCCCGCACAAATAAAAGCAGGCGAAGATATTAAAGTCAGCGTGCAGGCGTGGCAGGGAGCAACCTGCTTTTTAGCGTACTACACACCAGATGGCGGGATGAGTTCCGCGCGTGGACTGGGACCAGTCATTGCTGACAGCCTGGGCAGGTGTACGTGGGAATGGCATATCTCTGCCAATACCAGTTTGGGCAATGGGAAGTTAGTGGTTTCAATCAAAGATATTCAGGAAACGCATGAGATAGAGATTTTGGCGGGGGATTGAAAAACCCCACCCCAACCAATGCGCCCCCTCTCCAAATGGAGAGGGGATGGGGGTGAGGTCCCGACCAAAACGGTCTAGGAGCGATAATATCCGGGACTGTTTTTGATTTGTCTGTTTTTGCCAGACTTCCTGTACAATATCGGCATCAAATCAATAGAGGAATCCAATGGACGAGCAAAAACTGCGGGAGTATTTCGACTTTGACGAGGCTGACCTGGAAGCCAACCGAAAAGGCCGTCTCACGGATCAACAGAAGAAACGCTTCAAGCCCAAAGCGAATTCGGACGGATGGTCAATATCGCTGATTGGCTTGTTCTTTTTATTTATTGCCGGGCTGGGATTGTTCGCGGCTGTGCAATTTTTCAAAGAGGAATCCGATTGGGTTGGGCGGATTATCTTTGGCCTGGGGTTCGGCGTCATCTGGCCTTTAGTTTGGGGTGGGATTGGGGTGGCAATGCTTAAACCCACCAAGCGTCCCACCTTCAATCCGAACGTCAAGACGAAACTGGGTCCGCTAAAGGTGATTAAGCACGAAACACAGGATAGCATTCCGTACTATGAATTGCGGGTGGGTGATATTTCTGTGGAGACGGACCATGATCTGACGAATGTCATGGAGGAAGGGGATAAGTACGCGTTTTACTACATCCAGACAACGAAGCAGGTGGTTTCGATGGAGAAGGTGGAGAAACGAAGTAAATGAATGAAAACGGTCTCGGTGACGAAATGTCCGAGACCGTTCTATTTTGAACAAAACTTAGTTTTTCTCCAGCCGATACGGCAGAATGACGGGATCGGTTGTTTCTGGATAACCTTCTTTTCGATACGCGACCAGATATCCCTCGTGGAAGTCCACAGAGAATGGCCATGGATTCACGTGGATGGCTCCATCCTCCACGTGATACTGAACGCTGACTTCAGTCTCTTGATCGTTGCGGGGAAAAATGGAAATTGTGCGTGAAGCGGGCACGTCAAAACACAGGCTGAAAGAAATTCTGTCACACAGATCTGTGATTTGGTCTATGCGTTCAAACATTTTCGCAGAGAGATTGTGCTGTCTTATGTGATCATCCAGAGATTGGGTGAATTCTGCGGCAAGCGCCTGGCGCAACTCCGTGTTGCCATGACTGGCGAGCCGCCTGAAATGATACTTGACGATGGTATCGGCGACCACATCCGAGCAAGGCATGTAGAATGTGCGCCGCGCAATGGGAAGCCACTCTTCGTCGGTCATGCCGCCAACGGGGGAATTATCCAGGTAGCCATAACCGCGGTCGTGTTGTCCCATGCCAGCGATCATGGAATTGCGTTCAATGGGCGGAAGATCGAAATCTGCATTGCCCCATAGCATGGCGAGCGTTCCAACCAGTTTAAGATGCTCCGATTGCGGCGTGACGATCGGTCTGCGTTTGGATATGAACATTTTCGTCTCCTTTACCTTTAAGATGTTTGATCCTAACAAAATTATAGCCGACCACACCACTGATAACTGATAACTGATTACTGCTCACTGTTCACTGACCCCCACCACCCCATCAACGCCTGCAAAGCCAAATTCGGCGTCGCGTCGCCCTTGCGTCCCGTGTTCCACGTCACGACCAAATCGCGTTTGGCGCGCGTAATTCCCACATACAGCAAGCGCAGACGTTCGCGCGCATAATCTTCACGCGCCGAGAGCGTGGCCGCGCCCTCCTCGTACCAGTCATATTCGTCGCTCGCGGGTCGAGTAGACGGCGATCGTCCGTCGTATCGAGACCCAAGAGCGGCCTTCAACTGCGCCAGCGACTCGGCTTCGAGATTTAACTTGCCGCGTACAAACCACTTCTCCGAAATAAAATTATCATAACCTTGCAGCGACGGGAAATCGTAATTGTTCACGCTCATCAAATAGACGCGGTCCCACTCCAGCCCCTTGGCCTTGTGCATCGTCGTCACCACCACCTTGCCGCGGTGCGCGTTCGGGTCGAAGCCCGAGTCGTCCGACGAGAAGCCGATGAAGCGCCGTTCGTTGCGGGCGATGACTCCCAGCTCGGCGGTCAACTCAGGCAGACGCCATTCGATGTGATCGTCCGCGGCCTGTCTCAACACCAGCGCGAGTTTGTGCGCCAGCGCCAGCTCCACCGCGTTGGTGAACAGTTCCTGCGCCAGGGTCAGGATCAACTGGTCAATGGGAAGCGTGACCGCGCCCAGCCAGCGGTTGACGGTGACTTGGAATCCGCGCAACTCCTGGACGACTTCGTCCGCTTCACTCTCCCCGACAGTTGCCAGCCAATCTGAATCGGGACGCGGCGCCGTGAACGCTTCCGTCTCCCCGACTTTGCGGAGGAGTTCGCTGACCCTTGTGAGAAGCTCTTTTTGCAAAGCCCTCTCTTCCTCCGTCATTGCGAGCGCACTTTGCGAAGCAATCTCC
>QZIJ01000115.1 GCA_003598975.1 Anaerolineaceae bacterium | reverse complement strand
CAGCTGCCTGTCCGATCTACATCCGCTCCGGGGAGTCCAGCTTTTCCTGAACTTCCTGGAACAGGTCAGCGCCGAGGATCTCGATCTGCGTTTCCGCTGGCATACCCAGTTCACGAACCAGGTCTGCCAGGATCAGTCCAACGCTTCCCCGGATGGTGAGCAAGCTGCTCTCACCAGCTGCGGACTGCCATTCCCTGCGAAGGTTGGCAAGTGCATGTACAACTTGAGGTTGGGGGATGGGGTGTGTTTGAAACATGGGCATACTCCTTTTGGGTTGGGGAGCGCCTGTTCTCATCCGGCTGAAAACAAAACGCCCCGATGGACTCCACCAGGGCGATGTTTTCAGGCTGATATAATGCGATCAGCCCATCCCTCCGCCGCGTCGGTGGGTTGGGTCAGGGTCGTGTTCGTGTTGACGCACTAGCACGGCCCGTTTCTTGTACCAGTATTTTCATTGCTGGCAATGAAATTATAGCACATTCATTCTAATTATCAATCCCCCAAACATTGCACTATTGTTCGTTGTTACGGTGAATGGGTTTTCGCCCGCGCTTCTCTCCCTGCTTCTCGCGGTCTTCCATGAAT
This sequence comes from Anaerolineaceae bacterium, assembly GCA_003598975.1. Classification (GTDB taxonomy): domain Bacteria; phylum Chloroflexota; class Anaerolineae; order Anaerolineales; family Villigracilaceae; genus Denitrolinea. The sequence continues at coordinate 20,863 of QZIJ01000115.1, read as the reverse complement.
TTCAAAAGGGATTGACGGTTGACCTGCCAGGATTGTCCCCACTTGCGTCCTGTGATCTTATTGGCGCGGATCAACTTGCGGATGTAATCCAGTTCATAGTTGCTGATGCGCGCGGCTTCGTAGGTGGTCAACCATTCTTCCATATTCATTACTCCACAGCGATTATAACCGTGCCATCCTGCCCCGGCGCTATTCTGTTATTAATGTGCCGACCTCCTTTTAATCGGCGGCACTATGCTTTCTTTATGACTTGCCTATGAGTTGGAGTACGAATCCGGGCATTTTGTTTTCAGGTAAAATAAGCGCCTTATGTCACAGGAACTTCCAACACCGGGCGGATCTGAATCTTCAACCAGAAAACCGCTTCTCATCCTCTTCATTACCTGTATGGGCATTGTCCTGTTCTCCCTGTTATCGGGGATGCATCAGATCGTGGAAACCGAATTCGGACAGGGGCTGGCGATGGTATCGGTCGCTGTTGCCACTGTGGTTATTTTGATCATGATCCTGATGGGGGTTGGACTTGGCGGGGCCATCGAAGTGGCAATCCGGAAGCGCTTTTTGTTTTTCAAACGACAACCCCGACCGGGCAGCAGGCTGGATTGGTTCCTGAAACTTTGGGGCAGCCGGATCGATATGGAGTCCACCCAACCAACAGAACCCATATCGGAAGGCATCCCGCCCGGGGTCAGCCTGACGGATATGGAAGAGTTATTGACCCTGACCGAGCAAGGTCGGCGGGGTGGAAAGAAAAGCCTTCATTCCGATGATGTTCAATTCCGGGCTGTCCGGGATTGGATGATCCTGCAATCCAGGGGAGCTTCAATTACATTACAGCAGTTCCTGGAGGAGCGCTTTGGCGTGTCGGCGGAATCCGGAATGCCGCTGGTGCCAAACCAAACCTTCTACAGCTGGCGCAAGAAATTCCTCAAGGAATTGGAACAACACAAGGGGAAAAAGAGAGACTGAATTCTCGTACAAAAGTCATAGATCAAACCATACAGTTTCCATAGACTCAGATGCTAAAAGAGCCGCGTAACGCGGCTCTTTTGCTTTCATCCCATCACGCCGTGTAAAGGAGACTATGGCACGCATCATTGTATATCTGCGGGATCAGGATCACAAAGCCCTGCACCAATTGGCAGTCAGGGAATATCGTGTTCCAAAAGCGCAGGCGGCTTTGATCATTCGCAAGGAACTGGAGCGCCTGGGATTGGTTCAGATCGAACCTGAACAACGGGAGGAATATCGTGACAAACAACCCGCCTCCTGAACCCATCGAATACACCCCCGAACAACGAAAACTGCTGGGCAAGGCCTATCGCCTGATTCTCAGCTGGACGCGAGACAAGGCAACGGAAACGCTTCCCGCCCCGACCGGGGATGCCAGGGAGGAAGCCTCCCCAAAAGACATTGTCCACCCCAGGGATAATGCCAATGCCCGTCCGCGAAAAAAGAGAAGGTGATCTCCCGTGTTTCTGGGGTTCGTCATTGGCTTGCTCTTATTCGTTGTCCCGCTCTTCATGGGAGTGGCTGTTTTCTTACTGGGGAAACAACAGCAAGGACCAAAATAGATCAAGCCTTTTTCTAAGGATACGATATGTCCACAAAAATCATTTGCATTGCCAATCAAAAGGGCGGCGTGGGCAAGACCACCACCGCCGTATCACTCGCGCATGGACTGGTCATCAAAGGCAAACGTGTGCTTCTCATCGACCTCGATCCACAAGGACAATCCGCCACCGCATTGGGGCGCAGTCCTGAACCTGGTGTTTTTTATCTACTCACAATGGGGATGACTCCCCAAGAGACCGCCTTCATCCAATCCTGGGTACGCTTCTCCGGACGGGAGGGGTTACATGTTCTGCCGGGTGATCAACAAACAATGGCCGCCCAAACCGTCTTGAACGCCCAGGACCGACCGGTCTCGGCGATCCGGCAGACGGTCAGTCGCTTCTTTAAAGAAGGACCCGACTATATCCTCTTCGATACCGCACCCAGTGTGGGCGGCATTCAGGAACGGGCAGTCTGGGCGTCGGATCTGGTGATCGTGCCGACCGCGACCGAGTTCCTCTCCGCGGATGGCGTCGGCAAGGTGCTGGGCATGATGAGCATCCTGCAATCCAAAAAGAACTGGCGTGGGAATCTCTTGGGCATCCTGCCGACCTTCTACGATGAACAAACGAGGGAAAGCAAGGCGACCATCGAGGACTTGAAGGCGCGTTTTGCCAATAGTCTATTACCGCCCATCCATCGCTCGACGCTATTGCGCGAGTGTGCCGCGCAGGGGCAGACCATCTTCGAGATGGATGAACTATGCCGGGCTGCCAAGGAGTATCAGGCGTTGGCACAGATCGTCTTGAAGTACTAGGAGGACAGGATGACCAAACGCCGTTCCCCCTTTGAAACCTCTCCCGAGTCCATACCGGTCGTGGCAGCGCCACCGGATCTATACGAGTCCCTGCGTGTCGCCGAACCCAGAAAACGAAACCGGCACTGGGAGAAGCAACATCAAAGCCACAAAGCCGTCTATCGCGGTGTGGATCCCAAACTCTCCCTGCAGGTCAAATCCATCGCCGGCGATCTCTGTGTCCCCGAAGGCGAAGTCGCGCGGGCGATCATCGAACATGCCCTGCGTTGTTATGAACGCGGCGAGTTCGATCTCAACCCGCGTCCCAATCCCTATCGTCTGCGCATGACTCTATTCCCAACGCATGACTCTCTTCCAATGCCAACACGTTCCAAAGGTTCCAAACAAAAATCCGAAGTACTCTGGCGGGTGATCACCACCTGGCGCGGCTTTCCACCTGAACTCAAACGTGAGCTATCCGCACTGGCATCCGATGACGGACTGAATGTGCCGGTCGGTGAACTGATCACGGCTTTGTTACGTTTTGGCTTGAAGGAATACGGACACAAGAGATTGACCCTCACTCCTATGCAAAAACGGACATCCTTCACATTGTCCCCAGAGGGCACAAAATGAACATTCCCCAAAAACGAAAAAACAAAATCGAAAACGAAATCAAAGCAGGCGGCACTGACTACGTGCCGCCTGCGCTTTGTCCACGTCCCGTCCACGTTTCCGCCTGCGTGCCCGCCCACGTCGCAGGCACAGGAAAGGCTGGGATGCGTTTCCATGATGAAACCCGATGGGTACGACCCTGGGTGGGAAATCACCCGATTTTGACCTGGGAGGCAGCATGTTGAATCTCGAAGACATTTGGGGTCAGGTGCTACATCAACTCCAACTCGATATGCCGAAAGCCTCCTATGAAACCTGGGCGAAGGATACCCAGGCGCTCTCTCTGGAAAAGAATGTCCTGACCGTTTGCGCCCGCAACGCCTATGCCAAAGACTGGCTGGAGTCGCGCATGACCGCCATCATCCAGACCATCCTGAAAGGCATGCTCGCTCATCCGGTCTCGGTGCGTTTTGTTTCGAGGGAAAATCCGACAATGGTGGATGAGGCAGACGAGGAACCAGCCGATGAAGAAAACAAGTTGGACATCGAGCCGGTACAGTGGCTGGACTATGACCGCATCGTGCAGCCGCATAAGCAAATTGTGGTGAAGGGCTATCTGCGAAGATTGGGGGCGGAGATCGGACCCAAAGCGATCTGGTTGTATATCGGATTTCATCAGGCCGCCTGGCGCGCGCAGGAACAAAATTCATCCGGGATCAAGACCCTGCACAGCCAGGATGTGATGCGTTTCAGCGGCTTGAGCAATGGCGCCTTCTGGCGTTTGTTGAAACACACCGTGGTCCAGCAGCACCTGCAGGGCTTGGTGCAACGCGCCGAGGCGCAGGCTGCCCGCCGCTTCCGGCGCGGACGCGATGGTCGTCCGCATCGCGCCCCAGTTCGTTATCAGGTCTTTATGACCCCGCGTCTGACACGCACTGATGCGATTGCGATCCATGCCCGTATACGATCCATGATGGAGGGAAAGCTCGAAATCCACAAAGCCTTGCAGGAGCTTTTAGCAATCGAGGATGTCATGGAACTACTCATACCAAATGAACCTTTGCGAATTGCTGTGCCTCTCCATACCGTGATGGATATCGTCCGCCTGGAAGCTGGTAAGGCGCACACCCCGGAGATGGAGAAGCTTGCCCAGCAGCTGCACCGCCGCATCATCAGCATGTTGGGGGATATCCACATTCCCCATTACTTCATCACGGAAACCATCCGGCGCTACAACCTGACGCCCGCGCAAGCCTGGCTGATCACCGTGTCTCGCGACATGGCATTCATCAACTCACGTACCGGAGAAAGACGCGATCTCGTGACCTTCAAGCGCGGTTATCTGGAAATGGCAGAACTGATCGGTTCGAGTCGTTATAAAACCATACAAGCCTGGCTTCATCCCCACTGGAACGAGCAACGCGGCGGAAACCTTGCGCGCTTCTTGATGGAGATGCCCATGCCTGATTCCAATCCGGATGTCGATCTGCGGGTCGAATCCATGCCGCGCGCGTTTCGGGTGTTATTGGAGGAACCGTTGGACGCAAATGGGGGCATTAGGCTGGACGCAAATGGGAGTCATATGGCAGACGCAGATGGGAGTATTAACTGGACGCAAATGGGGGCATTAGTGGACGCAAATGGGAGTCATATGGTGGACGCAAATGGGAGTGCTTTAAACACTATTAAACACGTACCCAACACGAAAAAGAAAAACACTTCCACCACCCATCCCCTGACGAGGACGAGACACGCGCGAAGCGCAAAAGCGGCGGAGGTGGTGCCGTCGTTTTGGGAACTTGAGTCGCTGCTTGGACAAAACGATGTCCACCCCAAAGTCCAGAAGGAACTGCTCGAAGTCCAGGCTTCCGTGCATGCCTTTGTCTCCTGGGTGCTGTATGTCGCCAGTCCGCAAAGCGGAAATCTTTCCGATCCACTGGGTTATGCCTTGAGCCGCCTGCGCGAACATCCCTTGCGCGAAGCGCGCGGGGTCTTCCGGCAATTTGCCGACCTGCCGCCCGCCGAGTTATTGCTCCTGATGCAGTCCACGCCACACAGTTCCTACGCCCTGCCAGGACAGGTGGAACATCCCCTGGCACGCGCCTGGAAAAAGGCGATGGGCTCGCACAATCCCATGCTGCCGCAGGTTTACAAAATTCTGTTTGGAAATGAAGTGGAGGAATGAGATGCAGTTGCATTTCCTGATCACCTCCGAACAACGTGCCAGCGGCGCGATGTTCATGGAGTCTTTGAATGACACGGTGCTGGCATTTATCTATCCCACGGATGGGGCGCGCACCTTCCACACCTTCTTCTGCCCACCCATGCGCATTGTCGCCCTGAGCGCCGAAGGACAGGTGGTTTTCGATGAAGTTATCGTCCGTTGGAAGTGGGTGCGTTTGCCGGTATGTCGCTATGTGATCGAGACCGGACCGAAAGTGGACCATGCCCCGTTTGTTCAGACCATCCTGTCCATCGCCGGCGACCTGCCGCAACTTGGAGCAATGGATCCCAGCCTGCGCATGGATGGTTTGTTGTTCGCGGTACTGGCGGAAGCTGTGGCTGACATCCGACGAATCCGCGATGCCCATCGTGGTGAGGTGCGTCCCGAGATCCAACGCCGCCGGTTCGAAGTCTGGGAACGCGGGCAGATCGTAAGTTCCGCCGGCTTCATTCTGGATTTTTCTGACAGCTGCCACCTGCCCGATGGCGCAGTGAAGCTCTCCTATTCGGTCCTGAAAGCCGAGGAACCCTACATCGACGAGATCGTCGCCGCTTCGGTGGGCGGTATCCCCTGGCGGCATGAGTTTCCCAGTCACTGCATACGCTGCGGCAAGCCGGCTTCATGGAGACCGATCCTGAACCCCGCGTCCAATGCCGCGGTGGAAATTCTATGGCGCTACCAACGACCGGAGAACGCCATCCCGATCTGCCATCACTGTACTGCGACCTTGAACCTGCTACGCGACGAGTCATTACAGATCGATCTGGTCTGGGGTTTATGGGGACCGCGCTTCGAGGCGTTATGGCAATGGCATCGGGCGATGAAAAGCAAACGCCTGCCAAAGGACTGGGACCTGTACACCCAGCCGCTCTGGCCGCAGGAATATGGCGGTATGGAATGGGAAACCGGCAGCGGGGCGCTGAAGTTTGCCGAACCGCGACCACCGCATCAGGTCGTGCGCAGTGAGCAGCACATGCAAGCGTTACGGCGTGGGTTGTTCAGCAAAAAATTTCGCGGACGACAGCCCGGGGAGACCCCCTTGCAGAAGTTATTAGACTTCCGACTCGATATTCCAAAAGGAGACTCCCGATGACTTTCTTTGCATTTCTGGGCGCATTGAGTTTGAGCGTGCTGGCGTTCGAACTCATGAACGTCTTTCAATCCGCTTTCAGCACCTTTGGCAGCAGCCGCCTCAGTTCCTTCACCACGCAACCCCAAGCCAAACGCCGATCCACCTGGGAGGCGCTGCTGGTGGCAGTATTACCCGGTCGCTTCGATCCGGATGCCGCGAAGAATATGAGTGATGTGATCAGCCTCTTGAGACGTGCCGGCTATCCCTACGATACCCCCGGTGAATTCTATGCCGCTGCGATCCGCGACTTCTCGACCTTCCTCTTCGTGGGCGGGATGCTGGCAGGCGCTATAGCCGCTATGAACATCCTCGCTGCCGCGCCGGTGATCGCCTTGATCTTTATTCTGCTTGGACTGCGCCGTCCGTATGTACGCATGAAGACGCTGGCGAAGAAACGTGGCGAGTCGTTGCGCAATAACATGTTGATCGGGTTGTCTGTGTTGAGTTCGCTTCTGTCTTCTGGTGTCGGCGTACAGGAAGCCCTGCGGCGTGCCTCGACCGTGGGTGGTCCGTTCTGTAACCTGCTGGGCTTACTCGTGGCACGCATGGAGGTGGAGGATTTCACCAAAGCCATTGATGTCACCCGTGCCCACTTGCCGGATCCAAAGGATATGGAAGCCAATCTCTTCCTGCGTGACATCTATGATTTCTTTGCCAATAATCGTCCGGTCTTATCCAGTGTGCAGGGCTTGCAAGAGTCGGTGCATCGATCCGTGGTGGAATCGACCGAGGAACGTGCTGCTCTCGTGCGCCAGCGTGCCGGCTTGTTTGGGGTGATGGCGGTCTTGGGTTTGGTGCTGGCGATCATCGCGCCGTTCATGGGTTCAGGATTGATGTAATGCCGGGCTCGCGCTATCCCAATCTGTATCATCCCTTCTGGCGTTCGCTTGCCTATTGGATCTTCGTCACACTGGCAGTCCTTGCAGCTTTTTTCACCGTTCGCCAATTGACGCTATGTTGGACGCTTACGGACCTGTCTGGAATTCCTCCAGCCGAATGTGCCTTACAAGACCAACCGTCTTCCGAAATGCCGGCACTGCCCGATCCAGCAATTGCAAACGATCTTCCAGTTGAAATCTCCGCACCGGAATTGGAATTGCCTCAATGGGATGGCGCCAGCCGCATCAACATCGCCTTCTTTGGCTTGCGCGGCGATGATGAAGATGGTTGCGCGACCTGCACGGATACGATCATGGTCATGACCGTGGACCCTGTGACTAAAACCGCCGGCATGTTATCCATCCCGCGTGACATGTGGGTCAACATTCCAGGAGCAGGATATGGGCGCATCAACACTGCCTGGGCGATTGGCGAGAATGCCAAACTCCCAGGCGGTGGACCGGCACTGGCGATGCAGACCGTTTCACAATTCATTGGGGTTCCGATCCATTATTATGTGCAGGTGGACTTTGGAACATTCGTGTCGTTCATCAATCTGATCGGCGGCATCGATGTGTATGTTGAAGAAAAGATGGTGCTTGATCCGGAAGGCGAAGGGCCGGATCATTTTGTGTTGAAGCCTGGGGATTATCGTCATCTGACCGGCAAACGCGCGTTGGCGTATGCACGCTGTCGGCACGAGTCACAGGGCTGCAGTGGCGGCGATTTCGGTCGAGCAAAACGGCAGCAACAGGTTATCCTGGCGATTCGCGACAAGGTATTACATCCTGAAACATTCACCAGCCTGATTTCCCAGGCTCCACAGCTCTATGCAGAATTCTCCTCCGGCATCCATACGAATATGTCCCTGGAGGATGCGATCCAGCTGGCAGTGTTGGCAAGGGATATTCATGTGGAGGAAATAAAGCAGGGCGTGATCGATACCACGATGGCAATCCCAACCGATACGACCATCAATGGTGTGCCTGCCAATGTGTTGCGCCCGGTTCCCGATCTAATTCGCATCCTGCGCGATGAGATCTTCATCCCCGGTGGTCCGCTTAGTCCAATGGCGCAGGGCGATGCGGCGACGTTGATGCAATCTGAGGAGGTGAAGATCCGAATAATCAACAACACCTATGCCGCTGATCTTGAACAGCGCACAGCCGCTTTACTAAACGCCCAAGGCATGCAGGTGGTGGAGTTTGGTGCGCCGACCGGAACTGCCAGCCGCACCAAAGTGATCCTGTATACGTCCAAACTATATGGCTTGCGATATTTGAAGGAACTATTTGGATTGGAGAGTCCGCAAATTGTGATCCAGCCAGATCCAGCGTCCACGGTGGATATTGAGGTGCGCCTTGGAGAGGATTGGGTCGGCAGAGTCCCTACGGGGTATTAACATAAACCATTTCTGAAGAACCGACACGTTCCGCATAAGCCGGAGCGTTTTTTGTTTAGTGGATTTCAGAGTCCTTTTTGATTGGGTAAAGCCTTGACTCATATTTATTCATCATCTAAAATCTATTTTAGATTATACTAAATTTATCGAATTTATCCATATTGGAGGCTAATATGAAGAACCAACTGAGTCGGCGGGATTTTCTGAAACTGGGGGCCTTCGGTGTGATTGGGGCTGGAGGTGCGACTGCCATCATACAGTCCAATGGCAAATCCCACACACGCCATAATCAGCCTCCCATGCAAAGCATGGATCATGGGGGCGGTGTCATCCCTGGCACAGGCGATGTGGATCATGCGAAGAACGGTTTCCATCCAGGGGACATTTTGACCGACTTCGACTATGGAAAAGTATCCACCCTTCCCAATGGGAGAACCCTGCGTGAATATGAAATCACCGTCATCAACAAGAACATTGAAGTTGTGCCAGGCATCGAATACCCCGCCTGGACCTATAACGGGCGTATTCCAGGTCCGACCATTCGTTGCACGGAAGGCGATTTAATCCGCATCACGATGATCAATGGCAGCAACCACCCACACAGCATGCACTTTCATGGGTTTCATCCGGGAGCGATGGATGGGGTACCGGGATCAGGTCCGGGCGGGTATGTCGAACCTGGCGATAGTTTTACCTACGAGTTTGATGCGGAACCGTTTGGTCTCCACCTTTATCATTGTCATGTCTTCCCACTGGCGCGCCATATTGCCAAGGGTTTATATGGCACGTTCATCGTGGATCCCAAGGAAGGTCGCCCACCCGTGGATCGTGAAATGGTCATGGTCATGAGCGGCTTCGATGTCGATTTCGATGACGTCAACGATTTTTACGCTGTTAATGCCATCCCGTTCTATTATCAGAACCATCCCATCCAGATCAAGGTCGGTGAGAAAATCCGCATCTATCTTGTGAACATCCTGGAATTCGATCTGCTCAATTCCTTCCACCTGCACGCCAGTTTCTTTCATTACTATCCAACTGGTACAAGCCTGACCCCTTCCGAGTTCACTGACACGATCATTCAAGGTCAAGCCCAGCGCGGCATCCTGGAGTTCTCATACAAATATCCCGGCATGTACATGTTTCATGCCCACGTGACGGAATTTGCAGAACTCGGCTGGAATGGCATGTTTGAAGTGACAGAATAATTTTAGAGGTATGCCATGACCCAAACTCCATCTACCCGCTTCACCCTTCGAACCTTTGTCCTGTTGTTGATCCCGGTCATTCTGCTTGTCGGAGTGATCGTCCTCTTTCTTTCCACAGGCGGAGGCTTGAATCTCGACTCTGCCGCGCCGGTGGAGAATCTCGATGTGGAGCGCTATGTCCTGAAACAAGGCAGCATCGAATTGCAGGTACGCAACACCGGACCAGAAGAACTTACCATCGCGCAGATCATTGTGAACGACGCAATCATGCCATTTGAAGTGCATCCGAATGCAGTCATCCCCCGATTGGGTCGCGCCTCCATCACCATCGATTATCCGTGGTCATATGGCGAGGCGTATGGCTTGATCATCTTTACCGGAAATGCTATCCCCTTCACAGTGGACATCCCTGTTGCGTTCGAGACGCCTCAACCCGACAACGCCACCTTCTGGAGTTTCACTCTCATCGGTTTATATGTCGGTGTAATCCCGGTCTTTCTGGGAATCTTCTGGTTTCCAGCGCTCCGGCAAATGGGGCGTCGTACCATGACCTTTCTAATGGCGGCGACGGCGGGATTGCTGGTCTTTCTTGGGTTGGACACGGTCGCGGAAGCGCTGGAGTTTGCCGGGAAGATCCCTTCTGCCTTCCAGGGGATCGGCTTGATCGGAATCGGCGGGGTGGCGACCTTCCTGCTATTGGAGGCGATCTCGAATCGACAGTCCGAAATCACCGGCAACGAAGCGGATAAACGGCTGGCTATCGCCTTTGTAATCGCAGTTGGCATCGGCATTCATAACCTTGGAGAAGGACTGGCAATAGGCGCTGCTTATAATGTTGGCGAAATTGCATTGGGCACCTTCCTGGTGGTGGGTTTTATCATCCAGAACATTACCGAAGGACTGGGCATCATTGCACCGGTCCTGCGCGATAAACCCGGAATTGGCAGACTGGCGATTATGGGATTGGTAGGCGGCGCACCTGCCATCCTGGGAGCCTGGATCGGAGGATACACTCCTTCACCCTTCCTGACGGTCCTGTTCCTTGCCATCGGCGCAGGCGCGATCTTCCAGGTGATCTACGAGATTGCCAAACTGATTCAAAAGGACACCCAGCGCGAAGCCATGCCGATGGTAGTCTTCAGTGGCGTGCTAACCGGTATGATGATGTTGTGGGTCACTGGGTTGTTGATCAAATAGGAGCTTTCCGATGGAATCGTCCCTGACCATATCCATTCAGGATTACCTGAAACATATTTACGAATTGACGGAAGACGGAAAGAATGCCAGCACGAATGCCCTTTCCGAAAGGCTTAACGTCAAACCGGCGTCTGTGACGAATATGGTGCAAAAGCTTGCATCGGTGAAACCAGCGTTGGTTGAATACCAGAAACATCAGGGGGTCACGCTGACCAAAGAAGGCAGGAAAGCCGCTCTGGAGGTGATCCGGCATCATCGTCTCCTGGAAGCCTGGCTGGTGCAGACTCTGGGCTATTCGTGGGCTGAAGTCCATGAGGAAGCAGAACGCCTTGAGCATGTTATCTCGGAGGACTTCGAACGGCGGATGGCGGCGGCGATGGGACATCCCTTGCGCGACCCACATGGAGAATTGATCCCCACCGCCGATCTGGTCATGCCGCTGGAGGACTCGACGCCTCTTTCTGCCTTGCGCCCGAAACAAAAGGCAAAAGTGCAGAGTGTAAAAAATGCCGATGCAGAATTACTACGCTATTTGGAGAACCTGGGGCTTCTTCCTGGTGTACAAATCACTGTTCTTGATTATTCGTCCTTCGATCATAATCTGACTGTTAAGGCTGGTGCGAAGGTGAGCGTTCTTGGTTTAAATATTACCAGCAAGATATTTGTTGAACATCCAGGATAAGAGAGTTGTATGTTGAAGAAAAGATATTTCTTGTTTATTTTGGCGTTGGTTTTCCTGTCCGCCTGCCAGTCCAGCGGACCGTCTACCAGGCTTAGCGTGGAGTTAAGTGATTTTTCAATCACTCCAACGCAATTGTCCGTGCCAGCTGGTGCAGAAGTCCATATCAAGATTATCAACAATGGCACCGTGGAGCATAACTTCTATATCATGCAATATGGCGTGGATGTCGGTGATATGTTTGATGAAGAGGATATTGTCAATGCGTACTGGGAGGTGGAGGCCCAACCAGACGAGAGTGTAGATATAAGTTTCACAGCACCCGACCAGCCAGGTATATACCAGATCGTCTGTGGGATGCCAGGCCACCTGCAGGCAGGCATGGTTGGAACGCTCGAAGTCGTCAAGTAGTTGAATTCAATATACTTGACGACTTCGCAAAACTCTTATAAATATCCAGGCAGTCACATAATTCACATTTGGCAACTTGTGGGCTGGCATCCGGCAGTTTCCTTATGTGATTCTCGAACTTAATCAGGCAATATTTACGTAGTTGATTAAAGGAATCATCCTGCCCATGCCGTGTTTCAAAAACCAGATACCAGTAGTTTCCATGAGCTTCCCTTTCTGATAGTTAGGATTTCTGAATTGTATGTCCACTCAGATAGCCGAGGTAGGCAGGTACAAGCGGAAGAACACAGGGAGAAATGAAGGAAAGCAACCCAGCGACAATTGCTGTAAGATAAGTAGGTGCGGCAGCATAACGGGAAAAGGAATCAATGTAGTATCCATTCTTGAACGCCCAGATCGCGATCAGGCTCATGGTGTTTGTCAACAACAAGATCCCAATCGCTATGATGAAGATGCCGCTGGCGATTTTGAAATATTGTTGATAGGGTCGCATGCGTTTGAGCCAGCCGGTAGCGCGTTCCAGTCCAATTGCCATCACCAGGAATGGAATGCCCAAGCCGAGCGAATATCCAGATGACAGCCACATGGCTTCCCCCACCCTTTGCTGGTTCAGTCCCATTGTCAGGATTGCTCCCAGAGTAGCGCCAATGCATGGGCTCCAACCTGCGGCAAAGAAAATGCCCATAAGTGCCGACCCGCTATACGTTCCGCGTTGACCGGAGTATTGGGCACGGGTATCGGCATAAAACCACGGAATACGAATCACTTCCAGGGTTGCCAAACCAAACATGATCACAATCACACCGCCGATCTGCGCGATGACCCGCTTATAGACGCCAAATAACTGCCCCAACGCTGTCACCGATCCGCCCCAGCCGATCACAAAGACCAGCGAGAATCCAAGCACAAAAAGGAGCGCATGGAGAAATACCCGCAAGCGTTCATTGAAAACAGGCTGAGGCGCTGAAGGTGTAGAGCTTGATACTTTTGTCATCAAAAATCCATTCTGTTAATTCATTTGCTGATTTGTGTCGTTCTGACGGCATTGGATTAACATATTTCGTTTCAAACTTCTATTTTGGTTACGGACAAGTCGGGTTAGGTCATACGCTGTTCGCTTTGGGCGAGGGAAACATGTGGGGTTGTCCAGCGAAAAATCTTTGGTTGGTCAGACCAACAGCATTCCCCACCACCTCGCGCCCCCATTCGACAAGCTTGTCATCGTATAACGTCCCCAAGGCGGAAGCCTGAAAGGGATCGTTGCTTGGGCGATTCGTGACCCGCGTTGTGCCAAGAAGGCGCCCAAGCATCTCATTGTTCGGGAATTGCGGCAGAGGCTTAGGTGTGTAGACCGACTCAAGATTGATAGGGCTGAGCGCAATTGCGCCCAGCCCCATACCTGCAAATTTTAGAAAATCACGGCGTGATAAATTCCGTTTCATTCTTCTCCACACCGGGATTGTCATTTGTTTGCTCTCATTCCTTATCAATCGTCAATCCCGCCTCCAGCCAGGCAGTTGTCCCGCCTTCCAACATCCAGATGTTTGTGTAGCCTTGACTCAACAACGTAGCAACGGCTTTCTTCGCCATGCCAGAAGTCAGGCAGTAGACAACGATCTTCGCGTCCTTTTCCGCCGGAAGTTGGTTCAGGTTCTGCTCGATCTGATCATACGACAGGCGCAAATCCGTTTGAGGAATGTCGCCCTCCCACGGCGTGTGAACATTGATCATTGTGAAATCCTTGTTTTCGAGCATGGTCTGTAATTCCTGGACAGAAACCACCCGATAAGGAACGCCATTCATTTCAGCCTGGATGCCAATCTGTTCCTGTGACTGGCAGGCGATAAGCGAAAACAAGCCGATACCAATTAGCATCAGGCATACATTTAATTTTGCAAACATTGTAGCTCCAATACTGTTTCTTTAATTCATGGCTCAACGGGATAACCGGCATTCATCCAGGCTTCAAAACCGCCGAGCATTGGGGTGACCTTACTGAATCCGTTTTCAAGCAAAATGGACGCCGCACGGGCGCTCGATTCTTCACTCGGTCAGGTACAGTAGGTAATGATCCATTGCGCCTTATCCAATTCCGCCAGGCGCGCTTCAAGTTCGGCAAGCGGAATGTTGATCGCACCGGCAACATGAGCAGCTTGATAAGCTTCTATAGAACGTACATCCACTATAACAGCGGCACCTTCCTCCAAAGCAGAATTGGCATCGTTCAGGCTTACACGTGAAATATCGGGGTATGTCTCCTCTTCATGGGATGTAACAGGCGTCGGGACAGCAGGAGCATTTTGATTCGCCAATAGGATTGCGGCGGCAATCAACAAGAGTCCGCCGCCAAGTGCGAGGAAGAGCGAAACAGGGGATTTCTGATTCTTTCTTTTTTTCATAGGAACTCCAAAAATAAATCAGGCTAAGGTTAAATCGTCGATGCAACCGTTGCACGGACATCGAGATGGGTGTAATAATCCAGCAAAATATTCGATTGAAAACTTAAGCGATGGGGGGATGTAAAACCGGAAAGGCACGTTCCAATGATCGCAAATTGATCCGGATATTCACTTGCTGTACGATTTCATGGTTTGGATCAGCCGGGCATGGCGCAGAATGAATACCAGTTTGCAACTGACACACCAGGCAAGTATCCAGGTTTGATGCCCTGGCATCTTCCTGAGACTGGGATACACAGTCGCACAGGGATGCAGCTGGCAATATATGCGCAGACAGCCCAACCAGAAGAAGAGCCAGTGTCACAATCATTATTATGCGATGAGATACGTTCATATTTACAATGGGATTGCCATCCGCAGGGACATTATACTTTGGACGGCAATTCCCTGGATGAAAGTTTGCTTAGGGCTCGCGTATTGGAACTTCGATTATCCGGTTCCCTGCGTTTTCAAAGTTGAGCGTCAAGGTAATCGTATCGCCAACCTTCAAATCCTGCGTCAACCCAACGAACATTACATGCAGGCCGCCAGGCTTGAATTCCACTTTGTCTTTGGCAGGCACAGAAACAGACTCCTGCTGTTTCATGGACATGACACCGCCGTCCATCACCATGCTGAGATGCACCTCTGTGGCTGAGGCGATATCAGACGAGACACTCAACAGGGTGTCGGCGGAGGGTGTGCCATTCTCGATGACGAAATACGCCGCTCCGTTATCGCCTGCACTGGCAGGACGCGCCCAGGCATCGCGGATGGACATTTCTCGTGAGGCAGAGCAGGCGCCCAACAAAGTAGCGAAGAACGTCAATATCATTATCAGTCTGGTCTTCATTATTTCTCCAATCAAAATTATTGTTTCGTCTGCTTTAGCAGTTCGCTCAAGTCACTTGCAATATCAACCGCAGAGGTTCCATAGGGAAACATCAGGATCAGATTCCCATTCCGGTCAAGAACATACACACTGGAGGTGTGACTCACCAGGTAGCCCGCCGCGCTCCCTGTATCCTCCTTCTCAACAAATACTCCCAATTCCTCCCAGATTGCCTCAAGGTCAGCGAGATTTCCGCTTACTCCAATAAAATTCGGATCAAAGTGCGCCACATACGCCTTCATTTTTTCAGGCGTATCGCGTTCAGGGTCGGCGGTGACCATAACAACTTGAATATTCCGCGCGTCATCGCCCAGGTTTTCGGAAGCCTGCCTGAGTTCTGCCAATGTTGTCGGGCACACATCAGGACAACTGGTGTAGCCAAAGAACAACAAAACAAGCTTTCCCCTGGCAGCGCTCAGGCTGAAGGTTTCACTTTCGCCAGTTTGAAGCGTAAAGTCCGTCACAGGAAGCGGCGGAGTGAGCACCGTTCCATGAAATGTGTACGGCTTTTGAAACAAAACAACAACCACAGTGGTGATTGCCAAAATACCAGCAATGTAAAGTAATGGTGTGTAGGAAAGTTTCCTGTTCATTCTTTTTTCTCATATAGTATACGCAGACCGAACACGCACAGTCCCACGGCGGGTATGGAGAACGGTATTAAGAGATGCGGGTGACCAAACCAAGCCAGGACAATACCTGTGCTGAATATGGCGATCCCAAGCCAGATTAGGAGCGTTCCCAACCTGCGATCCACAAGAACTGGATCGAAACCGAAGACTGCAACCGACCCAATAGTTATACCTGCCAGAATCAATGCCATGTTATCCAACGCATGGGGTAATAGACCAGGAAAGGCAGCAAGCCCGTAGAGTCCCAGTCCTGTCAGTAAAATATACCAATGCCATTTCATCATATTAATAGATCAGGGGCTATTCATGTCATGCAACATGTCAGGTTCTTCCGGCACAGGTGGAAATCCTTTTTCCTTCAGCATGTCCTGCATGAGTTCGATTTCACTGGTCTGCGCATCAAGAATGGACTGTGCCAGCAAAAGCACCTGATGGGTTTTTGCCCTGGAAAGTGCGGCATCCGCCATTTGTACTCCACCACGATGATGAATGATCATCAATTGCAAAAACAATCCATCAGCATCGACTCCTTGTAGATCGCGCAGCTGTTTGAGCTGTTCCGGTGTTGCCATACCAGGCATGACGCCGGGGGTCCCCATCCAGGACATGGCAGGATCGGTACTGGCAATGGGGTATCCCCATACCGTCAGCCAGCCCTGCATTTGCCCGATCTGCGCCTGCTGGGTCAACATGATATCCAGGGCGACCTGGCGAATCTGCGGATCCTCGGTACGATCACGGATAATGGTCGCCATGTCAACCGCCTGGGCATGGTGAGTCATCATGTCACGGGCAAAACCAGCATCTGGCGAATCCGTTCCCGGGCCTGCCGACTGGCGGCTTCCCAGCCAAAAGCCAATTCCGCCCGCCAACAGGATGGAAATGACCGCTGTGAAAATAATCGCCCAATTGGCAGGCAAAGCGTTTGTTTCAATTTCCTGCGGGTTGTGTTCCTCAATCATTGTTCCTCCTATCCAGGAATACCGATTCCGCCGGTACAGGGAGCGCCGGGCTCGGGGCTTTCCGGGCTGCGTTCATATTTTTCGATAAAGGATTTCAGACGTGGATCATCCACCTGTTGCAATTGCAGTTGATATCCCCATGCTGAGATGACGATTGGGCTGGGTAAATCGGGATAAGGGCTCAGGAGACGATACCCGCTCTGGCGCGTGAGATCTTCCAGTTTTGCAATCTCAAGCGGGTCCAGGTCCGGCCGGTAACTGATCCAAACCGCACCGTGTTCCAACGAATGGACCGCATTTTCGTTTTGAATAGGTTGGGGATATACGCCGCAATTCATCCATGCCGGGTTGTGAACTCCGCCTACCGGAGGAATGATGTCATATTCAACCGGTGCATCTGTATGCCCTCGCTCCTGAGTCGGGTAGGATTGAACTCCTTCAATCGAACCGATGGATCCAGATGAATTGGATGACAGGAGCAATACAAACACAGCAATCACTGCAACCATCCCAACGATCATGACTACAATTCGAATGGTCCGGTTTTTCTGCTGTTTTTGACGGTGCATGGTTCTTTTTGAAGAAACAGGTTTGTTTTGAGTTTTTGTATTCATGGTTTCCTTAACTAAAATGTGCAATATGACGGTTAATTTACAGCATGCCAGTTTATCATCCAGTACTTATCCCTCCCCGAAAAAATGCCTGCGGTTAATCTGGGCAAGCAAAGTGGAAGCATCCGCCCCAACGCCCGTGATCAATGCCGAACCGCGATTTCTCTGCCACGGGCGGCCAATGAAATACAACCCATCCACCGGCGATATCCCCTCCCGATGAATGAATTGTCCACGTCCATCCTTGACCGCGGGAATGTCGACCCAGTCACCATGATCACGGTACCCCGTTGCCCAAACGACCGAAGCCACTTTTGCAGAGATATTATTCGAGAACGTGATTTGACCGCCTTCCACAGCAATGAGGCGCGGCATTACATTTACTCCCCGGGCAAGCAGTTGGTTAAAAGTTTTGTTCCGCCCTGGAAAGGGATCAGAACGTTGAAGATACTGTCCCAAGGGATTGGCAGCCGACAAACGTAACAAACCAATCTTATCAAACCACCACCATGCGCTTCGTCCAAGAATTCGATCAGGCAACAGCCTCCTTGGGCGACCAGCGGCGAGAAATACCTGATGATGGTCTGCAAGTTCCCATGCAATATCCCTTCCAGTGGCGCCATCGCCAACCACCAATACGGCAGTTCCTTCAGGAATCTGCGCGGGGGTTCGATAATTTACTGTCGTATATTGATTGATTTCAGGGCTGAATTTCCGGGAAATATCCGGTACATTGGGTCTTTGAAAAGCACCCGTTGCCAATACGACCACCCTGGACCTAATGACCTGTCCCGAATCAATGGATGCCTGAAAATGCCCGTCCAGGCGCTGAAGTTTCTGGATGGTTGTGTTTAAAACTACAGGCAGTTGAAAATGAGATGCATACATCTCAAGGTAGTCTGCAAATTCATCTCTGCCTGCGTACCCCAAGGGATCACCGGACAGAGGCATTCCGGGCAGGGCGCTGTACATGCGCGGAGTAAAAAGCTTTAATGAGTCGTACCGTTTGCGCCAGCTATCCCCTACCCGGACGTGACCATCGATCATCTGGAAACGCAACGGTGTATTCCGAAGATGAAATCCCATTGCCAGCCCTGCCTGCCCGGCTCCAATTACAAGAATATCCAGTTCAGTGTTATTCAAATCTAAAGTTCCCATCAACAAGATGCCGCCAGCGATTTTGTCTATGACGATAAAATAGGCTCGCAAAAAGCCATACGCCAATCGTAAACCAGCCTGCTTCGATATCAACTGTGTCGGTATATTGCGTGAATCCTTCCGGTGTGGGGTTGAGTGTGATCAAATGACGCCAGACTTGAATTATGTCACCATATCCATCATCCAGAAGCCCATACCCCGTCTGCATGGATTGATGTTGAATGACAATCCACTGTTTACCCAATGGAATAAAACCAAACAACCACATCCGTACCTGGTATTTTCCATCGCTCCAAAATTCCGGAAAAACAGAGGGGTTAATGGCTTCAAAAACGACCACCGGGCTTGCAACGTGGAACAACAGCCTGCACATTTGCAGTTCCTTCCAAATACGCTCCGGTTGTGAGTGTAGCACCGTGGAGATTTGAATCCTCATTCTTCAATCCTCTTTCCCTTATATCCCAACAACCTCAATGCATTTGCCACAACCACCAGCGTACTACCTTCGTGGAAGATGATGGCAATTCCGATGCTGACGATGCCTGTCAACGAGGTGATGACAAGAAAGGCGATCACACCGAGCGAGATGAACAGGTTCTGCACAATGATGGCACGCGTGGCGCGTCCCAGCCCAACAGCAAACGGCAGTTTTGAAAGATCATCGCCCATCAAGGCAACATCGGCGGTTTCAAGCGCGACATCTGTTCCCGCGCCGCCCATTGCAATCCCCACGGTTGCATTTGCCAGCGCAGGGGCGTCGTTCACGCCATCGCCGATCATGGCGACATGACCATATTCCTTCACCAACTCGCGAATGATGGTTAACTTATCTTCGGGCATGAGTTCGGCGCGAAACTCGGTCAGCCCGATTTCTTTGGCAATGGCAGAAGCAGAACGCGTATTGTCACCCGTCAGCATGATGGTATGAGCCACACCCGCTTGCTTGAGGGCTTTCATCGTCGGCGCGGCTTCGCGGCGCAATGTATCTGCCAGCGCAATCAAACCAATCACGGTTTTATCCTCTGCGATCCACATCAGGGTCTTGCCTGATTGTTGCAAGGTATCTGCTTTTTGAAGCGCATCGGCGGAGAGCGTCACCATCACTTCATCCATCAATTTGCGATTGCCGATCCAGATCGTTTTGCCGTTCGAGATAGCGCGCAAACCGCGTCCCGTCAGCGACTCGACTTCATCCATGACGGAAGCAGGCACACCCTGAGTCCGAGCCGAGCGGACAATTGCTTGCGCCAGCGGATGAGCGGATCGAGATTCCGCTCCCGCCGCGATGGATAATACATCCGCCTCTTTCTTCCCCGATTCTTGAATCGCCACGATATCCGTTACCTCAGGCTTACCATGAGTCACCGTGCCCGTTTTGTCGAAGGCGATGGCTTTGAGGCGTCCGAGGTTTTCAAGATGCGCTCCACCTTTCACCAGCACGCCATTGCGCGCGGCTTGCGCCACACCCGCGAGAATGGTCGCAGGTGTGCCAAGCGCGAGCGCGCAAGGCGAGGCGGCAACGAGGAGAGTCATTGCACGCAGGAATGATTCACGGAAGGGGAATCCAAACAAGGGTGGCACAATGATAACCAGCGCGGTGAGAACCAATACTGCTGGAACAAAGACACGCTCGAATTTTTCAACCGTTTGTTGGGTGGGCGATTTCTGCGCCTGCGCCTCTTCCACCATTTTCATAACGCGCGAGAGCGTAGAGTCTTTGGCAAGACGCGAGACCTTCACTTCCAGCGCGCCTTCGCCATTGACCGTGCTTGCAAAAACCTGATCACCAGGGACTTTATCAACGGGAAGCGATTCGCCCGTGACGGAGGCTTGGTCAACTCCAGAATTTCCATCCAGAATGACTCCATCCACAGGGATACGCACACCAGGGCGGACGATGACAATATCTTCGAGTTGCAATGACTCCACAGGGAGTTCCTGTTCCTTGCCGTCACGTTTTACGAGCGCTGTTTTTGGCGCAAGATCCGCCAACGCACGCACTGCGGCGCGGGCGCGGTCTAGGGCGCGTTCTTCCAGCGCGTGACCAAGACTAAAGAGGAATAGCAACAATGC
>QZIJ01000047.1 GCA_003598975.1 Anaerolineaceae bacterium | reverse complement strand
CATCCGTCAGGCCGATGCGGATCGTGCCGCGCAGGACGGCGATTGTTGCGGGCGTCGCGCCGTCAGCGTGGACGGCGGCCTCCATGTCGTGACCCAGCGCGAGGTTGGTCGGATGCGGGAGTCCGTGAGTCAGGACGGTCGATTCGAGCGCGACGATGGGATGGTCCAGTTTCAAGGCGCGTTTGACGTCATCCTTAACGATAAAGGAAGCGGGGAGGGAGTCCATTAGATCACCAATTGTTCGTAGAGTTTTTCGAGCGTGAGTTCGGGGTAGACCGTGCCGGAGTGGCGCAGGGTGAGCGATGCCGCGGAAACGCCCAGGCGCACCGCGTCGTCGAGTTCCATATCGTTGACGAGGCCGAACAGGACGGCGGCGGTCAGCGCGTCGCCCGCGCCGGTGGGGTCGAGGATGGGCGTCTGGATGGCGGGGATGTGCCCGCTCATCTTGGATGTGGCGTAGACCACGCCGAATTCGGCCAGCGCGATGAGAGCGATATCCACGCCCGCGGCAAGCAGGGCGCGTGCATCCTCCAGCGCGGCCTGTGGGTCGGACGACTCGAAGGCTTGACCTGTGAGGGTGACTGCCTCTGAGACGTTTGGCGTGACGAGGTGCAGTCTGCCGAGATGCGGTCTCAATCGTTCTGCCAGGACCGTGGAGGCGGGATCAGCGCAAATGGGGATTTTCGCCTTTCGGGCGAGTGACACGGCCATTTTGAGTGTGGTGACAGGCAGGTTTCCGTCCACGAAGACGAGGCTGGCTTCTTTGAAGAGATGCGAATTTTGTTGGAGATATTCTGGCGTGAGTTCGGACATGACGCGCAGGTCGTCCACTGCGAAACGCAGGCGGGCGCGCGGGTCGAGCACACCCATGTAAAAACCTGTGGGGTAGAGGTCGGTGCGGAGCACGGCGGACACGTCCACGCCCGCGGACGCGGTGTACTCGAGCAACTCGTCTCCCGAACGATCCTTCCCCACCACGCTGACGAGTTTCACGGGTTGCCCCAGCCGCGCTAAATTCTCGGCTACGTTGCGCGCCACGCCACCATACGAGGTGCGTATCCGCGCCGGATTGGACGTGCCGGGCTGGAGGTCGGAGTCCAGGCGGCCGACGATGTCGAGAGAGGAGGAGCCGAGGAGGAGAAGATTTACCATTTGATGATTTAATTCAAAATATTGATGCAATTATTTACTTGCGATCAATTACGAGGAACTTTAGATTCTAATGATGTAATCGCTTATAGTATTGCATTGATGTATAATACATTTAATCGTTTGCGGCAAGGAGGCAAATAAATGTCCGATTTAGCTTTGTTAAGACCCTATATTACCAAAGAACAGCCTTTTGGACCTATTGATTCTTATGAAATTGGGAATTCAGATATTGAACCTCTGAATTTGTTATTCGATAAACAAAATCGGATCTACAGGTCTTTTCGGAACAGACCATCAATTATTATGGGAAGGAGGGGTTCCGGCAAAACATCCTATCTCAGATCTGTATATTTCGATAAGCAGTATTATGATTATGTTGAAATACCAACTGAGAATGTTCTACAACATATTGCCGGTGTTGTCGATGATGTGAGCAATGATGCAGTATTTACGGAAACCATCTGGAAACTTTGGGAAAAAACTCTGTGGACCTGTGTGTTGGCCAAGATTCGTAATAAATCATTGCCCATTCCGCACGGCTTGGTTGTTATTGATGAATTTCTCAACAGGATGGATATTAAGAGCGGCGATTCCGTTGAGACCATCCTTTGGAAACTAGCAGTCTTTTATAAAGAGACAATAAAAGCTATTCCAACGAATGGATTGCCTGAAATATTGAGACAATTTGATCTAAGGAACTTTGAAGAAGCAAAAACAGCTGCAATTATGGGTCTAGGTTTAAGCGGTAAGAAAGTTGTAATTATGATGGATTCGCTGGAAGACTTTAAATTGCATCTTAAGTCAGTTGAATTTGCAATCCAGGGCTTATTGAAATGTGCCGGTGCAATGAACAATCCAAAAGATGTCGTGGATATTCGCCTATGTCTTCCAATAGAATTGCGAAGTAGGATCGTTGAAATATCTGCCAACCCAATCAAAGATTTCAATCGTGAAGTAAAACTTGAATGGACTGCGAAAGAACTTATTTCGATTGGCGCCCAAAGACTGATGTATTACATTGGGTTGTATTATCCTGATCTTATCAGGGGAAAATCGCCGTTTGATGAGCTAACCCGTGAGGAAGTTCAAGGGCTTTTTAGAGTCGCACTTCCCGAGAAAATTACAAACCTAGAAGGCTTTCAAGAAAATTCGATTTCTTACATCCTGCGGCATACACAGTTGTTGCCGCGTCATTTTCTCATGCTGTTAAATTCCATTTTCAAGAGAACTGGCATAACACAAATCTTAAATCCGTTTCCTGTCAGGGAAGAAAAGATAATCTACGGTATTCGTCAGGTGGAGGAACGAATTGTCAAGGAGATGTTTGGTGCATTTAGAATGATCCATCCTACTGCTGAGGAGGTGTGTAAACGGTGCATACCTGAACTTGAGCATGTTTTTTCTCCGGGAAGACTGCGCCAAGTTTTTAATCGGCATGGCAAGGTTGTTTTTAACGGAGGCGAATTCTTTGCTTTTCAACAAATGCTAATAGAGATTGGGGCTATTGGCAGAGTCGTTTCTGATATAAATTCCGATTTGTATATCAAAGGAAAATTTAAATATACGGTTGGACATGAACTCACGATCGGCAATGATGATAATCTATGTATCCACCCTCTCTTTTCTGGAATTTATAGTAGTGATGGCAGACGTGAACGCCCAGTCTATCCTGATGGTAGTGGTTTAGACGATCAGGATTATCGGAATATTGATGATTGACATGTGTGTAATTGGAGAGGGAGACTGGTGATAGTATTTATGTAGTAGGTTTTGCCATTGCAATCACAATGCCGAGGATTTGGTGTTGTTCATCCACTGGGATTGGATCATATGATTTTCTTGTATCTGTGGATCTTGATAATAGTTGATTTCTTGCTGCGTCGAATCGCTTTACCATTAGAGATATCTCGCCGGAAGAATCCATATTTGAAGCTATAACGAAATCCTGATGTAAAGCATTAGGAGCGCGATAGAAGAGTACGAAGTCATTCTCGTTAAATGGTAAATCCCATCCGTTCATACTCAGTCCTTGAACTCGTAGCCACCCATACTCTCTATTGGTTTTAATAGTGATTTGGCGATCTGGATCCACAACGCCGTGAACGTTGTAAATATCAAAAGCCTTCTTATTAATCTCAACTTGATTCACTATGGTGAACATACCAAAATGATCTATGTGTAATTGACCATTCAGACCTGCCTCCACGGTGCCATAGATAGGAATGGAAAACAACGTCAGATAGTCTCTTTTATCTATGCTGGAATTAGTTGCGTTTGTTTTATGTGGGGCTGTATTAGATGATGGCGCAGTTGAAGGATATGGAACTGCAAGTTCTTTTAGTTTTTCCAGCAGCTCATTTTTAATTTCGTTTGCTTTCATTAGTTGATCGTGCGTATTGATGCGCCAGAGATTTGCTGCTAATGTTTCGTAAGCTTTTTTGTACTCATGGAGAGCCAAATGCATCTTCCCGTTTTCTTCGAGAGCAAGTCCAAGCAAGGTCATACCGATTATGCTCTTCCAGGTTTCATTCTTGCTGCGCAAATGCCAGTTCGCATTTTGAAATTCTTCGATGGCTTTTTCATGTTTTTTCAATCGTAGATAGATAATTCCATTGAGAATAAAACAATCCCCTTCACTATCACATGACAAGCAATAATCTTCCTGTCGGTTAGAAAGTTGCCTATTTAATATAGAACGCAACATCATTTCATTATTAAGATCAATTGATTTGATGATTTGTGTTCTTAAATCATCCAACCCCTGGTCTTTAATCTCAATCTGATTGGCCAAGTTTCTGGTACTAAGAGTCATATGTTCCTCTATGACGAGGGCTCTTCAAGCATCACTTTGATTTTCTCAAGCGTTTCGAGCGTTTCTCTTGGAAGGGCTGCTCGGACATAAGGATCTACAAGGCTATTTTCAAGCATCCCGGAAAGAGAAAGCAGGAGAGGTTCGCTCATATTATGTTTTGTGCCCATTTTTTCCAGTCCCCTTGCAATAGCGATGATCATATCTTTCTGCGCCTCTGCGTGGGCTATTTCTTTTGTTCGAATTTTATAAGCTTCAACCTCTCCTGCCGTAATTATATTGCGTCTTGTCCATTCAGCACGCCAATTTTGTTCCCATTGCTGATCAACAATACGAGATTTATCCACGTTAATAACCTGAATGTCTACAAGCCTGCATCCAAGATTTTCAACATCTGTGTTGACCTTTTTCAGCAATAAATCTCTAAGTTCATTAGAAAAGAGTTGTTTGGCCCCCCTTCCATAGTTTAATGCCTGAAATTGCTGTACTCTTGTTTCGAATCCATTTTGAGTAATTTCTCCGCCGCGTAAAAGATCATTAATTGTATTACTGTACACATGTTCTCTTATATGTCCTTCAAGATTTCCGCAAACGCCGGCTACCCAATTATACTTTTCTGGCTGACCATCCTTTCCTAAGAAGACAGCCGCAGTCTCAACAGCCGCTTGGACAGCCTTATCATAGAAAGGATAGGAGCGCTTTTCGGATTCCGGCGAAGAATCCTTTTCATGGGATGCGCCCGCATCTTCAGCAGATAAAATCTGACACGTCACGCGCACATGCAATGTCAGTTTTATCCCGTCTTTTGTCCAGGCGTCGATTTCTATTGTTTTGATCTGAGGATGTAAATCAATGATATCGCGGATAGTTTCATATCTTTCCATGAATACGATTCCTGAGCCAACTACACGAGAGAAAGTATTGCCTCGTTCTAAGTAAACCGCATAACCATCATAAATAATTAGTTTGATTGGTCCACCGAGATAATAAACCCATGAAAATTTTTCCTCTAATTTGTCACTATTTATAACGATGAATGCCCCAGATGGTGTAGACGCAACAGGATTTTCTGGCGGGATGCCATAAAGCCGCCGGTTAATTAATGACTCAAAATCTATCTCATTGGAAATATTATAGAATGTTTTTACGTACTCATTAAAAATACCGCGAATAGTTTTCCAACTAATAAATACCACTGTGGTTGGGGAAATGAGAACGATAAAACCAGCGACCCAACTTAATATTTCCACTGCGGTACCTCGACTCATCAATGAAAACTTATTGTTAATATAAAGACTGAAGATAAAAATATATGTCGTTGCGATACCAATACCTAAGATAGAAACTCCGAGGATCGTCATTTGTCGGAGTATATCTTGTCGCTTTACTTCTTCCGCGTTATATAAGGGCTTTGGGCCTGTCATTTGGTTGACTCCATGGTTATTCATTGAGAACTAATCCCATGTTTGATATTTTCCAATTGTGAGCTTATTTCTGTACCCACTTTTTCCGCAACTGTCGGTTCTCTTTTCATGAGTTCTTGGATAGCACCTATAAATCGTATTGCAATCACATACTGTGACATTTCCTCTTTGGTTTGTTTAATGCCCTCGGCGAGTGCCTTAAGAAGAATTGACTGGGCATACACACGTGCTTCCTCCTCCAATCGCACTGCTTCGGCATCTCCTTCGGCGATCGTTTGGTTTGCTTGCTGTGCCCAAAATGATTGCCATGTTTTTAATTGCTGAGAAGGAATAGAATCATCTTTTTCCTCGGTCTCTTCGGGAAATCCAAAACTAGGCATTGCAGAAGTAAATAAAGTAATTCCAGCATGCTCCAACCTTTGTTGAAGAGACGACTTGATTTGTTCCTTAATTTCTACAAATGCACTATCGAAGTTAGTACTATCCTGAGCCTGCCATAATTCATTCAACGTGCGTTTTGCCAAAGTATGCTGAGCAGCCTGCTCGATTTGTTTGACAACCATATCATCCCATCGAGTATTTTCCTTCTTATCTGGTCGGGTTTGCATCACTCCTGTTAGTTTTAATAACCTTCGGACCCACTTTTGAGAGTATTGGAAACTTCCGCCAGAATAGTCCGGAAACGAGTCATTAATCTTGAAGACCATGAATAACCTAGCTCTAAACTGAATTCCATCCTTTGTTAAAGCGTTAATCCACGAAACACGAACTTGTCTCCGAAGATCTACGATCTCTTGTGGGCGTTCAAACCGTTTGGTGAATACGATTCCTGGGCCCTCTACGCGAGAAAAATCGGTCCCTGCCGTTATGCCTACCACTTGGTGTGCGCGTGTAAGAATGATACCAGGTTCGCCAACTTTCCGAAATGGGCTTCCCGGTATACGCGTAGGCGGCATATCTCGTCCCCACTCATCAAGAACAACGTTCATCGGGTACTGCAACCCCCATGTATACCAAATAGAAATGAGAAACCGTTGCCACTTCTCGTTTTTCCCATCCAATAGAACTATTTTGCTGTCCGGGTTGTTTGCCGGAATAAGTACCGTAGCAAACCAGTATAGTATTAGGTAGTAGATAAACAGGAGTGGCACAGAAATGAAAATGATTCCCATCCAACGGCCCAGCAACCAGCCAAGAAGGATAATGCCTAAATGTCCCAGGCTAGAATACAATCCGCGTCGCTCACCATATCGGTTGCTCATCGAATAAACAAGATAGACAACAAGGCCGGCGGCACCGAGCAATGCGATCCAGAGCCCTGCGGGGTATATCCAGCTAAAGCTTACAGGGAGCATCCAGCTAAGCCATATGGGGAGTACAAGGAAGATGACGACAGCAATGATATCAATGATCAACAATAGTATTATTGTCAATATCACTTTTTGCAGTGTTTCTTGCTTTTTCTCTTTGAGCGCGCGAGCGATCATAACCGGATGCAAACATAAAAGGATAGCCCAGCCCAAAAGACCGTTAAATCTTACAAACACAAAATCATTCCAGGTCCACATGACAAAATAACACACTATAAGTGTTACGATTGCTGCTATAACCATAGCATAGTTTCGCAAAAAATGCGAATAAGATTTATTTACCAATTTTGATTTGTTATTCATGGTTATTTTGAATTGTATACTAAAATCTTGAAAAGAGAAACTCTTTCTGGTGTAATCTCAGTATGCAAAAAATGATGTCCATAGAGTTTCATTGCCACACTCTCGCCTCCAGGGATGCCATCCTCCGTCCCGCGGACCTGGTAGCCGCGGCGCGGCGCAAGGGGATTGACCGCGTCGTCGTGACGGATCACAACTCGATCGCGGGGGCGCTCGAGGCGAAGAGGCTTGCCCCAGAGCGGATCATCGTCGGGGAGGAGATTATGACGACGCGGGGTGAGATTTTGGCCGCGTACGTGTCGGAGGAGGTTCCCGCGGGGCTTTCGCCGCAGGAGGCGATCCGTCGGTTGCGGGGACAGGGGGCGTTTGTCAGTGTGTCGCATCCGTTTGACAGGCTGAGACAGGGCGGCTGGGAACTGGCCGATTTGCAGGAGATTCTTCCACTGGTGGATGCCATTGAAGTCTTCAACTCGCGCTGCATGTCTCCGCGATTTAACGCTGAGGCGGGGGAGTTTGCCCGTCGAAACGGAATCCCCGGCACGGTCGGATCGGACGCGCACGCGGCGTTCGAGTTGGGCAGGTCACTCCTTGTGGTGGAGCCGTTTCAAGGTCCAGATGAGTTGCGGGCGGTCGTCCCGCGTGGAGTCCCGCAAGTGAGGTGGTCACCGCCGTGGTTCCATCTTGTCTCGCGTTTCGCCACAATTCGGAAGAAAATAAAAATTGGGCTTGACATGTCCAATTAGAAGTGATAAATTAGCGCAACGTGCCCGAGTTCGCCCGTTGCAAGCGAAACGGACGACCGGGCGAATTCTTTTCCTGTAGGAGAAAGTAGCATGTCTGATCGTTTTGTTGGCACCGTCAAGTGGTTCAATGCCACGAAGGGTTACGGCTTCATCGGCCGCGAGGATGGCGAAGATGTTTTCGTCCATTTCAGTGCGTTGCAGATGGAGGGTTACAAAAAACTGGAGGCTGAGCAAAAGGTTGAGTTCTCCGTCGAAGAAGGGCCGAAGGGCCTGCAGGCGGCGAACGTCACTCTTGTTTCGTAAGACTGGGTAAACAAGGTTTTGCGAACAGCAGGGTCGCAGAAATGTGACCCTGTTTTATTTCCGTTTTGTAAGTTTTTTTTTGCAGAAAATCTCTATAATCAGGAAGTAACTTTTTTGGGATGGGAGCGACTAATAATCAATGGGATTCAAGAATCTTTTTCGGCATGAGACCACCCGCCATCGGGCGTTGAGCACGGGGCAGGTGGTGCCTGATTCCGCCCGTTGTGTGCAGTGCGGGATCTGTTCCTTTAATTGCCCGATTGGGATTGACGTGCGCCGCCACGCGTGGACGGGGGAGGCGGTAGTGAACAGCCGATGCCTGACCTGTGGCGAATGCATTGCGCGCTGTCCGCGCGGCGTGTTGCGCTTCGCGCACACGGACCTGTTTGCGGAGGCGGCCAAATGACGCGTCATCTCATCCTTGGCATGGGCGTGGCGGGCATTGCCGCGGCGGAGTCGATTCGCGCAACAGAATCAGGCGCGGAGATCGTTCTCGTCGGCGATGACCCGTTCGGTTATTATTCGCGCCCTGGGCTGGCCTATTATCTGACGGGGGAAATGGTTGAGAAACAGTTGTTTCCGTTCACCACGGCGGACTTTCAACGGTTGAATGTCCGCTATGTGAAAGGCCGCACCACGAAGATCTTTCGCGAGGAGCATCAAATTGAAGTAGACGGCAAAAACCGCGTCTCTTATGACCGACTATTGATTGCAGTTGGCGCGCAGGCGGTGCGGTTGACGATCCCCGGCACAGACCTGGAGGGCGTGGTCAAACTGGACCATATGGCGGACGCACGTCACATTCAGCAGTTGGCGCGGCGGACGCGGCGCGCGGTCGTTGTAGGCGGCGGGATCACCGCATTGGAATTGGTGGAGGGATTGGTCGCGCAGAGAGTGAAAGTCACCTACCTTTTGCGCGGTGACCGTTACTGGAACAACGTTCTGGATGAGCACGAATCGCGCATTGTGGAGAAACGTCTCGAAGAAGAGGGCGTGGAACTGATCCATCATGCCGAATTGACCGAAGTGCTGGGCAAGCGCGGCCGCGTGGACAGCATCCGCTTGCTGGATGGACGCACGATCAAATGTAATTTGCTGGCATATGCCATCGGCATCCAACCGCGCGTGGAATTGGCGAAGGATGCGGGGCTGGCCGTGGACAAAGGCATTCTCGTCGACGAACATTTGCAGACGAACGATCCCGATGTCTTCGCGGCGGGGGATGTAGCGCAGGCCTACGATCCGCTGACGGGACGTTCGATCATTGACAGTCTGTGGGGGCCCGCACGCGAGCAGGGACGCGTGGCGGGTCTGAACATGGCGGGACGGAAGACGGCCTATCTCAAATCGCCGCCGTTCAATGTGACGCGTCTCGCGGGGTTGACGACCACCATCATCGGCGCGGTCGGACGCGGTGGCCGTGATGACGATCTGGTGGGCATCGCACGCGGCGATAGCGAGACTTTCCGCTCCCTGCCTGATGCCATCAGCGCGCAGTCGGGATTTGACGTCAATCACTTGCGTCTGCTGGTCGGCGAGAAGACACTGCTCGGCGCGTTGGTGATGGGTGACCAGACCCTTTCGATCCCTTTGCAAAAAATGATCGCTGGCAAGGCAGATATTTCGCCCATCCGTGAGAAATTGATGGCTCACGACGTGAAAATTGCAGACGTGGTAGTGGAATTTTGGAAGGAATGGTCGCGTAATTTTGTTGTCACATAGCCTAATGGTTTCGTAGTCGGACAGTTATTAGACTATTAAGACAATTCAGGCCACTGGAACAAATTGGAGGAGAGAATGCTTCGAGGAAAAGAATTGTGGATGGCCGCCCTGGCCGCAGTCTTGATCAGCGCCGTCTATGGGGTGGTGCTCTTATTAACGCGTGAAATCCCTCCCGCAGCGGATTTGTTCGGTCATTCGCTGGGAATCGTCGGCTTCATCTTAATGCTGATGACCGAGATTCTCTACAGCCTGCGAAAGCGCAGTCGCAGTGCGCGTTGGGGGCGGATGTCGGCCTGGCTGGAGTTTCACATCTTTACGGGTCTGGTGGGACCGTTCATGGTTTTGCTCCACACCTCGTGGAAATTTAACGGGCTGGCGGGAGTGACCACGCTCTTCACGGTGGTCATTGTCATCAGCGGGCTGGTGGGACGTTACATTTACACGCGCATTCCTCGCTCATTGGATGGGACTGAAATCGAAGGTACTTTATCTGAAGCGGCCCTGCGTCAAGCGCGCCGCCTTATGGCGCTCTGGCATACGGTTCATATCCCCATCGGCATGGCGCTATTTGTCTCGGCTTTTGTTCACATTGGCGCGGCCCTGTATTACGCCACTTTCTTAAAGTAAGTGGGAGGGACAATGCACAACTCGCGCTTGGGTTGTTTTACCACCACAGGAATTATAGCCGCACTGGTCACCGCGATTGTCATCGCGGTTGTAGCGTTTACGCAGGGCGGAGTCCTCTATAGCCCAGGGGATCTCAACGCACAACCCGGAGAGATGCTCGGCGGGGTGATGTCCCATGCGGAGACAGACGGGGAGTGCAAGGCCTGTCACGTTGCGCCGTGGAGTTCGCTTACCATGGCGGATCGTTGTACATCCTGTCACACGGATGTGGCCGCACAGATGCGCGAGGTCGCTTCTCTGCATGGAGCCATGCAAAGCAAGAATCCAAGTTTGAACTGTGCGCCCTGTCACCCCGATCATCGCGGCGCCGACGCGCCGCTCACTGTCGCGACCACGGCGGATTTTCCGCATGAGAGTTTGGGATACTCGTTGAACGGCCACCCGCTCAAAGTCACACGTGAGGCGTTTCTCTGCAGCGATTGTCACGCCGATGACATCACCACGTTCCACGTCACAATCTGCGCGGACTGTCATCGTCAAATGGATGCCGCGTTCACCAGCGAACATGAGTCGGCGTGGGGCGGCGATTGTTTGTCCTGTCACGATGGCGTGGACACCTATGGAAGCGATTTTGATCACAACGTTTTTGCATTTCCGTTGACTGGCAAACACGTGCAAATTTCGTGCTACGACTGTCACATGGATGCGCGTACTGTCACGGACATGCAGGCGACGCGTCAGGACTGCGCGGCCTGCCATCTCGCGGACGATGCGCACGCGGGCCGCTTCGGCGCGGACTGTGCGGCGTGTCACTCGTCCGATGGCTGGACGCCCGCCCAATTCGATCACAACCTGTCCGCGTTCAAATTGGAGGGCGAACACGCCGAGGCCGACTGCGAGGATTGCCACAAGAATAATATCTATCAGGGCACGCCCTCGGATTGCTATTCCTGCCACGCGCAGGACGATGAGCATGACGGAAAATTTGGCACGGATTGTGCGGCCTGTCACACGCCCTCCGATTGGGAGGACGCGACCTTCGATCACTCGCGCGGTAACTTCCCGTTGACGGGCGCGCATCAGCAGATTGATTGCGAGAAGTGCCACGTCAATGCCCAGTTTGCTGGCACGCCCACCACTTGCGCGGCCTGCCATGCCGACCCCGTGTTCCACGCGGGGCTGTTCGGCACCGATTGTGCCTCCTGTCATAGCACCACCGCGTGGAGGCCCGCGTCCTTTAATGGACAGCACACCTTCCCGTTAAATCATGGCGAAAGTGGGATGGTCTCCTGCGCCACCTGCCATCCCAGCAGTTTCACTTCCTATACCTGCTATGGTTGTCATGAACACAATGAAGCTGAAGTGCGCTCGGAGCATTTGGAGGAGGGCATCTCCAATTTCCAAAACTGCATGGAATGTCACCCGACAGGGAACGAGCATGAGGGCGGCGGTGGCGGCGACGATGACTAATGCGAGGTGACATGAGAAGTAACCGTTTGGGATGTTTTTCTCTCAGTGCTATCGTCACTGCAATTCTCGTGATGGCGGCGGTTGCAGGCGCGGTTTTTGCACGTGGCAACCGCATGTTTTCTCCAGGCGCGCTTAGCGCCGTGGAGGGCGCGCCGATGGGCGGCGTCTCCTCGCACGCGGCCACAGGAGGCGATTGCGAGGCCTGTCACGTTGCGCCCTGGTCGTCGGAGCGAATGGCGGACCGATGTGCGAACTGTCACACCGACCTGGCATCGGACATGTCCAAAATAGCCCAGGCACATGGCGAGATGAATCACGCCAATCCAAATTTGGGTTGCATGCACTGTCATCCCGAACATC
Source organism: Anaerolineaceae bacterium (assembly GCA_003598975.1). GTDB lineage: Bacteria > Chloroflexota > Anaerolineae > Anaerolineales > Villigracilaceae > Denitrolinea. The sequence goes on along the minus strand of QZIJ01000047.1, from coordinate 9,240 downwards.
GTGGCGCGTCGGCTCCGCTCACACTGGCTTCGGCGCGGGCGGAATTTCCGCACGATGTGATGGAATATTCGCTGGCAGGTCACAAACTTACTGCCGCGAATCAGTCCTTTATTTGCGAAGATTGCCATGTGGAGAAGTTGACCAGTTTCGATCCCGCGGCTTGCGTGAACTGTCACCGCGGGCTGGATGCGAATTTCACCGATGCTCATCTGACGGCCTGGGGCAGTGACTGTCTCGGCTGTCACGACGGCGTGGATACCTACACCAAACACTTCGACCACGGCCAGGTCCCCTTTGCTCTGACGGGCGCACATGTGGAAGTGGATTGTTATTCCTGTCATACCGACGCGCGCAAACTGGCTGACTTGCAGTCCGCACCTCGGGACTGTTTTTCCTGTCATCGGGAGGACGAACCGCACGAAGGCCGCTTCGGCGCGGACTGTCTGGCGTGTCACAGCATGGACGCGTGGACTCCCTCCACGTTTGATCACAACCAATCCGCCTTCAAACTGGATGGCAAACACGTGGATGTGGACTGCGAGGAATGTCACCAGACCGCGCCTCAAACGGGGACGGTCCGCAAATGCGCGGACTGCCACGAAAAGGATGACGCGCACGCTGGACGGTTTACCCTGGCGTGCGAAGCATGTCACAAGACGACAGGCTGGGCCGATTCTCCCTTCGATCATAACAAGTCGAATTTCCCGCTGGCGGGAGGACATGTCGGTGTGGAGTGCATTTCATGCCACAAGGATGGCCAGTTCGCTGGTACGTCCACCTCCTGTTTTACCTGCCACGGTTACCCCGGCTGGCACGGAGCGGCATTTGGAGCTAATTGCCTTGATTGCCACACGGTAAATACCTGGTATCGCGCTCGTTACTCGGGCGGACACCCATGGTATCAGCATCCGAAAGAAGATGATTTTGGTGGCATGGGCAATTGCCGCGGCTGTCACCCCGCCTCGGTCTATGAGGCAGACTGTGATACCTGCCACAGTAAGCATGAAGATTGACAGAGATCGAATTCTGAATTAAATCAAATGCTCCCCGTGAAAAGGGAGCATTTGTGTTTTGCCGATTATTTTGGCTTTCCTCCGCCTCCACTCCCACCTCCTTCGCCATTGCCTCCACTTCCGGAGCCGCCATTCCCGCTTCCGCCGGGTGTGGTGGATGGATCAGGTCCGGGGCCGTATCCCGCGCCCGGTGTGGCGTTGGGCTCTGGCGTCCCTTGGGCATTGGGGCCGGGTCCATAGCCAGAAGCAGGAGGTGCGGCCGTTTCAGATGGGATATCGGTGGGACTCGGTGTTGCGGTGCCGTTCGCGTTCTGATTCTGATATTGGTAACGGTTGCGGAATGCAAGCGGGTTTTCCAGTCCCTCATTGGCGAGGCGTAATTGTTCCTGCGTTCGGACGCGCGCCTGCTCGAGAACGGGTTGGGACTCGCCTGGAGCATTGGCCTGCAATTGCGTCATAACCTGTTCCTGCGTTTGAAGTTGAGATTGGATCTGCAGGAGACTCCCCTGCATTTCCTCGTCGCTTTGACCCGCGGCCAGTTGCAGGGCGGTCTCAACGTGCAGATTCAGTCGTTGGGTGACCTGTTCGGGGACCGCTTTCCCCTGTTCAACGAGGACGGCAATTTCCTGGGTGCGAATTTGTGCCAATTCCATCAGACGATCCAACTTGACCTCAGGGTCGTTTGCCAGCCACAGGCTGACATCTTCGCTGATGGTTTTTATGGGGTAAAGCGGCTCGGTTGGCAGGTCGTTTTGTGCGGCAAAGACGCCGCCCACACCTACAAACAAGAGAACGAACATTGTCAACGCGGAGATTAGGATTTTCATGCCAGGTGACTCCTTTCGGAACATCAGGTTCCACCTATTGTGACGCTGACTCTTCCGAAGGGATGCGGTTTCACGCAGTTGAGACGCTTCAGCCAAGAATCGTGCCCGTCCGCGCGCGGCCGCTTGCGGGTCCCGCGGTGGAACGGATTTTAATTCCTGTATTTTCGAGATGAGATTTGGGTCTGGATTATTTGTGCTCATGTTTGCCTGATTCTTGTTGTAAATGCCGCTGCAGGGTGTTCAACGCGCGGTGTTGCAGTGACTTGATTGCGCCGATTGGCTTGCCAAGCGTACGTGCGATCTCTTCGTTGTCCCAGTCCTGCCAGAATTTCAGGGCAATCACCTGTTGTTGATCTGGGGTGAGTTTGCGGATGGCCTGCAGGAGGCGGGAGTGTTGCATGTTTTGATCTGCTGTTTCCTCGAGGTTGTTCGCTTCGCTGGGCTGGGACTCGTTCAACTCTTCGGTGGGGCGTGCGCGGCGATACTGATCTGTAATCCAGTTGTGGGCGATGCGGTAGAGGTAAGCCCTTAGATAATCGCGCGGTCCTTTTCCTGATGCGAGCGCTTGTAGCAAGCGGCTGAATGTTTCTGAAACGCAATCCTCGGCGAGGACGGCGTTGCCCAGCAGGCGCATGGCGTAACGATAGATGTCGGGGCTGTACCGGTCATAGATCTGCGCGAGTGCAATGGAATCGAAACGGTGGGCAAGGCGAAGCAGTTCGGATTCTGATGGTATATGTGCGTTCATCTCTTATGACGACCTTTTGGGCGAATAGTTACTGCATGATGGGTATGGAGTGGTGGACTGTAACTAATCGTATTGCACCAATGTAAAGATATTATAAACTTTTGATGAAATTCACGACATGAGAGAAATGTACCCATATCGTGGGAACCTTTTTATACGTCCAATAATATAGAAAAGGAGATTCCATGAAAAAGATTTTGATCACTACCATTGTGCTCTTTCTGCTGGCGGCTGCTGTGACGCCAGCCGCGGCCGCCACTGGTCCGCGCGGTCCGTTTACGTTAGTTGGCAGGATTACCGCCATTGATGCAACAAACGGCACGGTGACTGTTACGGTATTCCGCGGCAATACGCTGGTGCAACCGTACGTGGGTAAGTCGTTAACCTTGACCACCACTGCCACCACGGTCTACTACTATAAAGCTAATGCCACCGCGATTCCCACCCCAATAACTTTCGCTGACTTGAAGGTTGGTCAGCCAGTCAGCGTCAACGGTACGCTTGCCAATGGCGTGTGGACGGCCAAACGCATTACCGTCACGGCTGGAGCCAGCAATCGCGGTCCCTTCGCGCTGGTTGGAAAGATCACCGCCATTGATAATGTCACTGGCGTGGTCACGGTGAACGTGGTGCGAGGGAACAAACTGGCGCAGCCGTACATTGGTCTGGATGTGGCTCTCACGACAACCGCCAGCACCATCTACCTCTACAAAGCCAGCGCGACCGCGACGCCTACACCAATCACGTTTGCCGACCTGAAAGTAGGGAACTGGGTGAGCGCCAGCGGAAGTCTTGCCAACGGGATCTGGACAGCCACCCGCATTACAGTTGGCGCAAGGTTATCCTGCTTCCCTTAAACATTCCCTCCTCTCAACAAAGCCTCCGATGCCTTCAAGGCATCGGAGGCTTTGCCTTTTTGAACTATTGGACCAATTCCACTGCCGGTGGAATTGGCGCTTCGTATTGTTCGGATGCATTGTAGGTAATGACGATTTCTGCCGTGCCGATCAAATCCACGGTATAACCAATGACTTGCGTGTGATACGCACTGGTGTTCATGATACCGTTTAATTGGATGTCCGAGGCTGGCGCAAAGATCGTCCCCACAAGGTTGGAGTCCATGTTGCCATTCAGGATGATGCCCTCGTCGTTGGTTAATGGCATGTAGATCAGGAGTCCCTCAAAGGGTCCCCAGGTGGGTGCGGTCAGGTTGATTTCAGCGCCGCCATCCCAGTGGATGTTTCCATCCATCATGTAGATCACCACATCATGGCCTTCCAGCGTGTCGTTTGCGTTGACCATGAACATGGCATCCACACAGTAAATGCCGGGATTCAGCGTGTCCACGCCTCGCGGCGGGAATGACTGGTTGCTAATGTAGTAACCGGGGGATAGCGTGTTGCCGTTTTGAACCGCAGGCCCATCGCATTGTGGGGTGGGCGGCAGGCTGATGGGTGGATATGGGACAGGCTCTACACCGGTTTGAATGTACGTGGCGGGGTCAATGGAACCATTTAGGAATAGTCCGCCAACCACATTCACGCCTCCGTTTGGCGCATGGATCATGCTGTTGCCAATTTGTTCGAAGGCATACCGATCGCTGGAATTGTCGAACAGACCGCCGCCATACACCCATAGGTCGTTATCGCCGTGTGATTTCATCGCCCCACGTCCATCGGGTTTAAGCGCCACAACCGCATTGCCAAACATCATATTATCCTGCGTAACAGGCTTGGCGCGTGAAATCGCTTGCACGGTGTTGTTGATCTCTTCCAGGCCGACCACGGTGCCAAAACGCGCCTGCACCTTCGAGGCGATGATCACCTGAATATATTGCATGTTTCCTGCATAGGGTCCGTCAACGGGGGGCTGATTCACTGTGACAGTGGTTTCGCTCCCATTGGCATACCCATTTTGTGTTGCCGCCTGAAGGGCCGCGGCCTGCATATCCTCCCCGCGGATGTACGCCAGCGCGCCGCTCAATGCGGCCGAGTCCGCCGCATTTTGTGCCTGGCGGCGGTCGGTGTAGGCCAGACTGCCATCTACGGCTATGCCCGTCAGACCGATCAGCGCCACCACTCCCAGGACAATCAGGATCAGTGCCTGACCTCGCTCGGTGTTGAGTTTCTTCTTCATGCGTCCCTCCGCAAATCAGTTGAATAGCGAGACAATAAATTGCCTCTACACTTTTCGACGTATGAACTAATCGGCGGATACTGTCTCTCAGCCTTGCAAATTCGATAGAATGTATGACGAAGGAAGGGATGTGCGGATACGGGAAACGAAAAAGGGACGCGGCATCCGCGTCCCTTTCTCGCTTCTTTCTAAACCTAATGCTGGTTGCCGTTTCCCTGACCTTTCCCCGCCCAAAGCGGATGCCCCGACGCGTCGCGGAAGGGATATACCCATCCCGTGGATTCTCGTGTGACAGTAATCGCGCTGAATCCACCGTTTTCGTCCCAAAACCCGTCCACGCGGACGCGTTCGCCCACCTGCGGCGCGAACCCAATGGATTGGATGTAGTGCGAGTTCCCAATCTCGATGGGGATGATCTGCCCATCGTCGGCGATGATCTCGAAGCGGGTTGAGTCGAACTCGCTGACCGCGCCAGCCAGTGAGATGATTGAGATTGCTTCACCTTCCCCGCCGTGGTTTTGCACTCCGCCACCCTGCGTTTGCCACATGCCAAGAGCAGAGGTGGTCAGGATTCCGCCAAAGACGATGATGAGAATAGTGATGCCGAGAGAAGTGGATTTCAATCTCATTTGACCGTTCCCGCGGAAAAGACCACCGTATCTTTGATGGGACAGCAGGCCTCGGAAGTACATTCTAGGCAGGAGATACATTGATGATCGCGCACGACTGTCATCTTGCTGACGGGGATGTTCATTGGGCAGAGCATGGCGCACGCGCCCCCAGGTCGGCACGTTGACGCGTTGCGGCGGATGGAGAAGATGCGGAACAAGTTGGTCAGTCCCAGCAGCGCGCCGAATGGACAGGCGTACTTGCACCACGGACGTTCCACGAACAGGCTCAGGAAGAGCGTTGTCGAAAGAATCAGCAGGGCGGTGGGAGCGGCCTCGCCCGTCCAGAAGTGGAATAGGGCGAAGTAGGGGTCATAATCCTGAAAGATGAGACGGGCACTGTTGATGGTGGCGTACAGTACCAAAGCCAGCACGCCATAACGCGCATAGCGTAGGATTGCGTCGAGTTTGGCGGGGACGAAATGGTTGTAGCGCTTGGGGCCGAACCAGGCGCGCCCGAGTTTGCCCACCCACTCCTGAATGCTTCCCAGCGGACAGATCCAGCCGCAGAAAACGGGGCCGAATAAAAATCCGAGCAATAGAACGATGTCAAGCAGGATGACCGAGGAGGAGCGCACCTGTTGCAGGAACGAACCTGATGTGATCAACTGGTAGGCTGTTTCCACGCCGCCGAAGGGACAGATGGCATGGATGGAGACTTTAGACGAGAAAATTCCCACATAATCGTTGTTGATCAGCCAATGGTTGAGACTGATCAATGCCACAAGCACGAAAAATCCGATTTGCATGATCTTTCTCAGCCAGATGCCGCGTTTACGAGTGGGGGACTTGCTGGTTTGTTTGGTCATTCTTCTTCCAGAAATTTTAAGGTGACAGCCACTTCAAAGTGACTGTCACCTTTTTTATGTCAGGCGTGGATTAGTGATTGCCCCCGTTGCCCTTGCCGTTGCCGCCAGCCCACAGGGGTTGACCTGTTTCCGTGCGGAAGGTGTAAACCTGTCCCGTGCCGTCGAGGGTGACGGTGATGGTGGAGAACAAGCCCTGATCACCCGTGAAGCCGTAGACTGTGACGCCTTCGCCAATCTGGGGCGCAAAGCCGATGGACTGGTTGTAGCGAGAGTTGCCGAGTTGGACATAGAGAGCGGTGCCGTCGTCGAGGGTGATGCTCATGCCCGTCAGGTCATAACTGACAACCGTGCCGTGGACGGTGGTCGCGCCAGTGATGCTCGCCTGCGGAATACCCGCGCCAGCGCTCTGACCTTGACCTTGGCCACCGTTTCCTTGACCGCCATTGCCTTGTCCACCATTGCCTTGTCCACCGCTACTGTTACCATTGCCAGTTGTGCTGGTGATGATGGACTGGTACTGCTCGGCAGTCAAATACTGTGGCTGGTAGGTTTCGCCTGTCTGTGTGAGCAGAACGCTGGCGAAGGATTTCAGATGGTTGTAGGAGCCATTCATCAGGTTGGTGAAGACCTGTTGGAGATCGGCGTTGTCGGTTTGGGTGAGGCGGGTCTGAAGGTCGAGAATGTCGATCTCTTCGATGGCCGCGCCCACTTTCAGCGCGTCGCCGAGGGAGAGCGCGCCCTGGGTCGTCAATTGGGTGTACAAGGCCTGAAGGTTCGCGTCGGTGAATTGACCAGCATCCAGCGCGGGGTCCGCGAGACCGTAGCGGTCCAGCAGGACTTTGATCTCGTCCATGTGGGCCTGCTCGCTGGCCGCGATGTTCTGGAAGGTCGGCTGTCCCCATGTGGTGTAGAGGAAGTTGTAAACGTCGCGAGCGAGTTTTTCCTCTTCACGCATGAAGAGCAGGGCGGCGGTTTCTTCCGCGCTCAGATCGGACGCGGGGATGTCCAGCACGGATGTGCCCGTTCCAGTGCCCGTTCCAGTGCCAGTTCCATTTCCCTGTCCGTTGCCTTGACCGTTTTGGGTTGTCAGGTCGGTGGAGGTGGATTTGGCCGCGAAGGCGCTGTAGGCGCTGGCCACGATGGCGACCAGCAGAGTGGCGGCTAAAATACCAGCCAGGATTGTTTTGAGTGATTTCAACATTTTTACCTCATTGGTTTTTCGTTGGTTTGGGTTGCTTCTTGCCTGCAACTGCGCTTATCATAGGCTGGAAATGTAAAGAATAGTTAAACATTGAGACAAGGTTGTGCGAAATTTGGTACACCCCGACTTTTACCCAGTCTTTACATCTTCTTCTTGCGTCTAATAAAAAGAACTGATAAAACTGACGCATTATCCTTTCCTGGTTGGAGAACCCATGACAGAACCCGCTCCTACAAAATCCATTTTTGACCGAATCCGCGAAAGCCTCGGACCTGGCGAAATGCCCAGTGATGACCGCGGCCGTATGCGCATGGTGGTGGACAGCCTCATCCTCCACCTGCACCCGACCAAGATTCCCGAAACGACCATGCGCTGGACGTACTCGTGGGGTCTCGGCGGACTCTCCGCGCTTTTGATGATGATCCTCGGTCTCACGGGCGTTGTCTTGCAAAATAATTACACGCCCGCCGCGCCGCAGGCCTATCTCGATATCCTCGAAATTAATTCCAACGTCTGGTTCGGTGAACTGATCCGCAACCTGCATCATTGGAGCGCGAACCTGCTTATCGTGGTGGCGGTACTTCATCTTATCCGCGTCTTCGTGACGGGCGCGTACCGTCCGCCGCGCGAACTTAACTGGCTGATCGGTGTCGCCATGCTCCTGCTGGTCATCGGCGCGAATTTCACGGGCTATCTCCTGCCGTGGGATCAACTCGCGTTTTGGGCCATCACTGTCGGGACGAGCATCGTAAGTTATGTGCCGCTCATCGGTAACTGGCTCGGACAACTCATCCTCGGCGGACCCGAAGTGGGCGCGAACACCCTGCTCAATTTCTACGCCATGCACATCTCGCTCATCCCGCTGATGATCTTCGGACTGATGATGTACCACTTCTGGCGCGTCCGCAAAGACGGCGGATTAACTCTTCCGAAAAATGTGGACAGTTTCGAGGAGCCCAAACCCGAGCGCGTGACGACCATTCCGCATCTCGTCCGACGGGAGGGCGTATTCGCCCTCGCGTGGATCGCGGCCCTTTTGATTTTTGCCATGCTCGTTCCCGCGCCCCTCGAGGGAATTGCCAACCCCGACGTTTCCCCAAATCCCGCCAAAGCGCCGTGGTACTTCATGGGTTTGCAGGAACTCCTGCTTCATTTTCATCCGCTGGTCGGCGCGATCATCATCCCCAGCATTGCCTTGCTCGGCATCTTCCTCCTGCCGTTCTTTGACATCAATCTGCAAAGCGTAGGCATCTACTTCCGTTCGCGCCGCGGCCGTTCGTTGACCCTGCTTGCCGTTGGCATCGCCATCATTGCCACCCCGTTGTGGGTCGTGCTGGATGAATTCGTCCTCGATTGGGCGGGCTGGCTCCCCACCTGGAACACGCTCCTCTCGAACGGACTCATCCCGCTGGCAGTGATTGCCTTGCCCCTGCTGTGGCTTGATTCGTGGACGGTTAAAGTCTTCCACGCCGACATCGAGGAGCGCGTGCTTTTCATCGCCACGTTCCTGTTCGTGGCCTTTATTGTTCTCACCATCATCGGCATATTCTTCCGCGGCCCTGGCATGGCTCTCTATTGGCCGTGGGCAATGCCTTCCGCTCACTGATACTGAACACTGATTACTGATAATTGATTACTGGAGTATCCATGACTGAAACCACATCTTCTTCCCAACCCGTCTCCCGTCGCGACTTCCTCAAACTCGCCTGGTCCTTCTTTGGTGGACTGGCCGCACTGGATGAACTGCACCCCAAAAAGTGGACACGGAAGAAAAAGCCCTCCTGTGAGAAAATGGCACAGGAGGTGCCATTTTATGGGAAAACACTATCCGAAGGAAA
>QZIJ01000024.1 GCA_003598975.1 Anaerolineaceae bacterium | reverse complement strand
CTTTTCCGCGAAATCCGGCGAATATTTTTTTTAACTCGCGAAAAATCACAGGGAGATTCGGGCAGAGCCCGCGCAAGCAGATGGGACGTCGGCGTGGCAATCCGCGTGATCAGAGCGACATGGGTAATCCAGGAAAGCGTAAGAGCAAGGTCGAACGCTTCATCGCGGAGGCCGATGCCCGCGCGAAGATGCTCGCGGAAATTCCATCGGACAGTGGAGATCAGCTCGCGCCGCCAGTATTCATGACGAGCCCGCTTTATGCGGATGTGCTTGCAATTTGGAATGCATGCGCGGCACTACTGCATAAGAACCATTTCCTCGGCGCCCTCGATCGTCTGACCTTCGCGATCTATTGCGTCTATCAAGCCGAGTTTTTTGCGGCTGATGCTGATGTCAAAAAGAATGGCTTCTCCAAGATGGCCAGAGCAACGGCCGGCGGCATGCGACCATGGACGAATCCAGCCGTCGCAATTCGGGATGTGGCCTCACAACGCGTGCTGGAATTGTCGAAGCGCTTCGGACTGACTGCGCTTGATCGTGCTGTGTTGGAGCGTGAGTTTGCGTCAGCCGGCGGCGGTGCCGATGACTGGGGGCCACTTGGCAAACGTCGCGGTGATGATCCCGTCGTTCCGCACGATAGCGACGGGATCGGGATGGGGGCGGAGTTCGACTCTGAACCGCCACCGCGAGAGCGAACGAATTGATGACTCATGGAGTCGATCGAATCCGGACATCCGGCCGCAAGTGAGATCGCGCTGCAGCCTGCGGCGGGTGCTGGTCTTTATCCGGAGCCTGAGTGGATCACGCGAGCGGCCGATGAATTCGGGTGGGCTTGGGCGCGCCAGAACTGGCAGCGGGCATCGCGTGTTCATGGAGCGTGGTTCGACGTAGCCAAAGCAGATGCAGTCGTCGAAGCGTTCCCGGGATGGTTCACGCTGACGACGCTGCGTTTCGCAGGAAAGCCGTTTCGCCTTCAGTTCTGGCAAGAGGTCATCGTTCGCCTGCTGGTGGGATGGAAGGCTCCCAACGAAATTCTCGATCCGGAGACGCTGCGACCGATCGTCGTCCACGTCAGAGTGTTTCAGGAACTACGGTTATGGGTGCCGCGGAAGAACGGCAAGTCGGAGTTTTTCGCGGCGCTCGCGCTGTATTTCTGGTACTACGAAGGCAGTTATCGCGGTACGGGCTTCGTGTTCGCGCACGATGAGGCCCAGGCTCGCGAGGTCTTCGACAAGATGGGGGACATGGTCGGCAATTCGCCGACGATGAAGAAGGCAGTCCGCGTCCTTAATCGTCAGCTTTGGGTGCAGAAGATCAAGGCACCATTCCGTCTGATGCCAGGCAAGGCCAAGGGCAAGCAGGGCCGTGCCCCGGCGGTGACGGTCGGCGATGAGATGGAGGAATGGGTGTCGAGGGCGCTGGCCGATGCTCTTCGTCAAGGTGAAGGGGCGCAACTCCAGCCGATGCGATTGTATGCCGGAACGGCCGGGCTCAAGACGCAAGTCGTCGGTCGCGAGCTCTATCAGGAAAGTGAAAAGTTGCTTGATGGTCGCCTCGACGATCCATCCGTGATGGTGGTTATCTTCGCGGCGGGTGAGGAAGAGGATTGGAAAGACAATAATATTATCAAGCGCGTGAACCCATCGATCGGGTTGTCTCCGACGATGAAGTTCTTGCTGAGCGAGAAAGCCAAAGCGCTGGAGAGTCCGCGAGCGGAAGCTGAGTTCCGCCGGTATCACCTCAATCAATGGATTGAGGATTTGGTCAGATGGATACCAATCAAAACGTGGGATGCGTGCTGCGAGGATAAGGATGCGTGGCGCGTATGGGGAGATGAAACAGCGGACGGTAGGATTGCCGCAGGCCGGTCATGTGTAATGTCGTTCGACAGCACACAGAATTTCGACTTTGCACAAATCTGTTGGCGCTTCGACCCTGAGAAGCCTGGCGAGAAACCGAAACTGTTATGGAAGTTCTTTCTACCGGTGGCGACAATCGCTGCTCGCGGCCGGGCAGAGAATAAGATCAACGATTTCGATTTTTGGGTGAAGTCCGGTCTGCTCGTCGCCATTCCCGGTGAAGTGTTTGAACTACGCTACGCCATTGCCGAGGTTCGCAAAAGCATGCAGCGATGGAACGTCCGAAAGATCGGATACGATCCGTTCCAGGCTGCGCCGTTCTATTCTGAGTTGGTCAATCCGCAGACCGAAGATCGGGCATTACCGGAGGATTTATTCGCCGTGTTGCGCTTCGGCACCAAGACGCTTGGGCCCCCCACGAAGGAATTCGAGCGCAAGATTCTCGGCGGCGAAATCGATCATGGCGGCAACCCGATCGCGCGTTGGATGATGACGCACTGCCATGTGCGGTTCGACGAGAATATGAACTTCGTGCCGGCGAAGAAACGCTCGGTACAATCGATTGACGGCATCGTCGGTGCCGTGATGACTGAGGCGATGGCGATGGCGCTGCCGGATACGACCATCGTCACCATCCCCGACAATTACAGGATATCGGCCTGATGCAACTGCAGCCGTTGTTCGGCAACCGCGTGCGCGCGGCCCAACGCGATCCGGCTGATCCGTTCTGGTATGGACCGGTGTCGCGGCCGGTCGCCGCTGGAGTCAGCGTGACCGTGCAGTCGGCGCTTACGCTGCCAGTCGTGTACGACTGTCTTCAGGTGCTGTCGCAGACCGTTGGGGCGTTGCCGTTTGCGATCTTCGATCGGCAGAGCGATGGATCAAAAATCCGTCGCGACGACCATCCATTGATGGTTGTCTTGCGCGATCCAAACCCTGAGACATCGGATGTCGAATTCTTCGGACAGATGGTTTTCGACATCGCGAGCGATGGAAACTTCTTCGCCGAGATTCGTGCTGGGCGGCTTGGTCCGATCAGTGAGTTGTGGCGCCACGAGCCCGGCCATGTGACGGTCGAGCGTGTGCGGGATGGCTCGAGGCGGTATGTCGCAAAGCTTGATGACGGCTCGCAAAAGGTGTTCACCGATGCCGACATGTGGCACGTCAAGGTGCTGCCGCATGCCGAGGGCGGGTTGCGTGGGATGTCGCCGATCCATGCTGGGCGCGAGGCGATCGGCGCCGCGCTGGCGCTGCAGAGCTACGCCGCGCGCTTTTTCGCCAATGATTGCACGCCGCCGTTCGTGCTTGAACATCCGACCAGCTTCAAGGACGATATCTCGCGTGACAATTTTCTCGGTGCCATCAAACGTTGGTGGAGCGGCACGCGCCGGCATTCGCCGGGGCTTCTGGAACACGGCATGAAGCTCAACCGCGTCGGCGTTAACAACGAGGAAGCGCAGTTCCTCGAAACCCGCAACGCGCTCGATCATTCCTGTGCCCGCATCTGGCGTATGCCTCCGCACAAGGTCGGCTTGCTCGACAAGGCCACTAACAACAATATCGAACATCAGGCATTGGAGTTCGTGACGGACACGCTGTTGCCGTGGCTGCGGCTGATCGAGAAATCGATCATCAAGCATCTGATCATTGCATCGGATCGCTTCATCTTCGAATTCAATGTCGCGGGTCTGCTGCGCGGTGACCTTAAGGCGCGCTACGAAGCATATGCCCAGGGCCGTCAATGGGGCTGGCTATCGGTCAACGATATACGCAAGCTTGAAAACCAGAACCCGATCAAGGGCGGTGACATCTACTTGCAGCCGCTGAATATGGTTCCGGTCGGAACGACTGCATCAAATCAGGGCGCGCAGGAATCAAAGAACGAACCTCGCATCTACGCGCCGAACGGCGACATCGTTTCGCGCATCTATGGCGGCAACATTATCCGCATGACGGACTATCGGCAGGAGGACGTGCGCAATGCCGCATGAAATCAGACGCGTGCTGCGCGCCTTCGCGGCGCAGCCGTGGTTCATCGAAGGTCGAAGCGCAGAGCGTATCGTCGCTCTTCTGGAGTATCGCGCTGCGCACGGTCCGCGACTGCAGCCCTATCGCGAAGAGCCGGCAGAGCCTAGGCCGCCGCGCGAGAACCGCGGCAATATCGCGGTGATCAATCTGCAGGGGCCGATTGTGCCGCGATCAAGTGCCGTCGACGATATCTCCACACACGCGTGCTCGCTGGAGAGTTTCGGGCGCGCCTTTGACCAGGCGGCGTCGAGCCCGGATGTCGCGGCGATCGTAATCAACGGTGACAGTCCCGGCGGCAATATTGCGCTGGTGGCCGAGACGGCGGCGAAGATTAAGACCGCGCGGAAGGAGGGACGTCCGATCATCGCGGTTGCTAACACCATGCTGGCGTCGGCGGCGTATTGGATCGCCAGTGCGTGTGATGAATTGGTGGTATCGCCGTCCGGTGAAGTTGGCTCAATCGGTGCCTACATGCTGCATGAAGACATCTCGCAAATGCTGGAGATGGAAGGGGTGCGCATGACCTTCATCCAAGAAGGACCGCGCAAGACCGAGGGCAATCCCTTCGAGCCACTGAGTAACGAAGCCAAGGCCGCGCTGCAGGAAACGGTCGCCTATCACTACAACGCCTTTGTCAAGGACGTCGCCAAGAATCGCGGTGTGTCGGAGAAGATCGTGCGCGCCGATCCGGAAATGTCCGAAAAGCACTTCGGCGGGGGGCGATGCTATCCGGCGCAGACGGCCGTGTCTCTCGGAATGGCCGATCGTGTCGAGAGCTTGGAGGCAGTCATCAAGCGGTTGCAGAGCGGCCCGCGGCGCGGCCGTGGAGCGAGTGCGAGTGGTGCATCAAACATTGAGATGCGGCGCAAACGTCTCGCGTTGATCTGAACATTTAGTTTCGAACTTGCGCGAATTGCGACCCTCTCCCGCGCCCGGCGGGAGAGATGAGGTCGTGCATTTGTTCCGGGCCTATCTTGGAGAAGGACACCATGAGCAAGAGGCTCAAGGAACTCCAGCAGAAGCAGCACGACCTCAAGCAGGAAGCGACTGCGCTGTTGGACAAGGCGGATGCGGACCAGGATGGAGTCCTGACCGCAGAACAAGAAGCGCGCTGGAAGGCGATTGAATCGGAGCAGAAGCAGATTGCGGCGGACATTGCCGCCGAGCAGGCGAAGATCGATCGCCGTCGCAGCCTCGATGCAATTCGCACTGCGGCGCCGTCGATTGAACAGGACGCGCCGCACGTCCCGGCGGCGGTGGCGGAGAACATCCAGCATGGCACGGCACCATCCGCCGCGCCGCTGCGGCTCGGTCTCGGCAATCAGGTGCTCACGCCCGGCGGTATGGCGCGTCTGATGCAGGCGGTGCAGGCGGCGATGCCGAACGTTGATCCGATCGTTCTGCACGGAGGATATCAGAACATCGCCGAACTTGCGGTCGACGTGCGCAATGCATGCCGGCCGAGTGGCGGGGAGAGCACCAAGCTGCGCGCCTTCACGCAGGCGATGGCGAAGTATAACGCCATGAATGCGGGACCGGTGCGCGCTGCGCCCTCTAATTACCACGAAGGCGGCGGGGCCTCGGGTGAGGGGTACGAGTTGCCGATCGCCTATCGCGAGATGATCTGGGAGTTGGTGTTCGCGCTCGATGACATTCTCACGACGGTCGATCTGGAGCCGACCGAGGCTCGTCAGGTCGGTTATCTTGCCGACGAGTCGACCCCGTGGGGCGCTACCGGCGTGCAAGCGAACTGGCGCGTCGAGGCATCTCAGATGTCAGCGAGCAAGCAGGCGAGCAAGTTCCGAACCATGGACTTGCACGAACTGTATGCGTTCGTGTTGGCGACCGAAGAGCTGCTCGCGGATGCACCGCGGCTTGCGAGCCGGCTCACCAACAAAGCGGCTCAGGCGATCAACTGGAAGGCCAACGACGGCATCATCTGGGCCGATGGCGTCGGCAAGCCGAAGGGCTGGATGAATTCTGCGGCGCTCGTCACCGTGGCGAAAGAGTCTGGGCAGGCCGCCGACACCGTTGTTGCGGCGAACGTGCTCAAGATGTTCTCGCGGCTTTGGGTCGCGCCGGGGGATTCGCCGTACTGGATCGCCAATCGCGATACCGTGCCGCAATTGGCGACCATTACCGTTGGCGACCAGCCCGTATGGATGCCGCCGAACGCCCTGATCTCGGCACCGGGCGGTATCCTGCTCGGCTATCCGGTGCGGTTCTCCGAGCACGCCAAGACGATCGGCGATCTTGGTGATCTCCAACTCGTCTCGCCGCGTGGCTACTATGCGGCACGACGCACGCAGGGTGTCAACTTCGCATCGTCGATTCATCTCTATTTCGACTATGCGATCGAGGCATTTCGCTGGATGTTCCGCTTTGGTGGACAGCCGCATTTGTCGGCACCGATCACGCCGGCCAACGGCACCAACACCAAATCGCATTTCGTCGCGCTCGCCGAGCGCGCTTGATGATGTGCGGGCGGCGCTGAGGCCGCCCGCTTCCATCCGACACTTCTCACCGAAGAGGACATCACATGAGCAAGGTCACCCGTCCATCGGATCGCGCTGCCGTCGTCGGCGTGGTCAATCCCGATGCGCTCACCGCGACGACACACGATTCGGACTGGATCGATGCGTCCAAGTTCGAGCGCTTTCTCGCCATCGCTATGGTCGGCACGCTCGGCGAATCGGCGGAATTTGATGCCAAGCTGATGCAAGCGACCGATGCCAGCGGCACCGGCGCAAAGGACATCACCGGCAAGGCAATCACCCAGATCAGCGAGGACGTATCGCCGGCGCCCAATAACAAGCAGGCACTGATCAACCTGCGCGCGGAAGAACTCGATATCGCCAACGGCTTCACGCACTTCATGCTGCGCTTGACGGTTGCGGCTGCCACTTCCGATGGCGGTGGCCTGGTGCTCGGCTTCGATCCGCACTATGGGCCGGCATCCGATAACGATCTTTCGAGCGTTGCCGAGATCGTGGCGTGAACCTCCAGTCGTTCCTCGGGCGCAAAGTCAGGCGGCGGACGGGTGCGCCCGTCCGCCGCTCAGGCGATGCTGCGCGCGTGTTGCAGTCCGCGGAGTCCGCGGTCGAAAGCGAAACGTTGCCGTTGCAGTCTGAGGTTGAGCCGAGATCGATTCCCGGCAAGTCTGTGCGTCGGCGGTCGAGCAGTCGTCCGCAGACTCGGGGTTAAGGGTTATGGCTGGCTTTGATCTGGTAACAGCGCCGTCCATCGAGCCGATCACGCTGGCGGACTTCAAGGCGCATCAGCGTGTTGGACATTCCGAGGAAGACGATCTGATCGACAGCTATATCGCCGCCGCCAGAAGTGCGTGTGAGGCGACCCTCAAGATGTCGTTGCTCTACACGACGTGGCGCTATCGCATCGATTTCTGCTTCCCCTGGGAGATACGGCTGCCGATCGGCCCGCTGCGGACGGTTTCTGGTCTCTCTATTCAATATGTCGACGATGCCGGTGCGACGCAGACATTAGCGACCAGCGTTTATCAGGTGTCGCTGGGTGATACTGGTGTGATCCGTCCGGCCTATGGTGAAACATGGCCGGCAACGCGGCCGCAGATGGATGCCGTGACAGTAACGTTCAAGGCTGGCGAGGCGTCGGCCGCCGACCTGCGACCGGCTATCGTCGATGCAGTTCGGCTTGAGACGGCGAACCGCTATGAACACCGTGAAAGCCAAGTGGTTGGCACGAGTTCATCGCAGATCACATCGTTGTCGGCAAGAAACCTTCTGACTCCGTTCATTCGTCCGTAAAGAAGACGTGAACGCGGTGTCGACCGAAAAGCCGGCGTGGTTTCCGGACTGGAGCGATCGGCCATGCGCGCTTGTCGGGGCTGGTCCATCGGCAACACCGGAGATACTCGCCGCGTTGCGTGGGCGAATGCGTGTGTTGGTTATCAATACCAGCTATCGACTCGCACCATGGGCGGATGCCTTATATGCTTGCGATGGCCGTTGGTGGGATTGGCATAATGGCGTCCAAGAGTTTGCCGGAATCAAGATCACGCAGGATCAGCAGGCGTCGGAAAAATACGGACTGCGGCGCGTTGTCTTGATAGATGGTGCAGACATCGATGGGCGCTTGAGCCTTACGCCTGGATTGATCGGCCGCGGCGGCAACGGTGGATTTCAGGCGTTCAATCTATTGCTGCAGTGGGGAGCGCGGCAGATCGGTATTGTGCTCGACTATTGTGGCAAGCGATGGCACGGGGCACATCCGAACGGAAATCATGGGCAGCGCGAAGGGACGCTGGCCAATTGGCGTGCCACATTCGATGCGGTTGCGCCGTATGCCGCTGCGCTCGGTGCAGACGTGATCAATCTGGCGCATCACAGCGCGCTTACAGCGTTTCCGAAACTAAGTGTCGCCGAAGCGATTGAGCGATGGAATAGAGTGGCGCGATGATCACCGGCAAGGTCTGGGGCACCACGGAGTGCGTCATCGCGACGGCGATCTTCGAGAAACACAAGCTTGACATCAAGCCGCGGCATCGCTGTTCGCTGCACCGGCATCGAACCAAGTGGAATTCCTTCACGGTCATCTCGGGGCGGCTGTTCATCGACGTCGTGAAGGAAAACAAGATTGTCGACGTAACGGAGTTGCGTCCTGGTGATTCAACGACCGTGGCGCCGAATGTTTTTCACCGCTTCCGCACCGGCGACGAGCCGTGCGTTGCCACGGAGGAATACTATCCCGACACGCTGTCGGAAGACATCGAGCGGATGGATCAAGGCGGGCCGATTCCGGAAGGCGAGTGAACGTGATCTCCATCCGCGGCGGCAGCGGGCTCGGCGACGCAATCTACGTGCAGAGCGTCGCGCGATATCTGGTTGAACAGGGGAGGCGTCTTGAAGTCTGCACGTCATGGCCGGATGCGTTCCGGCCGATCAAAGACCATGTGACATTCGCGCCCTTTCGGCGGCAGAACATCACGCATCTCGCACACTACGCCGATCGGCGTGGTGCGGTCGGAACAACGCAATTCGAGGACTGCTGCATTCGCGCCGGAGTGCCGAAGGACATCGATCTGCGGCTCGATTGGCGGCCCTTGAACGGCGGGCTGGTGCAGCAGCTTCTGGGTATCCGTCGACCGATCGTTGTGGTGCAGATGCCGCGGGCCCCGTTCGGCCGCAGCGATGGTCAATACACCGAGTTTGCGCCGCGATGGGGGCGGGTGCAGCAGGCGATCGATCTGATCGGCCGGCGTGCGTTCAAGATCATGGTCGGGTCGGGCGCACCGGATGTGAAGTATTTTGGCATCGATCTCGATCTCAGCAACCAGACAACGGTGAGTGATCTGATCGACGTCGGGTTCATGGCGCGCGGCTTCATCGGACAGTGTTCGTTCATAATTCCGCTGGGCGAGTCATTCCGAAAACCGGTGCAGTTGATCTGGTCGCGGGCCGGTTTGCGCTCGCGCCACGAAGTCATTCGGCAAATGACGCCGGTGAAAATCCTACATCGATCATCGTCTCACGCCGTGATCGACGATTGCAGTGACAGCGAACTGAGGCAGGCCGTTGACGTATTTTGTGACCAGGTCGGCTGCGCAGTCGCGGCTTGACGGCAAGTCCGTTACCGTCGTCGGCTCGGGGCCTGGGGTGCTGGATAATGAACCGGGCTTCGTCGACAGCCACGACGTGGTGATCAGGGTGAACAACTACAAGCTATCGCATGCTGCAGGGTTCAGAACGACGGTGTTTTATAGCTTCTTTGGGGTAAGTATCAGAAAGACTCGTGAAGAATTGATTCGTGATGGTGTGACGCTGTGTTGGTCAAAGGTGCCGAACGCGCACGCGATAGAAAGCGAGTGGCACCGTCGCAACAATAAGATGATAGGTGTCGACTATCGTCCGCACTATCTCCGTCGTAAATACTGGTGGTTTTGTGACACGGCTGTGCCGACAGTCGAAGAATTCTTGGCGCCGTTTGAGATTCTTGGGAAGCGTCAGCCGACTACAGGCTTTGCGGCGCTGTTTGATGTGTTTGAGGCTCGGCCGAAATCGGTCCATGTTACCGGCTTCGATTTCTTCAGTTCCAAGATTCATAATGTCGATGAATCTTGGTCAGAGAAGAATTTAGACGATCCTTTTCGACATGATCCCTACCGGGAAATGATGTGGCTAAAAGAGCGCATTGCTAGGGGGAATATCCCAACATCGTTCGACGATCGCTTGACGCGGCTTCTTGGGTTGTGATTCAATTTTCTAATGATTGGCCCTCCATACTTTGTAGATAACAAATATCGACGCTGGTACTTTCAGCTAATGGAGAAATCTCTGGCTCGCACCATGTTGCCAAATGGAATTGAAAGGCATCATGTTGTACCACGATCCCTGGGTGGTTTGAGGTTTGGACCGGCAAATCATTTGGCCCCTCTGACATACCGTGAGCATTTCTTGGCTCATTGGCTGCTGACGAAGTTTACGACCGGAAGTGCCCGCAAGAAGATGGCGAACGCACTCTGGGCGATGACGCGCAAAGGTGCCGTCAGTGCATGGCGGTACGCCATAGCTAGGGCGGCACACCGAGAATCTCTGCTGGGTAGTTCATGGAATCGCGGGCGTAAGCATGCTCAAGAAGTCCGCGAAAAAATGCGGATGGCGCATCTAGGCAAGAAGTTTTCCGAAGAACATAAACGCAAAATCGGGTTGGCTAACGCCGGGAATAGAGGATCACTCGGCATGAAGCGTAGTGATGAGACTCGCAAGAAGATGAGCAAGCCGAAGAGCGAAGAACATCGCAGTAATATTAGTGCTGCTTTGGTCGGCAACAAACGAGCACTTGGACATCGTCATTCCGAAGAAACGAGGCGTAAGATATCTGTAAATAGAAGTGCAGCAAGTAAAAGATTGTTGACCTGAATTGGCCCAGTGGCGCGGAGCTGTCGTAACAGCAGCTCAATCGGCGCATGTAGTCATCCCTTATGCTGGTTGCAGCCTGATGGAGATTGAAGGCGAGCTACACAACATGCTGACCGAGCATGGGGTGATCGAAGAGGCCGAAGTCATCCTCTCGCACACGCTGGTATCGGTGCATCGATTGAAGGCGATCATTCGTGCGCTCGATGCGACGATGCGGGTGCTGGGTGATACTGCGGAGATAGGCTGTCGCGATGGTGGGGTGTCGCGGCTGATCGCGCTGGTCGCACAACGCCGGCATTGGGCTTGCGATACCTTTCAGGGGTTGGTCGATGTCGGCGAGCATGACGGTGAATTGTACAACGGGGCATTCGCCGCGGTGACCGATCCGGAGTCCTACCGGCATCTGTGCGATTTGCCGAATGTCGAGATCGTCCGTGGCCGCTTTCCGGAGAGCGCGCCGGAAAGCATGATCGATGCGCGGTTCTGCCTGGTCCATATCGATGTCGACACCTACACCTCAACACTCGCGGCGTTTGAGTTCTTTGCACCGCGAATGTCGAAGTGCGGCATCATCATTCTTGACGATGTGATCGGCCGAGGCACGGCCGGGGCCAAGCGCGCTTGGGCGGAGTTGCAGGAAAAGCCGTCGCGCCGCTGGCGTGTGGTTGAGCAGAACGACCCGCAGGTCGTCGTGAGTTTCTGAAAGAACCATGGACAGCCTGATCGCGCGTTTTGATGCCGTCGACGACGGCGACCTGAAGCTATGCCATGCCCGCGGCGTCGCCTACCAGGCCGACATGCGCATCAGGGCGCCGGATGGCGTCAACGCAGAAGGTGAGAACTACTTCGACCACTATGCGGCGATGGACGGCGGGGCAATCGGCAATGAGATTCACGTGCGCCGCGTCGCCTTTGTCGACAAGTACGCCGGCTCCGACATGGCTGTCCTCGATGTCGGGATCGGCTCGGGCGAGTTCATCCGCAGCCGGCCGAACACCTTCGGCATTGACGTCAATCCAAAGGCCAGGGAATGGCTCGCCGCCAATGGCAAGCTTCCGGAAAGCGGCGTGGTCGGCTTCGACGCCTTCACGTTCTGGGATGTGATCGAGCACGTCGACGCGCCGCACACGCACTACTTCAAGCGTATGGCGGACAACTGTTTCCTGTTCACGTCGCTGCCGATTTTCGATGATCTCAATCGTATCCGGAAGTCCAAGCACTATAAGCCGGGGGAGCATCTCTACTATTGGACCGAGCGAGGCTTCATCGAGTGGATGTCGTTCTATCGGTTTCGGTTGTTAGAGACATCACGGTTCGAGACCGAGTGCGGTCGCGACAGCATTGGCAGCTACGCCTTCAAACGCGATCTGCCCGGCTATCACCAGACGCTCGATCAATACCGCAGGCTCTACGAGCCGCACTACGGCACCTCTGCCTGGATTCATTTCGAACCGATCGCCAAGGAAGTGTTGGCGCGCAATCCGAAAAGCATCCTCGATTTCGGCTGTGGCCGCAGCGATCTGGTCGCGCACTTCTGGAACGACGGCGCGCGCCGTGTCGCCAAATACGATCCGTCCATCCCGCAGTTCGAGCAGATGCCGGAAGGCTTCTTTGACCTAGTGATCTGCTGTGACGTGATGGAGCACATCCTGATGGGGGATATCCAGCATGTGTTCAAGCGGATAAGGGAGAAGTCGCGCAACGCGATCTTCACCATCTCGATGCGGCCAGCGCGGGCGAAGTTGCCGGATGGGCGGAATGCCCACGTTTCGCTGATGACCGCATCGGAGTGGATGCGCTGGATCAAGGCGATGTTCGGCAAGGCCGAACGAATTCCGCTGCAACACGATCATCTTTTGATGGTCAGGACATATTGATGATGCACATGACACCGCTCGCGGAGCGCGCGCTCTCTCAATCGATCGAGAAGTGGGAAGCGGTAGCCAGCGGCGCTGCGCGCCACGGCGCATGCCCACTGTGCGCGGAATTTCGTCGCGATGGAGCAGAGTGTGTTGGGTGTCCGGTCTACGAGAAAACCGGACTGGTCCGATGCTTCGGAACGCCATTCGACCAGTTTCTCGAAAACGAGACGCCAGAAAACGCGCGCACATTTGCCGATTGGCTAAAAACTCTTCGCAACGATTATCTCTTGATCGTCAAGACGTATTGAGGGCATCGTGGCGCAACTGTCCATCAGACTCAGTGTGTCGTTGCCGTGGTGGTGGCGCATATACATGCATGCGGTCATCTTCTATGAATACACTATAGGCGGCGTCAACGTCGATCGAGCATCCGAGTTTGTTGCGCGCCATGCTCGTTTCTATGCAATCGACAAGAGCGGCCTACGCCGGCGTATCCCAAACAAGACTGTAGACGCAAAGACGCGCCGGTATTTTGAGCGAGCTCCACTGGGGCATCACGTCTGCCCTGATGATCTCGACTTGGATCGCGGGTGAGCCATGCGCGCCGGTGCTCTCGATCGACGCCTGACCATTCAGGAAAAGGTCATCACCCAAAGCGACAGCGGCGAGGAACAGGTCACCTGGTCGACCATCGCTACGGTGTGGGCGCAAAAGATAGAGAATCGCGGATCGGAACGCTTCGCCGCGCAGCAGTACGTCGGTCATTCGGTGCGGACATTCAAGATCAGGTATTCGTCGACGGTTGCGGCGGTCACGACCGAGCATCGCCTCGTCTATGACGGGGTGAACTACGATATCACGGACGTTCGCGAGCTTGGCCGACGTGAGGGTATCGAGATCGACGCTTACGCGCCGTCCGAAAGTGCGGTCGTGTGATGAAAGACATTCGACCGGCGCTGCGCGCGCTGATGCTTGCCGATGCCGACGTGTCAACGGCTGTCGGCGGCAGTCGCATCTATCCCGACATTCTGCCGCAGGGCGTGACGTTGCCGAGCGTGGTGACAAATCTGATCACCGAGTTGACTGACTACCACATGCAGGGCGCGTCCGGGCTGGCTCAGGTCCGCATCCAAGTCGACTGCTGGGCATTGACGCAAGATATTGCCGTCGATCTCGCCAATAAGGTCAAGGATGTGCTCTCGGCGTTTGCTGGTACGGTTCTCTATGGATCGTCATCGCCGCAAACGTCGATCGTGATCCAGGGCATCTTTGCCGATCAAGGGCGAGATGATTACGACTCGGTGTCGAAGTTGTTCACAAGGCGCCGGGATTATTTCGTTTGGTATGAAGAGACCTGACCGCCATGGCCCGGCAGATGTTCACCGTTGAGGGATTGAAAGAGCTCGATGAGGCTCTCGTTGGTCTGGCCGAAGAATTCTCGCCGCGTAATGCGCGCAACGTCCTGCGTTCGGCGTTGAGAGATGGCGGTCAGATCATCGCCGATGCCGGGGAGGCCAATGCGCCGCGGTTGAGCGGGAAACTTGCTGACTCCTACATGGTGGGCGGGAAACTGTCGCGCAGGCAGAAATCGCAGCACAGGAAAGAAAGCGATATCGAGACCTTCGTCGGTCCGACGCCACATCCAAAATCGGTGCAAACCGAATTTGGCAACGCGCATCAGGCGCCACATCCGCATCTTCGGCCGGCGTGGGATGGAAATTGGCGGCGCGTGCTTGATCACATCGTGATGCGCGCCAAAGAGCGTCTGGAAAGTACGCGCAAGCGGCTAGTCAAGAAGGCCGAGCGCGAAGCCGCGAGGCTCAAAACCTGAATCGTCACATCGTTTTTCCCTAAAGCGTAGCGCCCAAAGGCCCTTGGGCAAGGCACCCGCCATCGCCGTGTTGGCGACGGCATTCCCATCGATGGAGCCCATCCAATGACCACCAATGCGAAGATCGGCCACGGCGCGCTGTTCAAGATCGCCAATGAGGCGTCGCCCGAAGTGATGACCGTCGTCGGTGAAATCACGTCGATCACCATGCCGTCGATCGGTCGCGATCCCATCGAAGCAACGCATATGCAGTCGACCGAGAAGTGGCGGGAGTTCATCGCCGGATTGAAAGATGGCGGTGAGGTCTCCTGCGAACTCAACTTCGTTCCTGGCTCGGAGGGGACCACGCTGCTGCTGGCGCAACTCGACGAAGACAATGTGACGCCGTGCGAGATCACGTTGCCGACCACCCCTGCCTACGACTGGTCGTTTGACGCCATCATGACCGGATTTGAATCCGAGGCTCCAGTCGACGACAAGATGACCGCAACGGTCACCTTCAAGATCACCGGTAAGCCGGTGCTGGCGCTGGTGTAAGCGGGGGCGATGTATCGTGGCGAATCCGCATCTAGGAGAAGTTGAGTTTGAAAGCGGCGGTGTTCGTTACACGCTGCGCTTCGATATCAATACCATCTGCGAGGTTGACGAGGCGCTCGGTGATGATTTTATCGATCGCGTCATGTCTCAGAACAAGGCGTCGCGCCGGCAGATGCGGACGTTGTTTTGGATCGCATTGCGTCAGAACCATCCGGAGATCGACAACGAAACCAAGGCCGGCGCGCTCGTCAATTTTGGACAGATGATGGCGCTGCTTGCCAAAGCGATACTTGCGTCGCAGCCTGAGGCGGACGGGAGCGCAGCCGCGAATGGCACCGCAAACCCTCTGCCGGCGGGTCGAACTGGCCCGGAATCTGGGAAGCCTGGTGCCGGTGCGGACTCGACCCCGACTCGTTCTGGCGACAAACGCCGCGCTCAGTCCAACTGATCCTGCGCGCAAGGGACCGCGCAGCGATCGATGCGCACAACGGTCGCATCTGGCTGGCGCACAGCATTGCCGCGTTGACGCGCTGTGATCCGAGAAAATTTCCGAAGCTCGAACGTCTTATGGTGAAGGCTGGCGCGGCGCAGGCTCGGCAGCGGATGGTGCAACAAACGCCGGAGCAGATGCTCGGCATCGTAAAAATGATCAACGCCGCATTCGGTGGAACAATCGTGAATAAGTCGAAACACTGATATGGCAACAAACGCAGTCATCGGCGCATTGCGGGTCGTTCTCGGCGCGGACTCTGCCGCGCTCGAAACCGGCCTGAAGGATGCGCAGTCGAAATTGGCGTCGTTCGGCACCAGCGTCGCCAAGGCCAGTGCCGTCGCCTCCGCGGCATTTGCGGCGGCCGGCGCGGCTGTCGCTGTCTCGATCAAAGGCGCGATCGACGAGGCCGACAAGCTCGGCAAGGCCGCGCAGAAGTGGGGCGTCCCGGTCGAAGAATTGTCCCGGCTCAAACACGCTGCCGATCTGTCCGGCATCAGCTTGGAAGGGCTCGGCACCGGCATATCGAAGTTGTCCCGAAACATGAGCGACGCTGCAGGCGGCGCGGTCAACACTGCGTCTCGCGCGTTCGATGCGTTGGGCATCTCGGTTAAAAATTCGGATGGCACGCTGAAATCGTCGACCGAGGTAATGACCGAGGTCGCCGGCAAGTTCGGCGGCATGGAGGATGGGGCCGGCAAGACTGCGCTGGCGATGGCGCTGTTCGGCAAGTCGGGTGCCGAACTCATTCCGCTGCTTAACGGCGGGGCGGAGGGTCTGCGCAAGATGATGCAGGAGGCCGATCAACTCGGCATCGTCATCGATCAGCGAACCGCAAGGGCCGCCGAGAACTTCAACGACAATCTGACAAGGTTGGGAAGGGCAAAAGACGGGGTGATCTTGAAGATCACCGAGGGGATGTTGCCGGGACTGGAAAAAATGTCCGAGGCGATGGTCCGTGCCGCCAAGGAAACCGGCGGTCTAAACAGCATCGGTGAAACCATCGGCGGCATGTTCGTCGGCATCATCCACGAAATCGAGAAATTCCGACTTGCGCTTGTGAGACTGCCGGTCGAGTGGGGCGCGTTCACGAACGCACTTTCGCAAATTCCGTTTACCGATGCCTCCCGCAACGCATGGCGCGATTTCAATGCGATTGCGGCAGAGTCCGAGCGGCAACTCCAAAAGCTGGTGGAGGCGCAACGAGCTCTGGCGCCGATCACGCTTGCTGCGATCCGCGCAACGCTCGGGCTCGGTGAGGCAAACGAAAAGGCCGCGGCACCAATCATCCAGGCTGAGGATCAGGCCAAGAAGGCGGCTGCGGCGTTCGCGAGTTTCATCGCAGCACAGCAAAAATCTATAGCCCTTCAGGGTGTCGACTTGGCGGCGACTGATCTTGCTGTAGGCGCCAAGGAGCGCCTGCGCGTCGTGACCGAAGGTCTCAGCCTGGCGGCGGCGGCCAACACTCCATTGACGGCGGCTATGCGGTCGCAGCTTGAATCAGCCGCCGCTGCGGCAGAGGTCATGGCGATCAAAATGAAGGCCGCGCAACTCGTGCAGCAAAACAAGACGCCGCATGAGCAATACCGGGACGAGCTCGCAAAGAACGAAGAGGCGATGCGCCGCGACGCTCGGACGGAGGAAGAGATCGTCACGATGAAGGAGAAGCTTGCAGAACGGTACGGCCTCGCCTGGCATCAAGTTGCTTCATCGATGGCCGGATCGCTCGCCGAGATCGGCAATGCGTTCGCAAAGGAAAGCCGGGCGATGGCGCTGGTCGCGAAGGGTGCCGCCATTGCGCAAGCGACCATCGCCATGCTTCAGGCGGGCGCCGAAGCACTGAAGCTGGGATTTCCGGCCGGCATTCCGGCCAGCCTGGCGATGCTGGCGAAGGGCGCTGCAATCGTGGCGTCGATCAAGTCGACCAGCATCGGCGGCTTCAAGACCGGCGGCGCGATCGTGCCCGGCGGGCTGGGCGGCGGCGATCGCGTCAGGGCCATGGTCGACCTGGAGCCAGGCGAGCAACTCGACATTTGGCGGCCGGGGGAAGCCGGTGCCGACCCGCGCCGCGGGGCCATGGCGACTGGCGGCAGCACCGTGACGTTGCGCTTCGAGGGCGACGACTTCGGCATCGGCCAGAAGATGGCCCGCAAGATCGTCAAGGCGCTCAACGAGGCGTTGGGCGACGGCACCAAGCTGCAGGTCGCTTGAGGTCGCGCCTGTGGCCGTCGTCATCTCTAGTGAACTGGTTCTCAACGAAGCCGATGCGGAGATCCCGCTTTCATATCCTCGCATTCTTTGGGACGACATTTTCCGCGCTTCGGCAAGCACCATCACGGCCTCGACCGAGGATGCCGACTTTCCGGCCGCCAATGTTGCGGATGGGCTGACGTTCGATTTCTGGAAACCAACGGCGCTGCCCGCATGGATCGAGGTCAACGCCAACACTGCGGTCAACGTCGACTATGCGTTGCTGGTCCATACGCTCGGCAGCAACGAATGTTCGGTGCTCTTTCAATATCATGACGGGTCAGGCTGGGTCGATCTCATTGATGAATACGCGCCGGGCACCGATCGCGTGCTGGCGTTTCTGTTCGATGAGGTCACCGCAAGCCGCTTCCGGTTCTATGTCGACGGTGACAATTCCCCGCAGCAGATGCCGGCGTTCAAGATCGCGATGGCCGGCAAGGCGCTTGCCATGCAGCGCGGCGTAACCCTCAATCATCGGCCGATTACGCTGTCACGCAAGACCGTCGCGCGGCCACAGGTGTCAGAAGCCGGCGCACTGTTGGGGCGATCGATCCGTCGCGAAGGCGTCATGACCGAGATCGCATTCGAGAGTATCGAGGCCGATTGGCTGCGCGACAAGTTCGAGCCATTCATCGAATCGGCGCGGGTCTACCCGTTCGGATGGGTGTGGCATCCGTCCGGCTATCCGGCGGAGGTCGCACTCGTATGGACGCCATCCGGCAAGGAAGACATCCGGCCTGAGCATGCCGGATTGCCTGACCGGATGAACGTGGCATTCGATGTTGAGGGCATCATCGAATGACATCACGCGACACCATCGGCCGCGAGCCGATCACCATTGTCGAGATCGATCAGGATTACTGCTTGCTGACCTATGGTGTTGCGCCTTGTGCCGCGGCGCTTGGAGTTACCGGCGCTGCAAAGTGCTACCACGGAATAGCGACATGTCAGGATACGGCTAACTTCGATCTCGGCACGTTGACGCTGCGATTTGCGAGCCCGATGGAGAGCCACGGGCTCGGCGACGATGTCACCATTATCCCGTCTTTGATCGGTGTCGATACGGTGCCGACCGTGATCAATGTCGGCGGGGCGGATCGCGACACATCGCCGCTCGGCAAACGCGCGAAGATCACGGTGACGTTGCGCGATCATCCGTACCACGATCGCTTGGTCGACCCGTATTGGTCGGAGCGCGATTATGTCGCCATGGCGCTTGGCACCTTCTGGTCAAAATGGCTGGCGCGCAATCCGTACCATCAGGGCCGGGCGCTGCGGGTGAGGCAGGGTTATGTCGGACAGTCATTGTCAGAGATGACGGTGCGGCACTATATCATCGATCGCATCGAGGGTCCAACGAAGGGGATCGTTTCGATTGTCGCCCAAGACCCGTTGAAGCTGCTGGACGGCTCGCGGGCGCAGACGCCAACGCTCAATACCGGAACGCTCGATGGTGCGATCGACGATAATGATATGTCGTTCACGTTGGTTCCGTCCGGCATCGGTAACTCACAGTATGATGCGTCCGGCATCGGCCGTCTCGGATCGGAGCTGATCTCCTACACCAGGTCGGGTGACACGGTCACCATCACCGCCCGTGCGCTGCGCGGCACGCAGGCCGCAAGCCACGCCGCCGGCGATGTTTTTCAGGAGGTGCTGGTCATTTCCAGCCAGCGCGTCGATCTGCTTCTGGCGGACCTCCTGCAGGGCGCCGGGATCGCATCGGCGTTGATTCCATCGACCGATTGGGACGAAGAAGCCGACCTGTGGCTCAACGGTTTCAATCTGTCAGCGTGGATTGCGGAACCAACCAGCATCGCACAGTTGGTTGAAGAGATTCTGCAGCAGGCATGCTGTTTCATCTGGTGGGATGAGGAAGATCAGGAGATCAAGTTCCGCGCGGTGCGGCCGTTCTATGCGGTGACGGACGATATTCCGATCGATGTCACCGACGACGGCAATCTGGTCGCCGATTCGGTAGTGATTGAGGCGCGGCCGGACGAGCGCATCTCCGAAGTCATCATCCGTTACGCGCAGATCAATCCATTGGGGGCGATCGACGATGCCGCAAACTACGCCCGTCGCCGCCGGATCATCGACAGCGATGCCGAAGACGCGCTGCAATATAACGAACGTCGCACCAAGGAAATCTTCGCGCGATTTCTTGATGATGCCAACGACGCTGCAACCTCGGTGCTGGCGACCCGCATCCTTGAACGTCACGCCGACACGCCAAAAGTGATCAGTTTCGCAACCGACGCCAAGGATGCGTTGATCAAGGCTGGAACTGTGGTGCGCATGACACACCACGGCTTGGTCGATGTGACGGGTGCGGCGCTGCCGACACTGTTGCAGATCATGTCGCGCGACGAGATCGATGCCGGCCATCGCATAGCATTCGAGGCGCGGCCGTATCTATCGCGGACGCGGTACGGCTTCATCATGGCAAACGGTTCTCCGGTCTACGGATCGGCGACCGCTGAGCAGAAAGAAGACGGCGGCTGGATCGCGCCGAACGCTGTCGGTTTTTCAAACGGCGATCTGCCGTACAGGATTTTGTGATCGATGCCGACTTATGTCGAAATTCTTGACGCCGAGATCGCTGCAGAACAGCCGATCACGGTATCGCTGATGACGCGGCTGCGGGACAATGCGCTGAGCTATCTGGGCGCTCCGTCCGGAACCCGCATGCTGTTCCAGCAGTCGTCCGCACCGCTCGGCTGGACGAAGGTGGTTGCCGGAATCGACGATCGAGCCCTGCGCGTAACGACAGGTAACGTCGTTAACGGTGGATCTATCGCGTTCAGCTCGGTGTTCACCTCGCGCACACCAACCGGTACGGCCGACACTAATAATATGGGTTCGGCGGCTGCGTCGGTGACGGTATCGCGCAGTGACTGGGGCAACGCCAATGATCCTGCGTCGGGGCGTCTTTTGACCGGCAATGGGACGGTGATTGGAGCTGCCGGAATTGGCTATGCGGGCGCCGACAAAAACCCAGCAATAAACCTATCAAATCTCGCCCACGGGCATAATCTAACTATGAATGCGATGAATTTTTCCGTTGCTTATCTTGACGTAATAGTGGCGGAAAAAGACTGATGCTGCCCGATCCGAAGGTAAAGTGCCCGGCCACCGGATTCGTGAAATCGTGCCGAGCGATCGTCTCCAAATGCGATTGTCCAAAGTTCGTCAAGATCGCTGGCACGAACCCGCAGACCGGCGCACAGGTAGATCAGTTCGGCTGCGTCGATAGTTTCCTGCCGATGCTGCTGATCGAAAACTCACAACAACAGCGGCAGACCGCAGCCGCGGTCGAAAGCCTGCGGAATGAGAGCGTCAGGTGCCAAGACGCGCTGAATGAGGCAATTGCTGGTGTGCTGCAGGCTTCATTGCCGAACCTGTTGCCACCTTCGTCCAAGATGCTGCCGCCGATTGCGCAGACTGCGAGGAAGGCATGACTGTGCTACGCCGTTGGCAGGCCACCATCGTTGACGAGGCCGGTAACGTCCAGCCCGCGGCGACGGTGACCGTGCGCCATACTGCGACCGGCAATCTCGTAACGACGCTCAAGAGCAATCGGGCGGGCACAGGCGGGCTCTCAAACCCTGTGACCGCGGATGCCAACGGCTTCGCGTTCTTCTACGTCGCTGGCGGGCGCTACGATATCACCGCGACCAAGGGCGCGTTTTCCAGGACTTGGACCGACGTCGCGATCGGCAC
>QZIJ01000082.1 GCA_003598975.1 Anaerolineaceae bacterium | reverse complement strand
TAAGAAATCGAGTAACTGGCTGGCGTTTATCTATTTTGCTTGCGCCTTGATCCTCTGGAGAATGTGCTCCCATGACTAATTTACGGATAGGGTCTTAGTACTGGTGGGTCTGCTCGGTTTCTAATTCATACCATCCACATCTGGGCTTTAAATTGACAGTCACTACGAAGTGACTGTCAATTTGCGTTTGAATTGAGAGTTTCCTGGCTTAACTCCAAAGTTTATTGGCTTAACCAAAGAGTTTCTTGGTTTAATTCGAAAGTTTCTTACTGAAATTTTCGAGTTTCTCGGTGAAACCTGCCTGCCCGCCAACCACTCACCAAATATCAAAAACTGGTTATAATGCCCGCCTGCATCCCACCCAGTGAGAAACCAATGGACACCATTAAATTTCTGATCGACCTCTTTCTGCACCTCGACGTATATTTGGCCGACATCATCAGCCAGTACGGCACGTGGACCTACGCCATTCTCTTTTTCGTCATCTTCATGGAGACGGGCTTCGTCGTCACCCCCTTCCTCCCAGGCGATTCACTGCTCTTTGCCGCGGGGACATTTGCCGCCCTCGATAGCGGACTCAATGTCTGGGTTTTGCTGATCCTGCTCATGACCGCCGCCGTTCTCGGCGACACGGTCAACTACTGGATCGGTCACTACCTCGGCGACCGCGCCTACAACATCAAGTGGATCAAACGGGAGTACCTCGACAAGACCCACGCCTTCTTTGAAAAACACGGCGGCAAGACCATCTTCCTCGCGCGCTTCGTCCCCATCGTCCGCACCTTCGCACCCTTCGTGGCGGGCATCGGCAAAATGTCCTACGGCTTTTTCTTCCGCTGGAACATCATCGGCGGCATCACCTGGGTGGCGTTGTTCACGCTGGCGGGTTACTATTTCGGCAACATCCCTCTGGTGAAGCACAACTTCGAGTTTGTCATCATCGCCATCATCCTGATTTCGGTCGTCCCCATCGGCATCGAGTGGTGGAAAGCCCGCCGCGAGAAGAAAGCCGCGCCAGCCGAAATGAGCAAGTAGAGCAAATTGTCAATTTGCTCACCAACGGAATAAATCGGCGATTTGTTCTACAACCCGCTATCATTCGAGAGCGGGTTGTTCTTTTGCGGAACTCTTTCCAACTTCATTTCGTTCAATCATCAGCCCTCAATTATCAACTTGACACCGCCCTTGACAGGGTGCATACTACGAACAAAGGTGTGCCATGAAAAAAATTCTCTCCATTCTCCTCCTTGCATCGTTCATCCTGACCTCGTGCGGGCAAGTGACGCCCACGCTCCAGCCTCCGCCCGTCGTTCCCACCGTCAGCCAAATGCCGCGCCTCGTGGGACAACTTCCCGTTGCGGGCGAGCGTCTCCTTCTCGATTCAGCCCTCGACCTCATCTTTGATCGTGAGATGGATTCCGCCTCCGCGGACTCTGCCTTCGCGTTGACCGACTCCAATGGCGACCCAGTCGCGGGGACAATTTCCTGGCCCGACGCGCGTACCCTCCGCTTCACGCCTGACGATTTGCTGGCTCCTGCTTCGATCTATGTTGCCTCCGTTTCGGCCTCCGCAAAAAGCGCGGACAGCGTCGCGCTGGCCGAGGGCGTCCGCGCCGAATTTGTGACGGTTGAGTCACTCACCGTCGGACAGGTCTTCCCCGCGCCCGATACTGCCGAAGTGGATTTGGATTCCACCATCACGGTCATCTTCAACCGTCCCATCGTCCCTGTGACAATTGCCGAGGAGCAGAAGGATTTGCCCCAGCCGCTCACCATCCAGCCCGAGGTCGCGGGGACGGGGCAGTGGGTCTCCTCGTCCGTGTATGTGTTTCAGCCAGAGAAGGGCCTCAGTAGCGGAACCCCGTACCTGGTCAGCGTGGACGCGGGGCTGTCTGACACGTTGGGTATGTCGCTCGGCGAGTCCTACGTCTGGAAGTTTGCCACGCGCGCGCCTGGCATCGCCTTCTTCTCGCTCGTCAACGGCGAAACCAATCCGCCGATGGACATCGAGAACGTTCGGCTCGATCAAGGCTTTTTAGTTAATTTCCTTCAGCCGATGGACAAGGCCTCCACGGAAGCCGCTGTGAATCTGACTAACCGCGAATCAGGCAAACCTTTCCCAGTGAAATTTAAATGGGCTGATAACGACACTTCACTCATCGTTACGCCCGAAGGATTTTATGGTTTATCTTCCTATTACCAGTTCGAAATTGCGAAGACCGCGTTGGCCGAAGATGGCAGTCCGCTGGCGGACGGGTTGGCGTTCCGATTCTCCACGTTGCCACTGCCGCGCATCCTGAGTGTGACGCCTGTGCCGAACTCCACGCAGGAATATTACGATGCCTGGGCGACGATCCAATTCAGTTCGCCGATGGATTTCGACACACTGAAGAACCGTATTCAAATTTCGCCCGCACCCAAAGAGGAAGCGCGTTTCTATTACAACGAATACGATTGGACGTTGAATATCATCGGGCTGGAGCCGTCCACCGACTATATCGTGCGCACCCTGCCTGGCATGGCGGATAATTACGGAAACGCGATCAGTTCGGGATATTCGTGGGAATTCGCCACGGGCAAAAAATACCCATCCGCGTATCTCGCCATTCCGCAGTCGCTGATCTATCGCGTCGGCGGCGACCAGAGTTTCTTTTTTGAGTACACCAATCTTGATTCGGCGGAAATCCTCCTTTATTCGGTCACGTCCGACGAGTTCATCCGCTTCCAACGCGGGGACATCCAATCCGAAAATTTCGCGCCGAAAGGACGGGCCATTCGCACGTGGAAACCCGATCTGGATGTGCCGCTGAACGACTCGCAGATCGCAGAATATGAGTTGCAGGATGCCGCGGGGAAGCCGCTCGCGCCTGGCTATTATTTCATTGGCGTGAAGGCCGAGCCTTTCAAATCAACCACCAACTTCCTGCAAGGGGCGGTCGTCATCATTGCCACCGATAACATTACATTCAAGGCCACCGAGAGCGAATCACTCGTCTGGTTGACAGACCTTGAGACAGGCGCGCCTGTCAACAACGTAAAAGTGATCTTCTACGATATGGATGGCAAACAACTGGGCACGGCCACCACGAACAGGGACGGCCTTGCTTACGCGGAGGATTTGGACGAGCCGTATTACGTGCGCACCGAGAGCAAGGATCGCCTCGCGTTTGCCGCCCAGCATTGGGGGAGCGGCGTCTCTGCGGGTGACTTCGGTATCAACCAGGATTACTGGACTTCGCCCAACCAGCCCTTCGCGTTCGTTTACACCGAGCGGCCGATCTACCGTCCGAATCAGGATGTGTTCATCAAGGGCATCGTCCGCCAGAACGACGACCTGCACTACAGCCTGCCGAAGCAGGATTCGGTCTGGGTGACGATCGGTTTCGAAGGCGAGACACTCTACGAGCAGGAAGTGGCGCTCAACAAGATGGGCACGTTCGCACTTGCATACAAACTTGGCGAGGAAGTTTCACTCGGCACGTATGATGTCACCGTCCGATTCGAGAAGGCCGACGAAACGTCGTTTGCATATCATTCCTTCCGCGTGGCCGAATATCGCAAACCCGAATTTGAAGTGAACGCGGTGCCCAACTTGACGGACGTTCTCGCGGGCGACCCGTACACCCTCGCGGTGGATGCGACCTACTACTCTGGCGGATTCGTCGGCGGCGCGGATGTGGACTGGTTCCTCTCCGCTTCCTCCTCGACCTTTACGCCTGCTCGTGAATTCTCAAACTTCTCCTTCTCTGACTTTGACTTCGACAGGCCCGAATCCTTCGCACCGACCACCACCCTCGACGAGGGAAAGGATAAACTCGACTCGAACGGCCATCTCGAAATTTCGCAGACCGCCACTCTCGGCAAGCACACCAACGGGAGCGAAGTCCGCTTCTCGGCCAACGTGACGGACGTTTCGGGGAATCTTGTCAGCGGGAGCACAAGTGTCCACGTGCACCCCAGCCTCATCTACGCGGGGATCCGCTCGCAGAGTTACGTCGGCGTGGAAAACCTCCCATCTGTGTTCGAACTCGTCGTGTTGGATTGGGAGTCGAGTCCCATCGCGAATCAGAAATTGACAGTGGATATCGTCCGCCGCGAGTGGTACAGCGTCCAGGAAAAGGACGCGCAAGACACCCTCCGCTGGGTGACGACTGTGAAGGATGTCCCCGTGGAAACGGAATTGGAAGTGACCACCGATAAGGATGGCCGCGCCCAGGTCTCGTTTACGCCGAAGCAGGGCGGAGTCTACAAGGCCATTGTCCATGTGGAGGATGAAGAGGGCAACCAGCAGAAGTCATCGCAATTCATCTGGGTGGCGGGCAGAGAATACATCCCGTGGCAGCAGACGAACGACCGCACCTTCCAACTTGTGAAGGACAAGGATTTCTACTCGGTGGGTGACACCGCCAAACTGCTCATTGCCCAACCGTTTGAAGGCGAGCATTACGCGCTGGTCACTTATGAGCGCGGTCACATCTACAAACAGGAAGTCATCAAGTTGGATGGTAATTCCACCATCTATGAATTGCCTATCACCAAAGACATGGCTCCTGTCGCGTATGTGTCCGTCGTCGTCATCAAAGGTGCGGACGAGGAATCGGGTCCCGATTTCAAAGTCGGCATGGCGCGGCTGGATGTGGATTTGAGGCAACAGGAATTGAGCGTGTCCATCGAAGCGGATAAAGAGTCCGCGGGGCCGCGCGACAAAGTGACGTACACCGTCACCGTCAAGGATTACGCGGGCAAGCCAGTCCAGGCTGAAGTCTCGCTGGCGCTAGTGGATAAAGCCGTTCTCGCCCTTGCGCCGACCAACACGCCGCCCATCCTTTCGGCGTTCTACCCTGAACGCGCTTTGAGCGTCATCACATCTCTTGGCATTGTGCTCAGCGCGGACAATTTCAACGAAAACTATCGAGAAGCGGCCGCCCTCGGCGAAGGAGCGGGCAGCGGCGGCGGAAAGGGCGGAGGTGAATTTGGCGTGATGACCGTGCGGCAGGATTTCCGTGACACCGCGTTCTACGAAGCGCAGGTGGAAACCGACAAGAACGGCAAGGCAAAAGTCACCGTGATGTTGCCCGAAAACCTGACCACTTGGCAGATGAAAGCGCGCGCCGTCACCAAGGATTCCCTCGTCGGCGAGGAGATTCACGAGATTGTCAGCAGTAAGCCGTTGCTTGTCAATGCGCAGGCGCCGCGTTTCTTCATCGTCGAAGATTCGGCGCGGGTGGGTGCGAGCGTACACAACAACACGAAGGAACCGCTCACCGTCAAGGTCAAACTGGAAGCGGAGGGAGTCGAGCTCCAATCCGATGTCGAGCAGACCGTTGAGGTTGGCGCGGGCCAGCAGGAATATGTGACGTGGGATGTGAAAGTCAAGAGCGGCGCGACGCGCGTCGATCTCACTGTCAGCGCGGAGGGTGGCAAATATTCGGATGCGGCCAAACCCGCCGTCGGCACGCTGGACGCGCAAGGAATCCCCGTGTACACCTTCCACGTCGAAGAGACCGTCGGAACGTCGGGCGTGTTGCGAGACGCGAGCTCCGTCACCGAAGCGATCGCGATGCCCGCGTCCATCCCGTACAAATCCGCGACCGTCAACGTGGAACTCTCTCCCTCGCTCGCGGCCTCGATGGTGGACGGCCTGCAAGCGCTCGACGATTTCGAATATCTCTGCATGGAGCAGACCGTCTCGCGTATCCTGCCGAACCTGGCGGCGTTGCGCGCCCTCGAACTGGCGGGCCAGCCCTCCAAAGAATTGCGCGACAAACTTGACAAGCAGGTCAACACCGCGCTCCAACGCATCTACGCCAAACAAATTTACGACGGCGGCTGGAACTGGTGGGACGGACAGGAAAGCGACCCGCAAACCACGGCGTACGTTTTGCTCGGCCTCGTCGAAGCGCGCACAACAGGTTACGCGATTGACGAAGACGTGTACGGCAATGCCATTGGTTATCTGCTCGAACACATGCCGCGCCTCGACCGCAACGACGCGCAGTGGCAATACAACCGTCAGGCCTTCATCGTTTACGTGCTCACCCGCGCGGGCGAACTGCCGTACACTCCCGCGAACTTCCTCTACGAAAACCGTTCGCATCTCGGTAACTACGGCAAAGCCTACCTTGCGCAGGCGTTCTTCAAGGATGACCCGAAGAGCACACGCGTCAAAACGTTGATGTCTGACCTGACCTCCGCGGCTGTGCTTTCTGCCTCGGGCGCGCACTGGGAGGAGGCTGAGACCGACTACTGGAACTGGAACACCGACCTCCGTTCGACGGCCATCGTGCTCGACGCGTTCGTTCGGATCAACCCCGAAGCGGCCCACACCACTGACGCCGTCCGCTGGCTGATGGCGCATCGCCGCTCTGACGGCTGGGGTTCCACCCAGGATACTGCGTGGACTTTACTCGCCCTCACCGACTGGCTGACCTATTCGAAGGAATTTGAATCCAGTTATTCCTACGCGGTCGGTCTCAATGGCGACGCGCTCGCGCAGGGACAAGTCGGTGCCGAGAATCTGACCTCCCCCGTCAACGTGGAGATCACGGACGAACAACTTTCCGAGCAGGTGAATTACCTTGTCATCGCCCGCGGTGCAGGGACGGGCAACCTGTATTACACAGCCTATCTCAATGCCGAGTTGTCCGTAAAGGATGTCAAATCATTGGATCGCGGCATCATCGTCTCGCGGCAATACTTCACCCTCGACGATGCCAAGAAACCCATCAGCGAAATCGCGCGCGGCGAACTCGTCCGCGTGCGCGTCACCATCGTCGCTCCCGCCGCGTTGCACTACGTGGTTGTCAACGATCCGCTCCCCGCTGGTCTCGAGGCCGTGGACTCGTCCCTGCTGACGGATGTCCAGGTCCCGCCGACCTACACTGTCACTGACTTCGCTCGTAAAGGCTGGGGCTGGTGGTACTTTACCCACACCGAACTCCGCGACGAGAAGGTCGTCCTCTCCGCCGATTACCTACCCGCGGGAACGTACGTTTTCACCTATCTCGCCCGCGCGGGCACGGCTGGGACATTCAACGTCATCCCGACCACGGCGTACGAGTTCTACTTCCCCGATGTGTATGGAAGAGGAGACGGGACGGTGTTTGTGGTGAAGCCGTAGCGGTCAGTAGATGGGGAGACGGATAAGCGGATTGAAAACGGACTCCGAGAAGTCGATTCTCGGAGTCCGTTTTGTAAACCACGGTCGGTTGTCTTTCCTTACCGTGCTATAATTTTGATTATGAGCGCGTTGTATTCTGATACGCATCCAAAAATGGAAGCCCTGCAGATCAAGTTTGTTCGGAGCATGCCTGCATGGCGAAAATTTGCCATGATAGACAGCCTGAATGAAACTGTCAAAACGCTGGCGATCAATGGGATAAAACAGCGTCATCCAGAAGCAACGCCTGAACAAATCCATCGGATGTTGGCGGACATCATGCTTGGCGCAGAGTTGGCGCGAAAGGTCTATGACCATGCAAGGTGAAGCCACACGAATCACGTTGCTTGTTACACAAACTCTGGAAAACATCAACATTCTTTATGCTGTGGGCGGTTCGCTTGCCAGTTCCTTGCACGGCATTATGCGCTCCACGCTTGATGTGGATATTGTGGCGGATATGAAACTGGAACATATTCAACCGCTGGTTGCCGCCCTCTCGAAGGAATTTTACGCTGATGACGAAATGATGAAGGATGCCATTGAGCATCATGGCAGTTTCAATCTGATCCATTATGAAACTGCCTTCAAGGTTGATGTTTTCATCTGCAAGTTGCGCACTTTCGACCAGATGCAACTCGCTAGACGAAGAACATCAGTCATTGCTACTGATCCCGAACAGAGCGTTTATGTTGTCAGTCCAGAAGATATCGTTCTTGCCAAACTCGAATGGTATCGCATGGGAGGCGAAGTCTCGGATCGCCAATGGCGCGATATTCTTGGTGTATTGAAGACTCAAGCGGGTGAACTGGAATTGGATTATTTGCAAAAATGGGCGAGAGAACTCAGCGTCGCAGATTTGTTGGAACGCGCGTTGAAAGAAGCGAAATAGATTTACTAATCGGAAACCGTCACCACGATCACTTCGCTGGTGACGGTTTCTCCGTTAGCCGTCAGTCCTGTTGCCCAGAATCTATGCTCGCCCACGGAGAGTTGCCACCACGCCTGATACGGCGACTCGGTCAATGTGGCGAGCGGGACGCTATCTGCCCAGATCGTGACTTCGGAAACCCCCGCGCCGACGACGGCTTCGATGAGTAGTTTCTGTGCGGACGCGTCGAACGCGGGATCGAATCGGTAGGTGGAATTTGGTCGCGGGGAGATGAGTGCGATCTGCGGCTGGGATGTTTCGCCCGTCTGGGGAATGTCCGCCAGTAGTGGGAGACCCTGCGAGCGTGCCCAGGGATGTGCGGTGATGGGAAGATCAAGAACAATTTTGGTTTGGACGCGGTCCGCAGGAGTAGACGCGTCCGCGAGAGAACCTGTCAGCGTGTCAATCGTCACTTGCTGGTAGATGGTATCGGATTGGGTGGGTTCTGTCCCTGCGATGAACCATTCGACGCGGGTGTGGTCGCAGAATTCGGTGGGAAGCAGACCTGAGAGTGCACAGACTTTCACTTGGACGAGTCCATCGGGACGCGCGAACTCACACTTGGGTTTGCCCTCTAACGCTTTGCGAATCACTTCGTGCCAGATGGGCGCGGCGCCCGTGAGACCCGTCACGTCTTTCATGGCTTTGTAGTCGCTGTTGCCGACCCACACTCCGACAACGATGTCTGGCGTGTAGCCAATTGTCCAGTTGTCGTGGAAGTTGGTGGTCGTGCCCGTCTTGACCGCGGCGGGACGGTCAATCTTTAACGTGGAGTTGCGTCCGAAGCCGATGGCGCGCGCCTCGTCGTCAGCGAGGATGTCGCTGAGGAGCCAGACTACGCGCGGGTCCAGGATTTGACGCGAGGAGGCAGGAGTCGGCTCGAGAAGCAGAGTCCCATCCGCATCACGGATGTCGAGAATGATGGGATGGTCGGTCGCGATGCCTTCGTCCGCGAGAACGGCGTAGGCGGAGGTCAGTTCGTGCAGGGACATTTGTCCGCCGCCGAGAGCGAGGGAAAGATCGTATTCGTTTGGGTCGCCGAGGGTGGTGATACCCAATTGTTGCGCGAAGTGGATTGTGTTCGAGATGCCCGCGTGTTCGAGTGTGAGCACCGCGGGGATGTTGAGCGAGGAGGCGAGGGATTCGCGCACAGGGACGAGACCGTGCTCGAGACCATCGTAATTTTTCGGCGTGTAGGACGCGCCTTCGTGCGTGGGGAAGGTGGTCGTCACATCGAGCATGGGGGTGGCGGCTGTCCAGGGATTTTGGCCGCGCGGGTCGAGCGCCTGTGCATACAGGAATGGCTTGAAAGCCGAGCCAGGCTGGCGCGGCGAGATGACCATGTTGATCGAACCCGCGATGGACTCGTCGAAATAATCCGCCGAGCCGACCAGCGCGAGAATCTCGCCCGTGTGTGGCTCAAGCACGACCACCGCGGCGTTATTGACGTTTTGTTCGGGTGCGCGTTCGCGATATTCCCGCAGCTGACGCGTGATGGCTTCCTCTGCGATCTGCTGGATGTTCAAATCAAGTGTGGTGCGGATAACGAGACTCTGTACCGCAAGATTTATCTTGCCGTTTGCTTCCAATGCATCAATCTGCGACTTGACCATCCACACAAAATGCGGCGCGCGGATGGGGTAGGGCGTTTCGGTGTAATGGAGGATTGTCTCTTCGGCGAGAGCGCGCTCCTCGGATATGATGTACCCATCTTTTTCCATCAAGCCCAGCACGACGCGTTGACGTTCACGCGTGGCTTCGGGATTTGTGAATGGGTTGTAACCGCCTGGCGATTGCGGCAATCCCGCGAGAAGTGCGCACTCGGGGAGAGTCAGTTCGGAGGCAGGCTTGCTGAAAAATGTCTGGGACGCGGCTTCGATTCCGTAGGCCATGCCGCCGTAATAGGTTTGATTCAAATATAGCGCGAGAATTTCATCCTTGGAGAGTTGACGCGTCATCTGCCACGCAAGGACGATCTCGCGTACTTTGCGACGCGGGGAGCGCGTACCGAGTTCATCCGTGAGCAAGATGTTGCGCGCCACTTGTTGCGTGATGGTGCTTCCGCCTGCCAGCGTCTCGCCGCCTTGCAAGTTAATCCAAAAAGCGCGGACGATCCCCTCAATGTCCACGCCAGGGTTGGAGTAGAAGTTCCTGTCTTCGACCGCGATGGTTGCATCCTTGATGCACTGCGGCATGGACTCGAACGCAAGCGCGGCGTGACGTCCGCCCTCGGAGGGGATGAGCTCGTAGAGCAGTACCCCGTTTCGGTCCGTGATGCGGACGGAAGGTTGGATGAGGCGCGAGGAGAGAGAGTCCACGCTGGGGAGATCGTAGAAGAAGTAAAGCCAGATCGAAAAAATGCTGGCGAGAAGAACGAGAAGAACAACAATGCGTTTGGATTTCATTGACGGGGGAATGTCGGCTCAGTAAATCTCGGTTGCGTCTCTTGGGAGTTCTTTCACGTGGCGCAAGTGTGCACTGACGCGGTCATCGTCTCCCTGGGGATATTCGAAGCCGGATTTGGACGCCACTTCCAGCGCGATGCGGCGAAAGAGATTTCCCATCACGAACAGGGATTCCCAAATGTGTTCGAAATTTGCGCCCGCGTAGGTTTTCTCAATTTCCGTCATTGTGGCGGCATCGAATACATCCTTGAAATTCTTCCCGTGTTTTCCAGGCGCTTTTTTAAAATCAGTCTTGACCCCAAAATACCAGACGAGCATCTTCATCAATTGCTCGCGTACGGCATCATCGAGCAGGGATTTGGCATAGATCAATTCGCCGCGCCAGAGACCCTTTGCCACGTAAGGGCTGACCCACCAAAACTCGTTGCAGCAATCCTGGAAGGCTTTATCGGTGGGAGGCTTTGGCAGGTAATCGCGTTCGCTCGATGGAGGAAGGTTGGCGAGCACACCGTCCTTGTCCAGTAGGGGGACGGCCAAGCTGTCTATCATCGGCCTGTCCCATTGCTGGGGCGGGAAGAAACTCAGATCAATGCGGTTGCCGTCCATGAATTGCATCAAGTAGGAGTAATGACTGTCGCCGTTTGCCAGAGGGCGGTTCATATCCTCTGGCAACTGAACGATCATCGGTTCCCCGAAAAAGCGGACAATGTCCCAGTTGCGGAGGTAGGGGTGGACGTCGCGCACGAGGTAGGCGACATCGAAATCCTGGAACGCGTCCCGCTTGGCGTTGGGATTGGCGCGTGAGCCGTTCAGAACAACGGCGCGGATGTTTTCGTCGCGGTTGGCGAATTCATGGATAAGTTGGAAAATTTCCTTTTCACTGCGCATTGAAACTCCTTCGCTTGGCGACATTGTAACACCTCGAATTTCCCTGTACGTAAATCTTGACTCCTCCCGTCCAGTGTGTATAATATCCCTACCGACCGTTCGGTAGGGAGCCTCTATGAATCGTGATGACATTCTCGACGCCGCCGCGCAGGTGATCCGCAAGAAGGGTTTTCACGCCGCTTCGATGGCCGATATTGCAGAGACGGTTAAATTGCAGAAAGCCAGTCTTTATCACCATGTTTCCAGCAAGCAGGAGATCCTGTTGGCCCTGCTGGATCGCGCCATCGAGATGCTCACTGAACAGATAGCGCCCATTGCTACCCGCCCTTCACCTGCGGATGAAAAATTGCGCGAGATGACCCGCGTCTATCTGCGATTGCTGGCTGAGAATGCCGACCTTGCGTCCGTGCTTCTCTTCGAGCATCGTTCGCTTGAACCCAAGCAACACACCCGCCACATCCCGAACCGTGACAAGTTCGAGGCTCTGTGGCGGGATGTCGTTTCCGAGGGCGTCGCGTCGGGGACTTTTCACTGTCCCGATTCTGCGCTGACTGTCCGCGGGCTGCTCGGCCTCTTGAACTGGACCGTCACCTGGTACCGCCCGAAAGGCGAACTCTCCATCCAGGATATTGCTGACCAATATGTGGATTTGCTCTATCACGGTCTGTTGACTTCGAAATAAAAAACTCAGCTACAGATTTCACCGATTGGTACGGATTTTTAATCAGTGAAAATCCTTGTAATCGGTGGCAAGAAA
The DNA here is from genome assembly GCA_003598975.1 of Anaerolineaceae bacterium. Classification (GTDB taxonomy): domain Bacteria; phylum Chloroflexota; class Anaerolineae; order Anaerolineales; family Villigracilaceae; genus Denitrolinea. Next base: position 10,001 of record QZIJ01000082.1, on the reverse strand, counting down.
AGATGACCACTTCTCCCTCCTTCCAATCTTTCACCACCTCGCGTGGGGCGCGGGTGTTTGCGATTCCTGTGGAGGCATTTCCGAGTTTTTACGCGTACGCCTATCTTGTGCAGGCGGGAGACTTGCCCGTGCTGATCGACGCGGGATCGGGAAGCGAGCGCAGTCACGAGACTTTACAGGCGGGATTCGACCAGGCGGGCGCGGCGCTCGGTCATCCCGTCACCTTCGCGGATCTTACACACATCCTCATCACGCACGGACACATTGACCACTTCGGCGGAATCGTCCGTTTGCGCGATGTGACCAAAGCGCGCATTGGTGTGCATGAACTGGATTACCAGACGGTGGCGCATCACGAGGAACGACTGGCGGTCGTCCAGCCGCGGCTCGAAGCCTTCATGAAGCAATGGGGCGTCAGCGATGAGGCGCGCGCAGATTTGCTCCGCATGTATCGCTTCACCAAATCGGTTTACCATTCCGTCCCTGTGGATTTCACCTACGAAGCCGCAGACATGCGCGTTGGCCCGTTCGAGATGCTGCACGTCCCAGGTCATTGCCCTGGACATGTCGCCATCAAATTGGATGATGTCGTCTTTTGCGGCGATCTCGTCGTCGAGGGGGTGACGCCGCACCAATCTCCCGAGGAACTGACTCCGTTCATGGGAGTCAATCACTACCTCGAGTCGTTGTCCCTGTTTGAACGCTGGTCGGAGGGCGCGGCCCTCGTCCTGTCGGGACACGACGCGCCGATTTTGAATCCGCAGGTGCGCATCGCGGAGATTCGAGTCAATCTGGCTCATCGTCTGCGCCAAACGCTGGACGGGTTTGTCGAGCCAAACACGGTCGCGAATGTTTGCAAATTGCTCTATGGCGAGATCGGCGGCTACAACTCCCTGCTCGTCCTGGAAAAGACGGGCGCGTACGTTGAATATCTCTACCAGCGCGGCTGGCTGGAGATTTCCAATTTAGGCGAACTCGAAGACACTCCTGTCATTCGATATCGTTGTTCCCAATCCGTTCCCGAAACGGAACTACTACCAAAGGAGAGGGCTTATGTATTCGTTTGAACCAAGTGAAGAACAAAAAATGTTGATCGACGCGGTGGGCAAGTACGCGGTCAACGACCTGCGCCCCGCGGCGCGGGAAGCGGAGGAGGGCAGGCTGTTGCCTCCGAAACTGGTCGCCAAGGGGTGGGAACTTGGTGTCCTACAAGCCTCCATCCCCGAGGCCTACGGCGGATTTGGGGATCGCTCCGCCGTGACGGGTGCGTTGGCGGGTGAGGAACTGGCCTTCGGCGACCTGGCGGGTGCGATCGCGGTCGGGACCCCGAACTTGTTCGCGCTTCCGATTTTGCTTGGCGGCACCGAGGAGCAGAAGCAGGAGTACCTGCCGAAGGTCATCGAGGGAAACTGGACTCCCTACACGTCCGCGCTGATCGAGTTCGCGTTCGACTTTGATCCGCTGGCGCTCAAGACAACCGCGACGCTCAAAGGTGACGGGTACATCATCAGCGGCGAGAAGGCTTACGTCCCGTTCGCGAAAGAGGCGGAAGCGATGATCGTCTACGCCGCGCTCGAAGGCGTCACACAGGGATTCGTTGTCAGCAAAGGCGCGGCAGGTCTCTCGGTCAGTGATGAAGCGGAGAAGATGCTCGGACTGAACGCGTTGCCGACGTACCGCGTCAAACTGGACGGGGTGAAGGTCCCGAAGGCGAATCGGATCGGCGGCGATTCAGGTTTCGACTTTGAGCGGGTCCTGGCTTCGATGCGCGTTGCCAACGCCGCGGCCGCCGTTGGGGTGGCGCGCGCCGCGTTCGACTACGCGCGCGATTATGCCAAGGAGCGCGAAGCCTTCGGCGTGAAGATCGCACAGAAGCAAGCCATCGCCTTCATGCTGGCCGAGATGCGGACAGAGATCGAGGCCATGCGCCTGCTGATGTGGGAAGCCGCCTGGAAACTGGACACAGTCAAGGATGACGCCTTCATCGAGGCGTATCTCGCTTCGACGGGCGCGGCCGACATGGCGATGATGGTCACGGACCGCGCCGTGCAAATCCTGGGCGGGCATGGCTACATCCGCGAGCATCCCGTGGAAATGTGGATGCGTGAAGGCCGTGGCTTTGCCATGTTTACTGGATTTACGATGGTGTAGGAGGCTGACATGACTATCGAATTTGAAACTCCCAAACCAATTGTGCAAACGCAATTTGTGTTGAAGACCGTCGCCGAAGAGATGATGCGTGCCAAGTCGCGCTACTTTGACGAGCATGAGCACGAGATTCCCTGGGACTATATCGAGTTCATGCACACGGCCATGAAGGCCATGGGTGTGGGGTCGCTGGCACCGAAGGAAAAAAGCAATGGCGGTGAGGAAAGCAAGGAGAAACGTCCGCCCATTGCTTATCAGATGCTCGCGACTCAGATGGAGATGCTCTCCTGGGGCGACGCAGGCATGTACCTGATCACGCCCGGTGGCGGATTGGGCGCGGCGGCTGTGCAGGCGGCTGGCACACCTGAACAGAAGGCCAAGTTCCTGGCGCGCTTTGTTGAAGAGAAGCCCACCATGGGTGCCATGTGCATGACCGAGGCGGGCGCGGGTTCTGATACCTCGTCCATCCGCACGCGCGCCGTGCTGGATGAAAAGAACAACGAATGGGTTCTCAACGGTGAGAAGATCTTCGTTACCTCGGGCGACAAGTCCATTACCGAGTACGAAAAACTTGGTAAAGGCTTCATCGTTGTCTGGGCTTCGATTGACCCGTCTGCGGGACGCGCCGGTATGCGCTCGTTCGTGGTCGAGTCGGGGACACCTGGAGTCAAAGTCACGAAACTCGAGCACAAACTCGGCATCCGCGTCAGCGATACGGCCTCCATCTCGCTGGTGGATGCGCGTGTGCCATTCGATCACATCCTTGGCAGTCCCACTGTCGAGAAGACGACCACAGGCTTCAAGGGCGCGATGGCCACGTTCGATGCGACGCGACCTCTCGTGGCCGCGGCCGGACTTGGCGTCGCGCGTGCCGCGTTGGAGTTCCTGAAGGAAAAACTCGCCGAGAACGGAGTCCAGATCCGCTATGGCGTCCCGCGTCAGAAGTTGACCAATATCGAGCGCGAAGTTATCGACTGCGAGATCATGCTCAAGTCCGCGTGGCTGATGGTATTGAAGGCAGTTTGGATGGCGGACAATAAGAAGCACAACGCGCTCGAGTCTTCGATGAGCAAGGTGAAGGCGGGCGACGTTGGCACGAAGATCACGCAGAAGGCCGTCGAGATCCTCGGTCCGCTCGGCTACAGCCGCGAGTTCCTGCTCGAGAAGTGGTTCCGCGACGCGAAGATCACGGACATCTACGAGGGCACGGGGCAGATCAATCGGCTGGTGGTGGCGAGGCAGATACTTGGATATTCGGGAGCGGAGTTGAGGTAGCGATAGTCGATAACTCGGTATTCGATGCTCGAAAGTCAAAGCCATGAGACCGAATATCGAATACCGAAGTTCGATTATCGCTTCTTGTCCGAAGGAGAACACATGAACTACCAAATCAACAAAGCAGTTGTAATCGGCGCAGGGACGATGGGCGCGTCGCTGGCGGCGCATCTTGCCAACGCGGGCGTGCGCGTGACCCTGCTCGATATCGTCCCAAAGGACGCGCCTGAGGGAAGCAAGGCTGCGCGCAACAAGATCGTCACTGAGTTGTGGGATCGCTGTCTCAAAGCGAAACCTGCCAACTTGATGGGCGCGGACCTGAAGACACTCGTTTCGCTCGGAAATCTCGAAGACGATTTTGACGCGGTCGCCGAAGCGGATTGGGTCATCGAGGCCATTGTGGAGAACCTCAAGATCAAAGTGGACTTGATGACGCGCGTTGATGAAGTCCGCAAGCCGACGTGTATCGTCAGCACCAACACGTCGGGCATCCCCGTCAAGGACATTGCGGCGGGCCGCTCGAAGGGTTTCAAACAACACTTCCTCGGCACGCACTTCTTCAACCCGCCGAGGTATCTCAAGTTGTTGGAGATCATCCCGACTGCGGACACATCGAAAGATGTCACCGAGTTCATCTCGTGGTTCGGGGAAGTGCGCCTGGGTAAGGGAATCGTCCTTTGCAAGGACACGCCCAACTTCATCGGCAACCGCGTCGCGTTTGGGACGGGCGCGTTCGGCATGGACTTCATCATGCGGAACGGTTATACCGTGGATGAAGTGGATTCGGTGACGGGGCCACTCATCGGCAACCCGAAGACCGCGACGTTCCGCCTCATTGACCTCGTTGGCGTGGATGTGTGGGAGCACGTAGGCAAGAACCTCGCGCCACTGGTTCAGCACGACAAACTGGCGGTGAAATATCTGCAAGCCGAAGCGCCGAACAAACTCATCCACACGATGGTGGAACGCGGCTGGCTGGGCAATAAGTCGAAGGTCGGCTTCTACAAGGAAGTCCGCAATGCAGAGGGCAAGAAGGAATTCCATTCGCTTGACTTGCAAACGATGGAACATGTCGCACCGACCAAGCCGCGCTTTGATTCCGTCAAGGCGGCGAAAGACCTCGAGAATCTCGGCGACCGCCTCAAGGTCATGCTCGAAGCGGACGATCGGGCGGCGAAACTCGTCAGCGCGCTGACTCTCCAAAGTTTCCAGTACGCCTCGTCCATCATCCCCGAAGTGGCCGACACCGCCAAACCGATTGATGACGCCATGCGCTGGGGCTTCATGCACGAAGCGGGTCCCTTTGAAACGTGGGATATGCTCGGCGTGAAAGAGACCGTCAAGCGGATGAAGGCCGCGGGTTATCCCGCCGCGAAGTGGGTGGAGGCGATGTTGAAGGCGGGCGTTGAGTCGTTCTATCAATACAAGAACGACGAGAAGGTCGGCGTGTATGACGTCTCGAAAGAGAAGTACGTCAAGATCAAGAAACCCGCGGGGATGGTCTTCCTTAAAGATTTCCGCGGCACGAAGAAGATGATCGCTTCGAACGCGGGCGCGTCGCTCTTCGACATCGGGGACGGCGTGGCGCTTGTCGAGTTCCACACCAAGATGAACGCGCTCGACGACGACATCTTCAACATCACCACTGAGGCGCTCGACCGCGTGGAAAAGGATTTTGATGGACTCGTGATCGGCAACGAAGCCGACAATTTCAGCGCGGGCGCGAATCTCTTTATGGTCGTCGTCGCCGCACAACAGCAGATGTGGGATCAACTCAACGGCGCGGTGGACAAACTGCAAAAGATGAACATGCGCATGCGTTACTTCCCGAAGCCCGTTGTCGTCGCTCCCGCGGGACTGGCGCTGGGCGGCGGTTGCGAAGTGACCATGCACGCCTCGCGCGTCGTCGCAGCGTCCGAGACCTACATCGGACTCGTGGAACTCGGCGCGGGCGTCATCCCTGCGGGCGCGGGGACAAAGGAATACATGCGCCGCATTATCAACCCCGCCATGAAGACCGACGGCGCCGAAGTGTTGCCGTTCCTGCAACGCGCCTTCCTGCAAATCGGACAGGCGAAAGTGGCGACCTCTGCTGAGGAAGCGCGCTCGATGGGTATTCTCACTCCGTGTGATCGAATTGTGATGAACCGCGAACACCTGCTCACCGAAGCCAAGCGTGAAGTGCTGGCGATGGCCGCGGCGGGTTATCATCCACCTGCGCCAGAGTTGATTTATGCCGCGGGCCGCGATATGTACAACGCGATGCGAATCGGCGCATGGTCGTTCAAGGAGGGCAAGTACATCACCGAGTACGACTCGCACATCGCCACCAAACTCGCTTACGTAATGGCGGGTGGCGAACTGAGCAAACCCGCGTGGGTGAGCGAGCAGCACATCCTCGACTTGGAGCGCGAAGCCTTCCTCTCGCTGTGCGGTGACGAGCGAACGCAGGCGCGTATGTGGTCGCTGTTGCAGACGGGCAAGCCGTTGCGGAACTAAAGGAGATTTACCATGTCAAAAGACGCTGTTATCGTATCCGCTGTCCGAACCCCCGTTGGGAAAGCCAAACGCGGTGGGATGGCTACGGTCCGTCCCGATGAAATGGCGGCTGTCACAGTCAATGCATTGCTCGACCGCACGCCAGGTCTTGACCCTGCCGAGGTGGAAGATCTCGTGATCGGTTGCGCCTTCCCCGAGGGTGAACAGGGCATGAACATGGCGCGCATGATCGGCCTGCGCACAAAGTTGCCACAGTCCGTCCCCGCGGAAACCATTAACCGCTATTGCTCATCGGGCGTGCAGGCTGTGGCGCATGTGGCGTACATGGTCAAGGCAGGCGACATCGAGATTGGAATCGGCGGCGGTGTGGAGTCCATGTCCATGGTGCCGATGATGGGTTACAAGTTCTCTCCCAATCCGCACTTCGCACAGGACCTGCCGCACTATTACACCAACATGGGACTCACCGCCGAGAATGTCTCGGTCAAATACGGCATCAGCCGCGAAGACCAGGACGCGTTCTCGCTGCAGAGCAACCTGAAAGCGGCGAAGGCTGTCGAGAGCGGACTCTTCGATCCCGAACTCGTGCCGATTGATGTGGAACTGACCGAGTACGTGGACAGCAAGGTCACGACGAAGAAATTCACCGTGAAGCGGGATGAAGGTCCGCGCGGCGACTCGACCATTGAGGGCCTCGCCAAATTGAAACCCGCCTTCAAGGAGGGCGGGACCGTCACCGCGGGCAACTCGTCGCAGATGTCGGACGGGGCCGCGATGCTGATGGTCATGTCCGAGGAGAAAGCCGTCCAAATGGGACTCAAGCCGCTGGTCCGATTTGTGGCGTTTGCCTCGGCGGGTGTCGAACCCGAGCTGATGGGGATCGGTCCCATCGCGGCCATCCCGAAAGCCCTGAAAGTCGCGGGAATGAAAAAGGAGGATATTGACCTCTTCGAGTTGAACGAGGCTTTTGCGGCCCAGTCACTGGCGGTCTTGCGGACGCTCGACCTGGACCAGTCGAAGGTCAACGTCAACGGCGGCGCGATTGCCCTCGGACATCCGCTCGGATGCACGGGCGCCAAACTGACGACGCAACTCATCTACGAGATGGCGCGGCGCAAGTCCAAGTATGGTATGGTTACGATGTGTATCGGCGGCGGAATGGGCGCGGCGGCGATCTTCGAGAACCTTCAGACCTGAAACAAAAAGGAGAACAAAATGCCTCTAACAATCTCAGACCTCATGTCCAAAATGCCTGGCGCCTTCCTGCCAGAAAAGGCTCCTGGCCTCGATGCCGCCATCCAGTTCAAGTTCAGCGGAGCGGAAGCGGGTGACTGGTACGCCGAGATCAAAGACGGGAAATGTGTCACCGCGCAGGGTGTGCATCCCTCCCCGAAGATGACGCTCACCGCCGACTCGTCCGATTACGTCAAGATCTTCACGGGCGAACTGGACGGCATGGCCGCTTTCATGCAGGGAAAGATAAAGCTGGCAGGCGACCTGAACCTGGCGATGAAGTTGACCCAGATGTTCAAGATCCGCTAGAATGGCAAACCCCGTTCCTAAAGAGAACGGGGTTTTGATAAAATACAACCATTCTGATTGAGGAGATTTTTATGAACTGGACCTGGATCGCTGACCCTGAAACCTGGATCGCGTTGGTCACGCTCGTGGCACTCGAACTCGTGCTGGGCGTGGACAATGTGATCTTTATCTCAATTCTCTCTAGCAAACTTCCACCCAAAGATCAGCCGCGCGCCCGCACGACGGGCATCGTCATGGCGGTCTTCACGCGCATCCTATTGCTGTTTTTCCTGTATGTCATTATTGGCTTGGATGAAACACTCTTCACCCTGCCAATTGTCAATGTTGATATTACAGGCAAAGGTCTTGTTTTGCTAACAGGCGGTCTCTTCCTTCTGTGGAAGAGTACCCGCGAAATTCATGACAAACTCGAAGGCGAGCAGGGACACGCCTCCGCCAAGGTCGGGACGACATTCGCCAGCGTTATCATCCAGATCATGCTGTTGGATATTGTCTTCTCGCTGGACTCGGTCATCACCGCGGTGGGAATGGTGAAACACATCGAAATCATGGTTATCGCGGTGATCATCGCCGCGGGTGTAATGATCTTTGTGGCCGAGTCAGTTAGCGGTTTTGTGGAACGGCATCCGACGGTCAAGATGCTGGCCTTGAGTTTTCTGCTTCTGATCGGCTTTACCCTGGTGGCTGAGGCCTTCCATGTGGAGATTCCGAAGGGATATATCTACTTTGCGATGGGCTTCTCTGTTATGGTGGAGATTCTCAATTTGCGCGTGCGGAGCCAGGTGCGGCCTGTCAATTTGCGCGAAGCGTACGTGGCAGAAACGCCACTGGAATTGCAACCCGTCCCAGTGACGGTGGAGGCCCGCGTACCAGTCACGCGGACGGTCGCCAAGCCAGTCCGAAAGTCCGCGCCGAAGCCGAAGGGGAAGGTGACGGTCAAGGCGAAGAGAAAAAAGTAAACGAAAAGACGCCTTCCAGATGGAGGGCGTCTTTGTTTTCCGAATCTCGCAGATCATCTTTTTTGAAACACAAGCCGTACAGTCGGCCAATGCAAGTAAAGCGCAATCGCAAACATAAAGAGACTAACAACCAGCAAAACGGGCGGGCTGAAAATAACTCCCGAGATCAATCCCGCGATCAGCAGATAGGCGTGGGATAGAAACGGAATCCAAAACGCCAGCGCCGCGACAGGTCGCAGATTGAAGCGTGGACGCAGGGTAAGCACGAGTAGCAACGCGCTGACGAGTACGAGTCCCACGGATAACATGTAAAAGTCATATGGGGCAACAAAGGTAATCAAGGCATTCGTGGACACCACACCCACCAGACCGACAACCAGCGCCAGCAGGGGCGAGATCCATGTGATGATCCAGTCCTCGCGGTGGGCGAGCAGACGATAACCCAGTGAGAAGGAGAACACCACCCAGAACCATGCCCAGAAATTGGCGAAGGGCACGCCGAAATATTCAAAGTGCAATCCCTGTCCCCAGTCCCAGAAGCCGAGGCGGATCGCGACCGCATCCAGCGCGAGATCAATGTTCAGCGCGAGCAGACCGTCCAATATGGGACGCGCCCAGTAGGGCAGACTGCTCGCATCCGAGAATTCACTGACGGCGTAGATGATCGCGCCCCAGGCGAGGCCAATGCACAGCGGAACATCCAGCACCATGACCAGGAATCGTCCATACTCGTACGCGTTCAACTGACGGATGGTGGCGAGTTCAAGCAACACACCAAATGCACCGCCTGCGAGCAATTTAAGCACGTTGGCAGTGCCATGTTTCCACGCGTGGATAAGGCAGAGTGTAAATTGGATGTAGATGATGAATTCGAAGAGGATGAAATAGGTGTTGGGCATAGGTTGATGGCGATTATACTTGCTCACCCGTAGACAAATCCCGTGAAAAGGATAGAATCAACCTCAAGCAGGAATTCCATTCAGAAACGGGTAACACACACAATGCCCGATCGCAAACTCCGCGTTTTCCTCTGCCATGCTTCGCAGGATAAGCCCATCGTCCGCGAGTTGTACCAGCGACTCCTCGCCGAAGGCTGGATTGATCCCATGCGCGAGTGCGTCGCACCTTACCCGTAGACAAATTTCATTAAACAGATAGAATTCACCCTGAGGCCGAATCCCATTAAGAAAGGTGCGACGCACCCTCATGCCCGACCCACTTCGTGAACTCCGTGTTTTCCTCTGCCACGCCTCGCAGGACAAGCCCATCGTCCGCGAGTTATATCAGCGACTCCTCGCCGAACGCTGGCTTGACCCCTGTCTGGACAAAGAGAAACTGTTCTGCGTAACTTGAGACAGCCCATAGTGAAAGTTGAAGATATCGCCCAAAAATTGGAGTAGAAAACAATGGCAGTGAAAGAATCAATTGCGCTTGCTAAAGCGGCGATAGAAAATAAAAATGATGAGTTGGCGTTTTCTATATTAATAGGGACTTATGCTAAATCGGGAAAGCTAATGCTTTGATTTGGAGAAAAGCAGGCTTACCGAGGAGGCGATTGATATAGATGCACAGAGTATG